>CAWCRQ010000083.1:0-59714 GCA_963797885.1 uncultured Acidobacteriaceae bacterium | reverse complement strand
ACCACAAACTCGTCGGTCACGCCGTTGTTGTACGACTCTTTCATACCCTGCACGGCGTCAACGTAGCTGCCGCCCTCGGCTTTGCCCTCGACCATCGCGCTGTAGGCCTTGGCGATGCGCTCCCAGCGCCGGTCGCGGTCCATGGCGTAATAACGGCCATTGACGGTCGCGATCTTGCCGGAGTTGTACTCGCGCATCTTCTGCTGCAACTGATCGAGATAGCCGGCGCCGTTGGTGGGCAACGTGTCGCGGCCATCCATGAAGGCATGCACGAAGACGCGATCGACTCCCTGCTGCTTGGCCATTTTCAGTAGCGCATAAAGGTGCTCCTGCCGCGAGTGCACGCCGCCGTCCGATACGAGCCCGAACAGATGCAACTTGCGCCCACCGCCGCGAGCATTCTTCATCGCCTCGACGAGCACGGGATGCGAGAAGAATTCGCCGTTCAGGATCATCAGGTCGATGCGTGTGATATCCATATGCACGATGCGTCCGGCGCCCATATTCAAGTGGCCGACTTCGCTGTTTCCCATCTGCCCTTCCGGCAGCCCGACAAACGGCCCGCTGGTGTGAATCAGCGTGTTCGGATACTCGCGCAGCAACCGGTCATAATTCGGCTTGCGCGCAAGGGCGATAGCGTTGGCCTTGGTTTCGGCGCGATATCCCCAGCCGTCGAGAATGATGAGAACGAGAGGTTTAGGACGGGACATAAATCAGCTCTTAGCTCCTGGCTTTTGGCTGTTGGCTTTTGGCAGATAGACTGAATCGCTTCCAGTGGCCACACATCTTATACTATTGCAGAAACTATCCCAGAGGATAAACATGCCCATCAATGAACTTCTTCTGTCCGAATTCGATGAAGAAATCAAAAAGACGCGCACCACGCTGGAACGCGTCCCGGAAGACAAGAAAGACTTCGCGCCGCACCCCAAATCAATGCCGCTGAACAAGCTTGCGCCTCACGTGGTGCAGCTGGCTGGCTTTGGTCTTACGATCCTTACAACTCCCGAACTTGATTTCGCAAAAAGCAGCATCAAGCCTCTGCCCTTTGAGTCGGCGGCGCAACTGGTCAAAGCTTTCGATGAGGGCGCAGCCAAAGCTCGCACTGCGCTCAAGAACACCCCCGATGAAGCCTGGACGCAGAATTGGAAACTCAGCTTTCAGGGCAAGCCGATCTTCGATGGCTCGCGCTTCCTCGCCTACCGGCAGATGTTCCTGAATCACCTGGTGCACCACCGCGCCCAGCTCGGCGTGTATCTGCGCCTGAACGGAAAACCGGTGCCGGCGACCTATGGACCTTCGGCGGACGACACGATGGGGTTCTAGCTCTTAGCTCTCAGAAAATGCCGCCAAGTTACCAGATAACATCGACGGGATAGCGCGCGAACCAGGGATCGGCCGTGAGGATTGGCCATCCCTCTTCGATACTCTGCGCGATGAGCAGGCGGTCGAACGGGTCACGATGATGCAGCGGCAAGGCTTCAGTCCTGAGCACGTGGTCCAGCGTGATGGGCAGAACTTCGATCCTGTCGTTGACTAGCTTCTTAGTCAGATAGGGTCCTGAGGGCTCGGGCAAAGGAAGTTTGCCGGCTTGCACCTTGATCAGAATCTCCCATACGCTGGCGACACTCAGCCAGAGATCGTTCGATCCGGTATAGATTTGTCGAGCCCGGCGAGAAAGCTTTCCTTCCTCCGCGATTGCCCACAAGAATGTGTGCGTGTCGAGAAGCGCCTTCATTTGTAGAAGAGATCCTCGATCTCCTTGGGCAGCGGATCATTGAAGTCCTCCGGCACGGTGAACTCCCCCTTCGCCGATCCGAGCACCCGCTTCTTCGAACGACCCTTTAGCGGCACCAGCTTGGCAACAGGAGTTCCGGCCTTGGCGATAATGACCTCCTCGCCCATCGCAACCCGCTCCAGCAGGCGGGAGAGGTGGGTTTTGGCCTCGTGGATATTGACTTCCATAGAGGCATTATAGCTTAGTCATGGACTAAGTCAAGCTTGACGATTGGACACGGGAGGTTGCCTTAACCTTTGTAATTCAGCGCCTTCACTCCCAAAAACCGCGCCGCTCCGCCCAACTCTTCTTCAATCCGCAGCAACTGGTTGTACTTGGCGATTCTGTCCGTGCGCGAAGCTGAGCCCGTCTTGATCTGCCCCACTCCAGTCGCCACCGCAAAGTCCGCAATAAACGTGTCTTCGGTTTCGCCGGAACGATGCGAGATCACTGACGTGTATCCATTGCGGCGCGCCAGGTCGATGGCGTCGAGCGTCTCGCTGACCGTGCCAATCTGGTTGAGTTTGATCAGGATTGAGTTGGCAATTCCCCGTCTCGATGCCCTTGGCGAAGATCTCAATGTTGGTGACGAAGATGTCGTCGCCCACCAGTTGAATCTTGCCGCCCAGTTCTTTGGTCAAGAGCCCCCAGCCATCCCAATCGTTTTCGGAGAAGCCGTCCTCGAGTGAGACGATGGGGTAGTCTTTCACCCATTTCGCCCAGTAGCGAACCATGTCTTCAGAACTCTTGGCCGACTTGTCGGATTTTTTGAAGAGATATTTTCCATCCTCATAGAACTCGCTGGCCGCCGGATCGAGCGCAATCGCGATCTCCTCACCGGGCTTATAGCCCGCCTGCTGAATCGCCTCCAGCACTACTTCAATGGCCTCGACATTCGACTTCACCGACGGAGCAAACCCTCCCTCGTCGCCGACGGCCGTGTTGTAACCGCGTTTTTTCAGCACACCCTTGAGCGTATGAAAAACTTCTACGCCCCAACGCAACGCCTCTGAAAACGACGGCGCTCCCACCGGCATCACCATGAACTCCTGGAAATCGACGTTGTTATCGGCATGCGCGCCGCCGTTCAGGATGTTCATCATCGGCACCGGCAAAGTGTTCGCCGCCGCCCCGCCGAGATAACGATAAAGCGGCAGTTCGAACCCTCTGGCTGCGGCGCGCGCTACTGCCATCGAAACCGCCAGAATCGCGTTCGCGCCCAGCCGCCCCTTGTTGGGAGTGCCATCAAGATCTATCAGCCTGGCATCGAGCGTGCGCTGGTCGGCGGCGTCCACCCCACCGAGCGCTTCCGCAATCTCGCCATTGACGTTCGCAACCGCTTGCAGAACGCCCTTGCCCAGGTACTGGCCCTTGTCGCCGTCACGCAATTCCACGGCCTCATGCTCACCGGTGGACGCGCCACTCGGCACAATGGCCCGCGCGCTGGCGCCGCCATCGAGAAAAACTTCAGCTTCAACGGTCGGATTGCCACGCGAGTCAAGCACCTGGCGTCCGCGGATATCGGCAATACTGGTAAGAGGCATAAGTGCGTCCTTTATTCATCGGATTGATTTAGAAACATATTTGCTAATTGTAGAGACACGGCTTGCCGCGTCTCTCACCTGCAAAGCGAAATTATATCGGACGTGGAAAGATCCGGTCAGCCTGCTGGGACATGCCCCAGCGAATCACTCAGTGGTCTAACCCCAGGTCCATCCCCCGGTACCCCATCCGTTATTGTTCCTGATTTCCACCTCGCTTAAAGTCGAACTCAACATGAAGAACCGCACCGAAACTCTGGAGATCGGGTCGCGCGCCCCGGATTTTTCCCTGAGAGCGGCCAACCGTGAGGGCACGTTCACTCTCGGCGCTCTGCTCGCGCAGGACAAGTTGATTCTCGAGTTTCTGCGCGGCACCTGGTGACCGAACTGCGTGAAGCGCATGGCTCAGTTCGAGTCGCGGAGACGGGAAATTGAAGCAGCGCGAGCACAGTTGGCATTCATCGCCGCCGAGAAGCGCGACGGCGTGTGGAAGCCGGGAAAATTCCTGGAGAAGCATCCCATCTCCGGTGTTTTTCTGCTCGATGAGGATCGGACCGTGACCAAAGCCTACGGTCTCCATCACGCATTCGGCACCGATGCACTCAACATCGCGCACCCGGCTGCGTTCGTAATCGATCGCGGTAGCATGGTGCGCTACATCTATCGCGGCGATAACCAGCTCGACCGCGCGCCGCTGGATGAGATTTTGGGAGCTTTGCAGGGCCTTTGAGATTGGATGTGGAAAGAAATGCGGAATTGAATTTTTTAGGCAACTTTGGAGGCAACATGAAGAAGACACTTTCACTGACATCGCTCATCCTGATCGCAAGTTTCGCGTGGGCGCAAACTGCCCTACCCGCCGGCACCGCCGTCAAGATGAAGCTCGAAACCACGCTCGCAACCTTCAGTTCGAAGGCCGGAGATCCGTTCTCGGCAAGAGTCACTGAGCCCGTCGTGATGGATGGAAAAACCGTGATTCCGATCGGCACGACTGTCGAAGGCCGCGTCACGAAAACGAACGAGCCGCGGCGCATTGCCGGCAAGCCCACCATTGCCATCTTCCCCGAAAACCTCGTCCTTCCCAATGGAGACAGGTTCATGCTGAACGCCTCGCTGGTTGACACCAACGCCCGCCGCGGCACCGACGTCAACTCGGAAGGGCAGTTCAAAGGCGATGGCCACGACGCCAAAGATCTCACCGAAGTCGGCTTGGGCACTGGCGGCGGAATGCTCATCGGTGGACTAGCGGGCGGCGGCAAAGGCTTCCTCATTGGCGGAGCCGTCGGAGCCACCGTGACCGTCACGCACTGGCTCGGCAAGCACCGTTCCGCGATGCTTCCGGCAGGCACAGAATTGGTGATGGAATTGAGCCGTCCGATGACAATGACTGTGGCTGTCGCCAGCAGCGGCCAGTAGCAAGAATTAGACCGTGTGGGGACGGGGCTCGGCCCCGTCCAAGCGGGGCAAAGCCCCGCTTCCACACACTGATTCTCTTCACCCGCTCACTGCCGTCAGATCCTCTTCCGACAGCAACTCCAGTTCGATCCAGCCTTCAACCGGCAATGCATCAACCGGCAGATGGTTCTGCCACAAACTAAAGCGCAGGCGCAGCCGGACGGTCAGCACATCCGAGCTTTTCGGTCCTCGCACTTTGTCAATCTGGAGAGGAGCCGCGAGCAGCCAAGTGAGGGGCAGGCGAAACTCAAAATTTCGGACGAGCGCCACCCGCGCATCTTTCGCATCCGTCGAATCTGCCACCACCATTTCGCTCTGCGTCACTTTCCACGACTGCATGCGGCCTCCATCCACCGCCGCATCCAACCGCAGTTCGCGCCGGGGCTTGGCGGCATGGTTGGCCCAGGACTCCAGATTCACCACCACTTCAAAGGCGTCTTCCGGCACTTTGCCGGCGAAATCCAACCGCCCGTACACATACTGCTCGTCGATCCCGGCCAACACTTCGTCCATCAGAAACTGCTTGCCGTGCATGGCGCCCGAGCGCCGGTCAGCCGTGTAACATGCCGCCCCCAGCCACTCGAAGTAGCGCACCATGTCGCCCGCGACTCTGGGATGGATGTAGACGCTCTGCGGCGTGAACGAAGGCCGCGTCACTCCCCCGGCGATCGGCTGCGCCAGATAATCCGGCGTGGTCCCGCCCAACGCCTGGTAAACGTTCGACAGGTGTTTGCGGTAGAGTTCGTCGAAGTCGCGATCGTTCGCCGAGTGGTGCTCCGGTCCGTACCACCAGTTCCAGTCGCTGCCCTCGGCGATCATGATTTCTTCAAACGCCAGCTTGCGTTGTTCCTCGGTTGCGCCGGGCGCCGCCTGCGCATAGAAATTGCGCGCGTGATACAGGTAGTCCCAGGCCTTGTTGTCCTCCGGCGCTCCAATCCAAACGTTGAAGTTCGCGTTGATCCACGAGCCCGGCACCAGCGACTTCAGCGGACTGACGTTCTTGTGGCGCGTGATCGCCTCCGTCACCGTCACCGCTTCCATCCCCGGCTCTTTCTGCAAAGCGTCATAGAATCTCCGCAAGAATTCTCGGCCCGAACGCGGGTAGTATTCCCACGCATTCTCGCCGTCCAGAATGATTGGGACCACGGCATCTTGCCCATTGGTAAGAACTGATTTCGCCGATTCCTTAATCTTATGGATGAGATTGTTAGCGGCGTCTTGCGGCGGCATTCCCGAGTATACGAATCCGATCAGGTCGGAAAGCGTGTGGTCGCGGAAAAGCAGATTCATACGCGTATCGCCATTCTCGTAGCGATAAATCGTGTACAGCCGGTGCGCCCCGTCCGAATCCAGATGACCATAACCGTCGCGCGAGAAATTTGTCCCCAGACTCCGTCCCAGCACGCCTTCGTCGGTCGCCATCCACTGCACTCCAAGCTGCTGTGCAATCGCCAACACCTCTTCAGAAACGCTGCCCTCCGACGGCCACACCCCTTGCGGCCGCATCCCAAACACTTTCTTGTGCAAATCCAGTCCGCGCTCTAATTGCTCGCGAGCGTCCTCCGGATGGCGATAGCGGTTCTGCGGCAAGGCCAGCCCCGGCGAGGAAACCGCCCCCATCTGCGTGTCGCACACCAGCGGCAGAATGGGATGATAAAAAGGCGAAGTCGAAATCTCGATCAGGCCTTTCTTCGCCGCCTCCGCGTGCGCCGGCAGAACCCGGCCGAGCAGTTCGCGCTCCCGCGCGGTCACGAAGCGCTGGTCTTCGAGCGTATAGTTCCGGCCTTTGCGAATCAGTTCCGCAACGTCTTTCTCCGCCAGAAAGTACTCGTCGAACCATCCAATCTGCGAGAGCACCTGCAAGTCGGTGAAATCCTGCGCCTGAAAGTAGTTCTCCGCCCGCTCCGGCGACTCCCCCGCCCCGTGAAATTTCTCCCATAGCTCGCGGTACCGCGGATAGCGCCCGATTACATTCACCAGATTCGCCTGAAACAAATATTGCAGCGCGAACCGCCGCTCCCCTTCGGTCAGGTCTTTCGCGGGCTTCGTCGCCACCTGCAGAAAAGGGTCCTGCGCCTCGCCCGAAACATAATCCTGAATCTGCGCGATCAGCGAGGGCACCAGATTGAACGTCTGGTGCACCTGCGGGAACTCGTCCAGCAGCTTCACCATCCCGTAGTAGTCTTTCAAAGCATGGAGGCGCGTCCAAGGCAGGCGATACCGCCCCGTCACCAGGTCTTTGTAGAACGGCTGGTGCTGGTGCCACAGGACGACAACGCGCAGTTGAGCCATGACTCCGGTTCCACTCAATACATCGGCAATTTTTGAGTTTAATTCATTCGTTGCTGGTGTGGGGACGGGCGCCCCCGTGAGCCTGCCCTGAGCGAAGCCGCAGCGTCCAAGCCGAGCGCACCGGGGCCCCCGTCAAGCCCGGTGTTGGCTTGACGGGGTGGAGCAGCTCGCCAACTGCCCGTGGTCACAGCAACTTTGGATTCGCTATAGTGGTTTAGCTTGGTTGTCATGAACTCCAAACTCAAAGTCGTCTTTTTCGACGTAGGCAACACGCTGCTGTTCCCCAATCGCGAGCGCATTCACGCGCCTCTCGCCGAACGCGGCATCGTGCCCGATGGCGAGCACCTGCGCGATCTGGAATGCCGAACCAAGAATCGGTTCGACGGAATCATGACCGGGACAATTACCGACAACGGCAGCACCGACCACAGTTTTTGGCGGATGTTCTACTCTCAATTGCTCTCCGAGATCGGACTTACGGACGACGCCATCCGCGACCAACTCGTCGCCGGCATCCAGAATTCCGGCAACTGGGACACGATTCGCCCCGGCACCGCCGAACAACTGCACGAGATCGGCGAGCGCTACCGGATCGCAGTGATCTCCAATGCGGATGGCAAAATCGCAGACGTGTTGCAGAAGTGCGGTATCGCCCAGTGCTTCCGCACCATCACCGACTCCGGCCTCGTCGGATACGAGAAGCCGCACCCGGAAATTTTTCGCAAAGCCATGCTGAGCATGGATGCCGCGCCCGAAGAGAGCCTCTATGTCGGCGACGTCTACTCGGTGGATTACCTCGGCGCCACCGGCGCAGGCATGCAAGCCCTGTTGATGGACATCCCAGGCGCATACCGCGACAAGGGGGTGCCGCGAGTTGAATCGCTCGCAGAGTTGCAAATGGTCCTGCGCGGAACCGCAGTCTAATTACCGGTAGAGACGCGGCTTGCCGCGTCTCTTTCGGGCGGGAGACGAAGCCAGCCCCGCCCTTACTGCACCTCAATCACCTGGTGATCGTGGCAATCGGGACGGATCATCTGGTACAGATTCGCCAGCAGTTCCGGCCCGTATCTCGCCACAAAGCTCACTCCCGCAACCTCGCGCTCCTGCAGCGCCTTATGCGGAAATAGGGCGTGGCTCAAGGCGTCCGCGTGCCGCGTGACGACCTCATTACGCAGCAGTTCCGCGCGTGACGCCCGCCGGTGCAGACGGTTGATTTGATTCCACATGCTAATCCTGGCACGGTCCGCCGCCTGGATGAGCGTTGAATCCAATCTGCCGATCGATTCGCGAACCGCCGCCATCGACTGCTCTGCACTCGCATAGGCTTCCGAAAAGCGTGCCTGCAAGTCCGATGGCAGCGAACGAGCGGCAATCGCTTCGCGAACTTTTTTCGGGCCGTGGAACACATCGGGCAGGCCCAGTTGGTAGCGCGTCAAAATGCGCTCTGCCTTGGCTTCGAGCAACGTCGCCGAAAACCGCGGCAGGATCGGCGTCACGCGTCCCAGTAGTTTCTCGTAGACGACGGCGGCCTGTGCGAAGTATGCGACTTCGGCCGCTCCTCCCGTATAAACGAGCGTAGGCAGCAGGTAATCCTGCACCACGGGACGAAACAGCACGTTCGGGCTGAACTTCTCGGGAGCATGTTCAATCTGGTCAACCAGTTCTTTAGGAGAGATCCGCTCCTCACCGACCGCGAACTCACCGCCGTTGGCGCCATTATTTCTGCGATGCACTACAGTACGACTGCCATTCTTCACTTCAAAAAGCAGCGTGGTCGCCGAAGTCACTTTCACCTGCAGGTGATATCCCGCCGCTTCGAGCGCCTTGCCCCGAACGAGCAGTGCCTCATCGAGTTCGGACGCGCGTTCGATCGCCGCGCGGAACAGGGGTTTTGCCAGGTCATGAAAATCCTTGCCCGTCGAATCAAAGCCGGCCGGATCGAGCAGGACAACCCCCCAATCCGCAAACAGCCGCGTAAACAGCAGAGCAAACGCGCTGCCCAGAGTTTCCCTCGGACGATACGCCTGACGCAGCCATGTCGTAACCTCGGAATCTCCCAACAGCGTGGCGGCGCGCTCGACCACCGCCTCAATTTCCGCTCCAAACTTGACGGCGCCCACGGGCGCATCGGCGACGGCGTTATTTTCAAACGCCCGGCTTTCAACCGCGAACGTTTCCGGAAGGCCGCGTTCAGAAACGAGCGCGACGTGGTTGACCTCGGCCAAATCGTGATCCTCGGTCGCCAGCCAAAAGACCGGGACGCAGTCCACTCCGGCCGCCGTAGCCTGTTCCGCCAGTTTGACCGCCGTCAGCGCCTTGAAGATCGAAAACAGCGGCCCGCCGAACAGACCAACTTGCTGCCCCGTAACCGCCGCCAGCGCCCCTCGTCGCAACCGCTCAATATTTGCTAGAGCCTTGGCAGAAGCGCCCCAAGCCCGATTCTGCCGCTCGAGAATTTCGCTAACCTTGGCGCGGCGCGCAGCGTCGTAAACGACGCGCTGGGCTTCGTCCTTCACCCACTCAGAAAAAATCGGCGAGCGCGGATACATCCCGCGAACGGAAGGAGTGTAGGACAGATAATCAAGGAAGAGGCGAGTGGTATGCGGAATCTGCGTGAACGGCAAACACTGCGATTTCATCGGCAGCTCTCCGTACATCTCCCGGCACACGGGCGAAATCTTGCGATCCGCATATGTTCTCAGTCTCTCGGAAGCCAACGCATCGAAATTCTCGCGAGCTTCTAAAAATACCACTTCTCGGTCGGCGAGCGCCAAACTCAACTACATCAGATGACACGGAAGCGCCCAGGTTGCAGAGAATGGGAGTAATAGGTAGTGTCCTAAACTTAGGACACTACCGAGTAATACGGGTTGGCGATGCGAGCGGCTAGAATGATACGACTCGGGTTGTTAGTGCAAACGCGATTTATCGACAACTACCCGAGCTATTGCTTCATAATTGGCCACAGGAGTCTTTCGAGAAGCCTTTTGGGACGAGCCGAGACGACAATCTCGTTGGGCTTTGGGACAGGCGCGTCGCGATTCTTCATCGGAGTAAATAGCAGGATTCCTTGTTGCACAGTCTTTCTATCGGTCACAATCCAACAGTTGCAGTCCCAGCGCCCTGATTTCAGGACAACACGGATGTCGATGTGTTCAGTCTGAGAGTCGGGAATGCTGAAGTGCGCCTCGCCTTTCGCGTCGGTGGTAAGCCCCATCGACGACGAACTTGCCTGTGGGCTCAGAAACTGTACTACTACGCTCTCGTTCGGGAGAGGCTGGTCGTTGCTCACATTGACTACCCGAACGGTAACCTCCTGCGCAACACACGTCGTTGCAAGAGCTGCAAAGAAAACCGAAGCTAGGACTAGCCTCATAACGAGCATTGTAAACGTGCAATCAGGGGCGACTGCCACGATAGTTGACGAAATCACGATTGCGCTCAGAACCCGGGATGAACCCGCTACGACGCTATCGCCCGCCATCTACCGCCTCTCAAATACCACCGCAACCCTGTCTTCGTAAGCGACCCGCCAATCCCGCGGCAGTTCGCGGAGCAGGTTGGCCAGCGTCGAATCGCTGGGCAAAAGCGCCGTTCGAATCTGCCACTCTTGCAGCACGCTCTGCCATCCCGGCTCTACCTGCGTCAAGATCAGGTACTGGCGAATGCGGCCCGACCCGTAGAGATCATGACGATCATCGACCACGACCTTCCGCTCGGGATACATCTTGTAGATGAGATACCCTCCCCAGGCATCGGTCGAAAAAACTGGCTCCGCGCTCGGCTGCTTGTCTTTATTCTTGGAATCTTGGGAATCTTGGAATTCTTTCTGCAGGAAATTCACCGCCGCCACCGGCATTTTCTTCGGATCAAATTGCGCATGAATCAGCTGTCGCGAGCCCAGCCATCCCCCCTCAAGACAGATCGCGAATGCCAAGCCCACCGAGACCACCGGCCACAGATGCCCGCGAAGCTCCATTTCCTGCGCGCCCATGCGATCGGAGAAGTTTGAAATCCGGGCCGCGCCGTTGCGTACCCATTGCCAGGCGCCCGGCTTATCCGCCAATGAAGCGAAGTTTCCCCACAAGATCGGCCCCGCGATCAGCACCAGCAGCATCGAAGAAACCGGAAGATTGCGCGACGAATAAAATCCCGCATACGCCGCCAGCAGCACAACCAGCAGTTGGCTGAGCCGCAACTTGCCCCGATTGTCCGAAGTACGATCGTCCGAAGTACGATTCCCCGAAAGACGATTGCCCGCGAACGCGACCAGCACCAGCACCAGGATGACCGCAAACGAGCGCTGCGACCAGCCGTGAAAATCAGGTGAGCGAAACTCGTCGATATGGTTCATCAAGTAACGATCGCCCAGATAACGATAGATGTGCGCGTGCAGCCGCCAGCCATAGGGATTCACGAGCGTTGCCACCGCCGAGACCGCCAACGCCGAAGCCATGGCACGAGCCCGCTGCCAGGCGCGAATCGCGGCGAATTCATCTTGCGCGCGAACCGTATCGACGAATGCCGCGATGGTGTAGATTCCGAGCAGCGCTATTCCGAAGATCCAGCCACCATGCACGTTTACCCAAAGCAACATCGAGGCGGGAAAGAACCAGCGTATCCATAGCGGCAGGCTTTCCTGCTCGCGACGTTCCCACTTATCCCAATGCTCCCAATGTTCCAGCACGGCAAACCAGAGCAGCGAAAAAAGCCAGCTCACAATGTGCGGGCGCGCGTAGAGATGAATTGCCGCAGCGGCCTCCGCCAGCAACATCAGCAGGATCGCCAGCAACAGACCGGTCCCGCTCTGCAGCAGTTGCGAAAGCAGCAGCGCGAAAATCGCGGCTACCAACAAGGCGCACAACCAAACCACTCCGTTGAGTCCGCAAGCCCGGTGGAGAACCCCGAGCAGGATGTCGTACAGCCACTCCCAGGCAAACCAAGGCTGACCTTGCATGGTGGAAGAAAACGGATCAGTGCGCGGAAGCGAGTGCGTCGCCAGAATCAGCTCGCCGTTTCGGATGTGCCACCCGATATCCGCATCCGCCAGCGGCCGATTCGACAAAGGCCCCGCCAGCAGAGACCAGAAAAGAAAAATGAAAATGATGTCGCGGACGGAAGGCACCAGGAAACGCAGGGCTGACGAAGTGGGCTGCGCCGGGGTCATCAAAGTGTGAATAAGCAAAGTGTGAAGAAGCAGTGTATGCGGAGGACGGTCGATGAAGCCAGCGGAATGGTGCGCGGCCGACCTGCTCGTGAGGCGCCATCTCTCCTTACCGATATAATTAACTTGTCGTGAAACGCGCCGCTGTCTTCGTCTTTGTGGTTTGGCTGCTTCCCTGCGCGTCGCTTCGCGCCCAGGACAGCACCACCTCGGGTCGAACCGTAGTCGGCCACATCGTCGTCGGCCACACCATGGTCGTAATTCCTTTCGAGAATGCTTCTCCCACGCCGGGCCTGGAATGGCTCGGCGAATCTTTTCCCGAAACCTTCCACGAGCAACTTGATTCTCCGATTCTGTACGTAGCCAGCCGTGACGAACGCCTGCGGGCGTACGATCGCCAGGGCATTCCGGCGGGCGTTCATGCTCCGCGCGCCAGCCTCTACCGCCTCGCCGAGCAGATGGATGTCGATTACGCCGTGCTCGGCTCCTATCGCTATGACGGCGAGCGCCTGACAGCCAGCGCCCAGTTGCTCGACATGCAAGCTCAGAAACTCTCACCCGCCGCCACCGAGTCCGCGCCCCTGGCCGAGGTTGGCCGGCTGCAATCCGCGCTGGCTTGGGATCTGCTTCGTCTCATCCACACCGACTTTTCCCTGCCGAAGGACAAGTACATAGCCAGCGTTGCTCCCGTGCGCCTCGACGCCCTGGAAAATTACATACGCGGTATGCTCGCCACTACTGCCGAAGAAAAAGTGCAGCACTATCGCGAAGCCGTCCGCCTTAATCCGGATTATGCTCACGCGTGGCTGGAACTCGGTAAGACCTACTACACCCAGCGTGCTTACGAACTGGCGATCGCTGCGTTGGGCCAAGTTCAGCATTCTTCTTTAGTGTCAGGCGCAGTCGCTCGCGAGGCCAATTTCTATCTCGGTCTCGCCGCCTACTCTCATGGAGACTTCGCGAAATCCGAAAGTGCGTTCCAGTTCGTTGCCGCGCGCCTGCCTTTGGCTGAGGTATACAACAACCTTGGCGTGGTCGCCGCCCGCCGCGGCCAGAAAAAGGCCGTCGACTATTTCGAGAGAGCGATTCAGAACGATCCCAGCGACCCTGACTATCACTTCAACCTGGGAGTGACTCTGACCCAAACTGGCGACCGCGCCGAAGCAGCCCGCGAACTGCGCACGGCGCTCGATCGTCGCCCGAACGACGCCGAAGCGAAAATGCTGCTCGAGTCTCTGACGCCTCCGCCCGGAAGTATCGCGCCGGGCAGCGCGACCTCCAAGGCCCCACTCGAGCGCATCAAGCGCAACTACGAGGAAGACGCCTTCCGCCAGATGACCATGCAAATGGGGAGCTGGGCTGAGCAGCAATTTGCCCGATCCGATCCCCGCGCCCACGCGCGTTTTCACCTCGAACTCGGCAAAGAACTCTTGGCCCATGGATTCACCACCGAAGCCGAGGCCGAATTCCATCACGCCGCCGCAGTCAACCCCTCGAGCACCGCGCCGCTCACCGCTCTTGCCGAAGATTACGACGCGCGCGGCGACGCGCTCGAGGCCCGCGCCCAAGCCGAGGCCGCCCTCCGCATTCGCGAGTCGGCTGAGGCCTACCTGATTCTTGCGCGGCTCGATTTGAGAGAAAATAGAATGGAAGAGGCCGCCCAGGACATCAATCGGGCGCTGCAACTGGAACCCGGCAACGCCGCGGGCCAAGATCTGAAGCGCACACTAGCAGCCAAGCTCGCGGAGAAAGCGCAGCCGCTGTCACAGCCATGAAACCAGCTCTCAGCTCTCAGTTCTCAGCTCTCAGAGGTGCCCGTGTAGGAGGCGCCCGTGTAGGGACGGGCGCCCTCGCCCGTCCGCGTAGGGACAGCCGCCCTCGGCTGTCCGGCCGAGCGCAGCTCGGCAGCTGCCGGTGCCCACAGCAACTCTGGATTCGCCATGCGGCACGCTGCCTCGCACTACTCTTTCTCTTCGCCGCCGTCTCGTCCGCCGACGTCCTGCGGGTTGCAGTGAACGACGCCATCCAGCCCGTCACCGCCGAATACATTGGCCGCGCCCTCCGAGCGGCAGCCGCCAACCACGATCAAGCCGTCCTCATCGAGATCAACACTCCCGGCGGACTGGTCGATTCGACGCGCGAAATCATCGAGAAAATCGTGGCCTCGCCGGTGCCGGTCATCATCTACGTGACCCCCAGCGGCAGCCGCGCCGCATCCGCCGGCTTCTTCATCCTCGAATGCGGAGACGTTGCCGCCATGGCGCCCGGAACCAACACCGGCGCAGCGCATCCCGTCATCCTCGGCGAGAAGATGGACGACGTGATGAAACTAAAAATGGAGAACGACGCCGCGGCCCTGATGCGCTCAGTCGTAGCCAAGCGCGGTCGCAACGTCGAACTGGCGGAGAGCGCCGTGCGCGAGTCGAAGTCCTTTACCGACCAGGAAGCACTCGACAAGAAACTGATTGAGTACATCGCCCCAACCGAACAGGACCTGTTCCGCCAGATGAGCGGAAAGAGCTTCAAGCGCTTCGACGGCGCAACCGTAACACTCGACCTGCAGAATAAAGACCAGCCGGTGCGCGACTACCGCATGACGCTCAAGGAGCGCATCCTCTCCTACCTCATGGACCCGAACGTAGCGTTCATCCTGCTAGCCATAGGCGCGCTCGCGCTGTATGCCGAATTCAACCACCCCGGCGCGGTCATTCCCGGGACCGTGGGCGTGGTCTTCATCCTGCTGGCGGCCTTCGCCTTGAACCTGCTGCCGGTGCGCTTCGCGGCGATTGCCATGATCATCGGAGCCTTTGCCCTCTTCGCCGCTGAAGCCAAGTTCGCCAGCCACGGCGTGCTCACCACTGGCGGGATTGTCCTGTTGACGATGGGCGGCCTGTTCCTGGTCGACGCGCCCATCCCCGAAATGCGCGTCCATCTCGTGACCGCGCTCGCCGTCAGCATCCCGCTCGGAATCATCACCGCCTTCCTGATGAGCATCGCCGTGCGCGCCCGCCGCAACAAGATTGTCACCGGCAAACAAGGCTTGATCGGAGAAATCGGAATCGCCCAATCCATGCTAGCGCCTTCCGGAAAAGTCTTCGTGCACGGCGAGCTTTGGGACGCCGTCTCCACCATCCCCGTTCCCGCCGGAGAACAAATCGTCGTGCGCCAGGTCGATGGCCTCACGCTGCGAGTCGACCCCGTAGCGGCGACGAGAACGGTCATGGCGTAGAGAAAATCCGTCCACACTTGTCATCCTGAGCGGAGCATGGACTTCACGAAGTGAAGTTCATGCGGAGTCGAAGGACCCCTGCATGTCCACCGCCCTCCGCGAAGTGTCAAAGCGTTCTCCCCGGGACCCCGTGTAGAACGGAAACCGCCGGGTGCCCCACCCTTCGTTTTTTGAAGGGTGGGATTCTGCGCCCACCGAGTGTGATCTTTCGCTGACTCCGGAAGCCCCCCGACCGTAGAGTGCACCGACGATCCCCATCACCCACACATTCGCAAAAAACGCGAATGTGTGGGGCACCCGGCCGTAGCCGAAACTACTGAGGTCTTGCCCCCGGAATCCCAGCCAGTTCTACCGGTGTGGCTTGGTGAATCATGAACTGGCTTTCAAAACACATTTGCCCGTTAATAATCAACCTTATCGTGCGGAGACCAACCACTCTGGGGATACCCATCACAGGGAAAATTATTATCCCCCCCCTTCCAGCCATTGTATTAATTGGGACCGGCTGTGGGTTCTGGAATAGAGTCGATCCGTCTGGATTAAGGATCACACCTGTGTAGCTGTACGCCTGATTTGCGTCTTCGACGATACCAAATCCTATTATGAACACGACAGCAAACGGCTGATCCAATCTACCAATCCCAACGTCAACGTTGGGCGTTATTCCCATGAAGCCGAGGATCGAAAGTTTTCCAAGAATTTCTTGACGAAAGTTTTCGCATACCAAGCAGTAATTGATTCTAGGAAATGGCATGGCGAGTCTCTTCTCTCAGGAGCAGGTTATTTGTTCGGTGTACCGCATTGTTTGAGCCGGAGCTGTCGCCACAACGCCCGCTTCTAGTGCCTGCTGGGATGGCGCGGGAAATGGCGCCGCAGGTGGAACGGAAAGAACATAGGCGACCATAACCGCTGCTGCTGGCGACCATGTCACGCTAGGGACGCCCACGCGACTGATCGGCTCAGAATCGTTCACTCCGGCCTTTTTGACAAGCAACTCCGAAGCGAGAATGGCTACTGCAATCAACATGAACAGAGGAAGTAGGAGCCATGCACTTGTCGTCGTGCTACTGGCGCGTTCGTAAATTGCCACAGTAGCGAGGGCCGCCAATGTGCACAGCACGAAGACAAAAATGGCGAGATTAACCTCTCTCCAGATCATCTTTGAAACCTCCAACGCAGGAAGATCGGGCTCCCAATTGCCACGACGCAAGCCACAACCATCGATAACACCAACCAAACTAGGGAAACATCTTTGCTCATCGGATAGAACAGGACCGAGAGGACAAAATTAAGAATCAAAAAAAGGACAATATAAATCCCTTCCTCTGCATCGTCCCTACCGGGCCATCGCTGAGGCGGACACACGCTTATCTTATTCAAGCGAGCTGTCAGGGCCCAAACGTAAAAGGTGACGCCAAAATAACACAAATCCGAAGACCAAATCGGCGCCGGATATCCCGCAAGCTTTGCTTTCGTCAATATTCGGCTGATAGCTAGAACAAGTGGGATAATAAAAGGACTCCAATACGCCAACCAGCCCTTTCCTGTTTGGGCGACCTGATCCCCGTTTGCCACGGCAAGTGATTATAATCCAGAGAGAAGGCTTCAAGGCAGATTTCAGACGCTACCGCCAAGCGGATCAGTCACAGAATTTTTTTCCCTGCCTCTAGTACAAGTTTCGCCTTCCCCAAGAAAAGAGAAGCACAGCTATGCCAATCACAAAATACGAGGGTCAGACATTCACCCGAAAGGCCTTTCAATTGGAAGAGTGCTGGTTCGTCAACTGCGTCTTGAAAGAGTGCACGATTTTTTATTCTGGCGGCTCTTACGAGATGGAGAACGCCCGTTTCGAGAACTGCCAGTGGAAGTTCCAGAACGAGGCTCAGCGCACGATGACATTGTTGACGATGATTGGGCTGATAAAGGTGCAGCAGATGCCCCCGCAATCGACACTGAACACAGGCCCAGTGAACTAGACGCGGATTTACCTTGCCGGGTGCCCCACCTTCGTTTTTTGAAGGGTGGGATTCTGCGCCCGCCGCTCGTGATCTTTCGCCGACCGCCGCAATCTGGCGTCTACCCTTTTTCATCACAAACGCGATGTACGAGCCATCACAGACATCCAACCGCCCGTCGGCAACAATAGAGTCAACCTGTAGCAGGGCCGAGCTGTGCCCGCCAACCAAGGTCCAACTTGGAGCTTGCCTGCCGCAAAGCTCTTCCGCTACCCTGAACCTGATGGAACTACATTTCACCCCCGAGCAGGAAGCGCAGCTTGCGCAGATTGCCACCAAGGAAGGCACCGACCCCGAACGGTTGGTGAAGGACGCCGCCTTGCGTCTACTTGAGGAAGATGCCCGCTTTCGTGCCGCCGTGCGCGAGGGTATTGCCCAGGCCGACCGGGGTGAGTTCATCGAAGAAAAAGAGATGGACGCCCGCCTGGAGCAGATGTTGCGCTCCTAACGCAGTCCTAGAATGTTGCGCCCATAAAAATGCACATTCAGTGGACGCCCGCTGCCGCAGCCGATCTACAGAACCTTAGCGATTACCTCAAAGACCACCATCCGCATTACCGGCAGCCGACCGTGCGCAAAGTGTATGCTGCTGTCCAGTCACTTAAAGAGTGGCCGCATCGTGGCCGCGCCGGGCGCGAGAAAGGAACCCGAGAGCTTCTGTTTCCTCCCTTGCCCTACATCGCCGTCTATCGCGTCAAGGGGCAGAGCATCGAAGTCTTGCGTATTTATCACGGCGCTCAGGAGCGAGGTTAAGAGGTGAGTCCCTTCTGACCCCTCCCGTTTTCATCACAAACGCGACGTACGAGCCATCACAGACTCCAACCGCCCGACGGCGACAATGGAGTCGACCTGTAGCAGGTCCGAGGTGTGCCCATCACCAGGACGCCCCTCGAAGCTGCCGCAGCCCCACTAGTCGGCGCTCTTTGAAAACACGAAGTTGAGGCAGTCAGCTGTCAAGCCCCCTGTCAAATCCAGCGAGGAAGCCAGACAAGCTAACTCCTTATTCCGGAATATTTTACGAATAACTCCTTTAAACTCAAAGATTTGAAAGGAATTTCCCGCCAAAATCTATGATTCTAAAGGGTCGGGATATAAAAAATCGTGACGCCGGATAGTAACTTTGGAGTAAACAAGCCGCACCAAAAAGTTGGGGGACAGTCGAGCTAAGTCCTTATTCCTGAATATTTTGGAGCTAAGTCCTTTATATTCTATATTTTGGCGAAAATTGGGGGGGGGGGGGTTACCACCCGTACTAGATGGTTAGTAACGCATCAGTTAATAGGAAGAAATTCATTCGCGCCCCGCATCATCCTGGACACTCTGCTCGTCCGTTCCTCACAGCCGGCTTGAACCAAGACAGTATTATGACGGTATATACTGGTGCCGTTTTCGGGGCCAGAAAGGAAATTCCGGTTAAAGGAGTCCCTCCCATGAAAAGCGTGAAACTCACCGTTTTGGCGCTCGTCGCCATCTCCTCACTGCTCGTGCCACCGGCTTGGAGCCAAGGCGAGAATGTCGAGCAGCAAATCAATACGCTAACTGACCAGGCGGTACAGGCGCTCTTGAAAGGCGACACCAGCTTTTTCGAAAAGTATTACGCCGACGATGTCATGATAATCCGCGGACCCGGCGCCCGGTACACAAAGGCTCAGGAGATCGAGTTTTTCAAGTCCGGTGCCAACAAGTTCGAGGCCTATGACGTGCATGAGAGAAAGATTCACACCTATGGAGACACGGCGGTTGCAAGCATGGTGGCTTCGGCAAAAGGATCGATCAACGGGCAGCCTTTCAGTGGCGATTACCGCGTCACTCGGGTTTGGGTAAAACAGAAGGGCAACTGGAAACTGGTTCTGTATCAGGTTTCGCCGATGGCCGCGGCGTCTCACCAGTAGTTGAAGTTAAAGTTGCAGGTATGGTGGCCGGGTTTTGGTTCCGCGCGCTGCTTTGATCGAGATGCAGCACCCGGCTGCGGTCAGCGAAAGATCACAAGCGGTGGGCGCAGAATCCCACCCTTCAAAAAACGAAGGGTGGGGCACCTGGCGTCCCGTGGGGTCCCGCCCCTTGCAACGAACGCTAGGAGCGGGCCACCCGACATCCAAAAATCAGAGTCAGAGGCAGCGGACAGGAGTGTCCGCTCTACACGGGTCTTGGGGAGAACGCCTTGACACTTCGCTAGGAGTTTCGAGGGTCCCTTCGGCTTCGCTCAGGGCAGGCTCTTCGACTACGTAGCTGCTTTGCTTCGCGAGGCGGCTACTCCGCTCAGGATGACATTTTATATAGGGCGCCCGCATCTTCCTCAACAACTGCGCAGGCATGCCGTCACCGCCGATACCCGCTCGCTTGCGCTACAATCCGCTCATACTCTGAATTACGAGTTGCGTGGAGGCATTTATGGATCTCGGGTTTCCGGTGATCACCGTTGCCATCGTCATCGTCATCATTTACCTGCTGAGTTCCATCAAGATCCTGGCCGAATATGAGCGCGGCGTCATCTTCCGGCTTGGCCGTCTGCTGGGTACGGCCAAGGGCCCCGGCGTAATTCTGGTCTTTGCCCCGGTCGACCGCATGGTGCGGATTTCGCTGCGGCAGGAAGCGCTTGAAGTTCCGCCGCAGGACATCATCACTCGCGACAACGTCACGTTGAAAGTCAACGCGGTCATTTTCCTGCGCGTGATCGAGCCCAACAAGGCGGTGGTGGAAGTCTCCAATTACGTCTACCAGACTTCGCAGTTTGCGCAGACTACTTTGCGCTCGGTGCTGGGCGAACAGGAGCTGGACGAATTGCTGGCCCACCGCGACAAGATTAACCTGCGGCTGCAGAGCATCCTCGATACGCACACCTCGCCTTGGGGCGTGAAGGTCACCAACGTGGAAGTCAAGCAAGTGGACATGCCCGAGTCGATGTTGCGGGCGATGGCCAAGCAGGCTGAGGCGGAACGCGAAAAGCGCTCGAAGATCATCCACGCCGAAGGCGAGTTCTCGGCCGCGCAGCGCCTGGTGGATGCGGCGCACTTGTTGTCCAGCGAACCGATCAGCATCCAGTTGCGGTATTTGCAAACGCTTACCGAAATCGGCGTCGAGAAAAACACGACCGTCGTGTTCCCCGTGCCGATCGATTTCTTCTCCGGTTTGCAGAACTTGCTGGCAAGCCCCAAAACACCCGCCGCGCCGGCGAAAGGCTAGAGGTCAACACTACTTCCCATGCCCACGGCGCAGCAGGATACGGAGATCACCCTTGGCACCGGCCGCATGCTGGCCCTTTTTTTCGCCTTTGTCCTGGTCTGCGCGGTTTTCTTTGCCATCGGCTTTTCGCTCGGCAGAAGAACCGCCAGCGCAGGCGTGTTTCGTTCGCCGGGCGCTCCGACTGGAGCTTCGGCGACCGTTCGGCCCTCAGCCGCAAAAAACGACGCTCCCCAGAAGACGCCGCAGTCTGGCGACTTTAGCTTTTACAAGGCGGTAGGCGAGAAGAATGCTGATGCCGCGCTCGCGCCTCAGGAGGCGAAGGCGCAAGCGGCCGACGCAACCGCAGCCACCGCAACCGCGGCGCCGCCGCCAAAGATCGCCACCGATGCCGCAAGCGCTACGCCCGCGAGCGGCAGTTATTATGTGCAGGTCGCCGCGGTTACCCGGCAGGAAGACGCCGACGCGCTGGTCGAGGCTCTGAAGAAGAAAGAGTATCCCGCCTTCGCTAACAATGCTTCCGCCGACAAGTACTATCGCGTTCAGGTCGGACCCTACGCCGACTTCAAGGATGCCGAGGCCATGCGCGCCCGCCTCGTCAGCGATGGCTACAATCCGATTGTGAAAAAATGAAGGAGAATTTGTAGTTGGTAATTTGTAATTTGCAATTTGAAAACCCGAGATCAAAGGGCGTGGAATCGGTTTTAGATTACAAATTACAAATCACCAATTACCAATTTTCGCATGGCTCGCTCCGCTCCCACTCTCGACCGCTTCCTGCACGCCATTGCCGACCCCACCCGCCGCCGGATTCTGCTTGCGCTCAAGGAAAAGGGCGGATGCTCCCTCGACAAGGAAACTGGGCTATGCGCGGGCGATATCGAGCAGCGCGTGAAGCTGGCGCAGCCTACCGTTTCGCATCACATGCGCATCCTGGAAAAGGCCTGCCTGGTGGAAGCCAAGAGAGAGGGCCACTGGCGCTGGTACCGGCGCAACGAAAAATTGATTGCAGAAATGACACGGGGCTTGAAGGGACGACTTTAAAGGGGTTGTCAGTTTTCAGTTGTCGGTGTTCGGTGCACAAAACTGATAAATAACTGATAACTCAGAGCTGACAGCTATGTGCGGCTATGCGCCCGCGCCCGCCACGTAGGCTTTTTCGTTGTTCTCTTTCGTCTCAGTCGCGGGTTTCCCGTCCCTCTGGCTTAGCCCACGCACCTGTGAGATCAGGTCCGCCACTTCAAATGGCTTAGCCAGCGACGGCACGCCTTGTTCCTGGAGGAAACTTCGAGTCAGCGGGTCGGTCACAGTGGAAAACGTCAGCAGCAATCCCTTCTCCAGACCGGGGCGGTTCTTAGCGATCCACTCGTACATTTCCTGTGGGCTGCATCCGCCCGGCATACGACCATTCATCACGATGACATCAAAGGAGCCATTGCGGAGTTGCTTCTGCGTGTCCTCCACGCTCATGGATGTAGTGACTTCGGCTCCGGCGCCGACCAACACGTCTCGTTCAAATTCCAGCACCGCTTCTTCGTCTTCAACCAGAAGCACGCGGCCTGCCAGCACTGACTCTCGCCGCGCGGGCGCCGGCGCTTCCGGCAACGCCGGTTTTTCGCTCGCCAGCAAACGGACTTCAATGGTCGCTCCGCCTTCTTCCCGGTTGCGCGCGACGATTTCACCGCCATGCTCCTTGACGATCCCATAGCAGATGCTCAAACCGAGGCCGGTTCCCTTGCCCACCGACTTGGTGGTGTAGAAGGGATCGAAAATCCGGTTCGGGTCCTTGATTCCCGGACCGCTGTCGTCGAACTCCACGCACACAAAGGCGTCTTTCTTGAAGACACGCACTTTCAACACGCCGCCGGGGCTGCCCTCGCCGCAGCTCTCTACCATGGCATCAAGCGCGTTGTTGATAATGTTCAGGAAGACCTGCTCCAACTGATGCGGATCGGCCACCACCGAGGGCAAGTCCTGGGGAATTTCGCGTTCCAGCGAAACGTTGTTGACCTTCAAATCGTATTCGCGCAGCGTGAGGGACTCTTCCAGCACCTTGCGCAAGTCCACTTCCTGCTTCTGCGGCTTGCGCTGGCGCGCAAAAGAAAGCAGATTCTGCACCACCCGGTGCGTGCGCTGGGCCTGCTTGAACAGCTTGCGCACATAGTCGGATGAAGGGTGAGCGAGGCCCTCGCCTTCCAGCAGTTGCGCGTAACCCAGGATCGCGGTCAGCGGATTATTCAACTCGTGCGCCACACCGGAAATCAGCTGGCCGACGGCCGACATCTTTTCGCTTTGCAGGAGTTGCTCCTGCGTCCGCCGCAAGTCTTCGTACGCCCGGCAAGTTTCCTCGTAGAGCTGCACCTTTTCGATGGTAGTCGCCAGTTGCCGGCTGATGGCGACCAGCAGATTCTCATCGTTAGTCGAATAGTGCCGGTCATCCTTGCTGGCAATGCCCATGATGCCGAGGGGTTTCTCCTTGCTCCAGAGCACAACCCATATCCAGTAGGGCAGACGGTCTGCGCAAACAAACTCCACCACCGCCGGTGGCAGGTGCGGCAGAAAATCCTGCGTCACCACTTCCGTTCGCGAGCGCATCACCAGATCGCCCAGGCCTTCCGGAAAGACGACTTCGGCCATGCGCACGCGCGCCTCGCTGCGCGGGCCCCAACCCGCGCGCCGCCGGTAGGCGCCATCCGCTTCCACGGCCAGATAAACCGAGCCGGTCTCCGCCCCAAACAGCGAGATCAACTGACGCAGCGTCAGGTTCAGGATTTCATCCAGATCGAACGACTGGGTCGCGATAACCGCCATGGCGTTGAGCGCGTTTAATTCGCGATTGCGCCGCCGCATCTCGTCTTCCGAGCGTTTCTTCTCCGTGATGTCGAGAACGAAGCCCTGATAGCGCTCAATCTGTCCATCGGCATCGCGCGTGGCAAAGCAGCTCTGCGCCACCGTCAGCAGCGTGCCATCTTTGCGCCGCACCGTAATTTCAAAGTTGCGCACGTAGTTGTGCGCCTCGATTTCCTTGCGAAAATCCTCTCGCTCTTCCGCTACCGGTTGCAGCACGCTCCGCATGTCGAGCGCCATCAACTCGTCCCGGCTGCCGTAACCGAGCATGGTGACAAAGGCATCGTTGCAGTCCAGCAAATCGCCGTCCGGCGTCGCTACGAACACGCCTTCCTGCGCCTGCTCAAACAGCATGCGGTACTTTTCTTCCGCCGCCTGACGCGCGGTGGTATCGTGCACCACATGGATGGTGCCCTTCTGCTGGCCTCCCCGCTCGGCATACGATGAGGTCGAAATCACCGATTGCCCGCCGAAACACAGATCCATGCCTTCCGTCAGTCCCGAGCCGCGTTCGCAATACGGGCATCCGCTCCAGGCGTGCTTTTGCGGAAGAACCTCTTGGCACAGATTGCCCAATACATCGGCGGGCGCCTTTTCCAGGCGCTGCAGCAAGGCCTGATTTGCCTTGAGGATTCGGCAGTCTGCGTCGTGCGCCAGAATCAGATCCTGGATGGAATCGAAGGTATTCATCCACTGCCGCTGCGAGCGCAACACCTGTTCCAGCAACCGCAGATTCTCAACCGCAATCCCCAGCTTCTGGGCCGCCGTTTCGAGAAACTCCAGTTCTTCCGGAGTGTGGTGCCGGCTGCCTGAGCAGCCGAACCACAGCATCCCGATCACAGTCTTCTTGCCCAGCACCGGCAGCAGCAGCACGTGATGAATGGCGTACTTCCTCAGCTCTTCCCGCTCCGGCTGCGACATCTCCGAGAGTTTCATCACTGCCGCCCGGTTTTCCTGGAGTGCGCGGGCCTGCGTTTCATCCGTCCCCGTTTGCCCCGTCCCCGTTTGTCCCAGGGCTCGCAGAAATTCCGGCGACAGGCCGACGTGCTGGGTTGGCACCAGATGGTCGCTTTCCATCAACTGGAACCACGCTGCCTTCGCCCCCACTACGGCGTTCAGTTTCTCCAGCGCAGTCTGCATCATGGGGGCGTGATTCTGGCTGCGCGCGATGGTGACCGTCAATTCGTTCATGACGGCCAGCCGACGCGTGCGCAGCCGCGAGTCATCCAGCACCACCAGCAAGATGCTCGAACCGAATAGCACTTCCGCCAGCAGGTAGCCATCGCTCGGAATATGGCTGGTGAAAGGAGGCCAGTGCAGATTCAACGTCAGCAGCCCGGCGCCGAACAGCCAAGGCCCCAGCCCAATGCGCCCCAAGCGGTAACGCACCAGTTGGATGGTCGCCCCGGCCGCACCCAGCCGGCAGGCTACATCCAACCCCAGCCCCAGGGTCTTTGAGTCCAGAAAATACAGCGAATCCGGAAAATACAGCGGCCGCATCGCGGCGTAGACCAGCAACACCCACGAGATCGCCGCCAGCGCTGTCAGAGCTCGCCGCGCCTGCGCCGACAGCAGAGCTGCAGCCGCAAACAATCCCATCGCCAGCACAAAGTCGGCCTGCGCAAATGCCGCCATCGACTTGGGCGCGGCGTGCGACTCGCCCGCTACCCCTAGGAACGCCCCATAGGCGACCCAGCCCGCTGCCCACGCCAGCAGACATCGTTCCCGAAAAACCCGGAAGAAAAGCAGACTGACCGCCACCAGGATCAGGGCGGCCGTTTCCCGTGCCGTCAACCTCGTCACGGTCAACCAGGGGATGGTCAACATGCCCACCGAATTCCCAAATAGTCTGGAAGGATCCATAGATTGGCGCACGAAAGAAAGGCGCACGAACACCTAAGCTTTCTAAATATCATGCTCGCTGCCCATCGGTGCCGGATTTCCGCCTCCCGTTGGTTACTTTCGGAATGTGCGGCCGTGGCCTAAAATGAGCGATACATTCATTCAGCACCATGCCTAATGACCGCATTCTAGTGGTGGACGACGAGGAAACAATCCGGGAGATTGTTTGCTCCATGCTCGGCGGCGCCCATTTTGAGACTCGCCATGCCGCCAGTGGCATCGAAGCCCTGGCGATTCTGGAATCGGGCGAGGAATTCGATCTCGTGCTCTCCGACCTGATGATGCCTGAAATGGATGGGATTACCCTTTTGGAGCGGGTCAAAGAACGCTACCCGGATATGCCGATCGTCATGGTCACGGCGGTGAGCGACATTTCGGTGGCGCTGCAGGCCCTGCGCGATGGAGCGTACGACTACCTGCTCAAACCCTTCGAGCGGGAGCAACTGCTGGCCCCGGTCCGCCGTGCCCTCGAAAATCGCCGCCTCAAGCGCGAAAACGATGCCTATCGCACCAACCTGGAGGAGCTGGTTACCGCCCGTACCCAGCAATTGAATACGGCGCTTTCCGAAGTGAAGAGATCCTATGACATGACGCTCGAAGCCCTGCTCGGTGCGCTCGACCTTAAGGACGCTGAGACCGAATTCCACTCCCGACGCGTAACCGCATTCACCATGGCCATAGCGCGTGAAATGGGCATGCCGAAAGAGGAGATCGAGGTGATCGCCCGTGGAGCCCTGCTGCACGACATCGGCAAAATTGCCATTTCCGATGCCATCCTGCACAAGCCCGGCAAGCTCACGGAAGACGAAATGGCCATCATGAAGGAGCACTGCTACCTCGGCTACAAGATCCTCTCCCCAATCCCCTATCTCGCCGAGGCTGCCGAAATCGTTTACGCCCACCAGGAGCACTACGACGGGACCGGGTATCCTCGTCGCCTGAAGGGCGATGAGATCCCCCTAGGCGCCCGTATTTTCGCGATTGCCGATACGCTGGATGCCATGAGATCCAAGCGTGTTTACCGTGATGCCCAATCCATTCAGGCGGTTCGCAAGGAAATCGATCGCTGGTCGGGTCGCCAGTTCGATCCTCAGATCGTCAAGGTATTTCTCGGAATGCCCGATAATATCTGGGAAGACCTGCGGAAGGACATCCATGAGCAGGGCCCGTCTTTCCCGAAGGTATAACTCCCAAAGGTATAACCACGGAAGGTATAACGGACACCGCGGGCTGAGCGTGCCGCGGTGAACGTCCGTCTGACCAGTGTTTCCCGCCCAGCGCCAGGCATCGTTTTGTCCTGATCGCCTCATCCAACCGAACAGTGAAGTCAATCCAAACGGCCCCCATCACGATTGTGTTCCGCCGTCCTGGGGTGAATTAACCGGTTGCCCGCTAGAACGCGCCTGCTTCGCATCTGGCGGGCAGACCGGGTTTTATTTTGCTGTGCCAGAAATTTGCCGCGCTTCCCGCGCTGTTTTCTCGTTACTCTTCTTTCGATTGCAATTTGGGAAGCTCGTCGCGTTCTAACATCAGAGGTGTATAACGAAAGCTTTAGATTCGGTTTCCGTAGCCAGCTTCCGGGATGCAGCTTTCAGATGAGGAGCGATCCGATGAAAACTACCCTTGTTACCTTGTGCACCGTTCTCGTTCTAAGTGCCCTCTCGATCGCGCAGAGTAACACGCTCAACCCTTTGCCCAATACGGTTTTCGTCGGCGCTGATGGCAAATTTGAGACCGCGCCGGATACCGCACTCATCCAGTTCAACATCTCGGCCCAAGCCGACAGCGCCAAAGACGCTTACGACCAGGCCGCCAAACAAGCCGAGGCCACGCGCCAGGTTTTGCGCGCCAGCGGCATCGATCCGAAGTCTGCGGAAGTCGGCTTCTTCTCCCTGAATCCCCAGTACGACTGGAAAAACCCGAAGCACAGAGTCATCGGCTACCAAGTCACGACCAGCGTCAGTTTGAAGCTTAAGGATTTTTCCAAGATCGGCCCTGTTACCCAGCAACTGGCCGACGCCAGCGTCGTCGATGAAAGCCAGTCTTTATCTCTCAGCTACACGCTGGACTCGATCGACGAGGCCAAGAGCAAAGCCGTCGCGGACGCCTACCGGCGCGCTCACGCTTCCGCGCAGTCCCTTGCTAATGTCAGCGGACGAACGCTCGGCGAACTCTCTTACGCCACCGTCGATACCTTCGAGAACATTCACGCGATCACACCCATGCAGCGCCGTGGCACGCCCATGGCGATGGCTAAAGAAGGCCCCACCCCGACCGAGGAGTTTTCGCCCCAGAATGTGAGGGTCACCGCCCACGTGAACGCTATGTTTGTATTGAAATAGAAGATTGCAGTGAAGAGCCGGGCGTCCTCGCCCGGCTGGACGGGCGAGACGCCCGTCGCTCCACCGTGACTCATCGCGGGGTCACCACGCTAGTCGTTGCGGACAATGACCTCGCGCCTTGCCGAAACCCGGCTTGCATCCACCGTCACTTCCCGCTGGATCTCCATTTCGATCGACGCCCCCGGCTCCAGCCTTATGTCGGCACCCCGCGAGAGCATTCCGACCGCCAGCCCTGCCACTCCTCCAGCTCCCGCTCCGATTCCGGCTCCTTTGCCTCCGGCGGTTACAGCACCGATCACGGCTCCCGTGGTTGCCCCGCCCGCAGCTTCCTTGGCCTTTTTTCCGGCGTCGCTATCCTGGCGAATCGTCCCTTCCGAATCTTTCATCGACGTCTTCTCCGCCCCAGGCGTATTTTCCACCGAGCCCCCCAGCATCACCGTATAGCCGTTGGGATAAATCATCGAGGTGAAGTGGATCAACACTTCGGCGCGCCCCTTTACGTGACCGCCGCGCTGCGCGCGCTCAATCCTTCCCTGGATGTAGGTCCCAGCCGGAATCACGACCCGGTCATTGGCCACATACGGAAAGGCAGTCTCCGCGTATACCGGGTCTCCGTCTTTAGCTGTCTTTGTCGAAATCGCCTGCTTCAGCGACAGTGGAATCCTCGTTCCCGCCGGAATGGTCAGCGTAGGCTTTTCAGACTCCATCGCAGGCGCAGCCGGGTTCGGGGCCGACGATGTCTGCGCTGCCGCGATCGCTATCCCTGCCAGCAGCAACACGCAAATAGAAGCAGCACGAATCCTCATCGAACACCTACCTCTCCAGGATAATTTCGCGACACGCTTGCAAAGTCAGATGCGCCCAGCGGAGTGCCGGTTAGCTGCATGGCCAATCTGCGCACCCCGAGTCATCGAGTCATTGTAGCTGAGGAGTCCGAGCGCGAACCATGAGCTGCGACGCAGAGCCAGGACGCCTGGGTTAGCGAAGCATGGGCTGCAAATCTCATGTCGGCACGTGCGCTGAAAGTTATGCGCCCGCTACTTGTACAACAAATACTTTTCCCGCAGCCGCACAAATCCCCCCAGCCGCTCCTGCCAGTCCTCGGCAATCCGTCTCGGATCCTCTCCCGCTTCGATTGCCTCAAACACCGCGTGATTCACGAGCAGATCCGCCATCCGCTCCATCTTGAAGTCGTTCGGATACAGCTTATGGAGCGCCGAGGCCAGCTCAATCCCCAATTCCGGCGAGTCCAGCGTATTCCGATCCAGAACCATCAGGTTCACGCCTTCACACCGTTCCCCGGCAAAAGTACTCGATGCCGGAGTGAAAACAATCGGCACGAACCGCACGCTCTGGATTCCGCGTCCGTTTAAGTAAGCCGCCAATTCCCTGCTCTTGATCCAGGGGGCGCCCAGCACTTCGAACGGCGTGTCCGTTCCGCGCCCAACTGAGACATTCGCCCCTTCAATCAGCGCCACTCCCGGATAAAGCTCTGCCTCTGTCAAATTCCGCAAATTGGGCGAAGGATTCACCCACGCGAGGCCAGTCGAATCGAACCAGTCGCCCGGCTGCCAACCTTCGATCGCAACCACCGCGAGCCGCGTCCCAATGTGCCGCTCGGCATTGAACATTCTCCCGAGCTCACCCAAAGTCATCCCGTGGCGCACCGGCTCGGGAAAGTAGTTCGTGAAACTTTCCCGCCCGGAAGTGGAACTGGAATCGGAATCGGAAACTGGCCCTTGCACAAACGACCCCGTAATCGGATTCGGCCGATCCAGAATAACTACTTCAATTTCCTCCTTCGCGGCTGCCTCCAGAAAATATCCCATCGTAGTTTCGTAGGTGTAAAAGCGCGCGCCCGCATCCGCCAGATCGATCACCACCGCATCCAACCGCTTCAGCACGTCCATCGGCGGACGCCGCGCCGCGTCGCTCGCCCCATACACGCTATACACCGCAACTCCGGTCGCCGCATCCTTCGCATTCTTAATCTTAATGTCCGTCGTGTCCAGCGTCCCCGTCACTCCATGCTCCGGACTGAAAATCGCGTCCAGCGAAATCCCCTGTACGTTCGACAGTATGTCAATCGTCCGGCGCCCTTCCGAGTCCACGCCGGTCTGATTCGTCAGCAGTCCAATGCGTCGCGGAGCCCCGCCCCTGGACGGATGCAGCGCCGCGAACTTCGTCTCCTCGAGCACGTCGATTCCCGTCTTCACGGTTCCATTCCGCACCGCCAACTTGCGCGCCGCGCTCTGCATTTCGTTGTAGCCGGTGATGGCTGCCACCCTCATCTTCTCGGCGTCGGCCGGATCGAGCGCCAGTGCCGCCGCCACCGCCGTCGCCACCTTGGTTCTAAGAGATACCGCGCTTCCCTTCTCCTTCGGCGGCACGACATTCATGTGCACGGCATTGGTCAGCAGCACGATGTACGTCGTAGTCGCCGGATCAATCCACAGCGAAGTCCCCGTGAATCCCGTATGCCCGTAACCGCCGACCGGCAACAGTTCTCCACGGTTGGTAGAAAAAGGAGAGTCAATGTCCCACCCAAATCCCTGCACCACCGTGCTATTTACTGGCTGCTGTGGTGCAGTCATCTTCGCAATCGTCGCCGAAGTCAACACGCCTCGCCCGCCATCGAGCAATGCCTGCGCAAAAAGCGCCAGATCGTCAGCGGTGGAAAATACGCCCGCATGACCCGCCACGCCGCCCATTCGGCGAGCCGTGGGATCATGCACCACGCCGCGCAGCAGGCGATGGCTCTCATCGTCCTCGGTAGGAGCAACGCGTGTTAGGGCAATGCCCGGCTCCCACGCACGCGGAGGAACGAACCGGGTCTCCTTCATGCCGAGCGGACCGAAGATATGTTTCGCCGCATACACATCGAGCGACTCGCCCGAAAGCCGCTCCACCAACGCTCCCAACACTACGAAGTTGATATCGCTATAAACAAACGCCGCGCCCGGAGCCCGCTCCGGAGCCAACTCAAATGCCATCCGGTACGCCGTCTCCTTCCCCTCCCACTTCTTCGTCAAATCCAGGTCCGGAGCGAGCCCCGAGTAATGCACCAGCAACTGCCGGACCGTAATATCCTGCTTCCCATTCTGCCCAAATTCGGGAAGGTACTTCGCCACCGGATCGTTCATCCGAAGCTTTCCCCGCTCCCAAAGCTGCATGATCGCCGTCGCGGTTACGACGACCTTGGTCAGCGACGCGCAATCGAACACCGTATCGAGCGTCATCGCCTCCCGCCGAGGTTCAATCGCGCGGCTGCCATAAGCCTTGCGATACACCACACGTCCGTCGTGCCCGACGACAAGGACAGACCCCGGAATCTGCCGTTGGGCGATGGCGTCGTTGACGATGGGGTCGAGAACGGCGAGACGGGAATCGATTGACTGGGCTGAAGAAACTATAGATAGAATGAGGACGACCAGAACACAGGCAGCAGCGGCGCTTCGCAAAAGGATTTTCACGGCTTACCGCGAATGTACACGAGACTGGAGAACAGGCTCAAGTTGCTGAATCTGGCACCTGGTCTTGGGAAGGACGGCTTGCTATGAACGACGACACTATGTGTTGTCCACTGAAAGACTGCGCTTCCGCCGACTGGTATGACGCTTATGATGACGAACGCTGCCCGCAGGGTTCCCGCGTTGAATCTGTGACCATCTCAAAGTCGTCCACCGGGGAATGGCAAGAGCGTCAGACATTGGTCCTTACAGTTGCGTTGGCCAGCGCGCTTGGCACCGGCAAGATCCTGCTTATCTATAAGGGAATTAGCAGCTATTCCCTCGATGGTTTCGGTTACGACGAAAAATCCCAGGGACTCGGCGTATGGTTGAATGATGAAGTCGGAGCAACGAAGAACAGTTTTTTGTCGCACGACGTATCACTGACAAACGGTAAAATCCGCGTTGAGGCCGCAGATGCCGAGTACCAATGGCAGGCCTTGAAACCAGGGATATCAAGTTGACCGTCTCCCTCGCCGTGCTATAACCCGATGACGCTTCGAGAACGCCTTTGACTGCGACTCAAAATCCGCCCGCTGGCTTTTCCTTCCTGGTGCGCAATTTTGTCGCGCATGATGATGGCTTTCGGCGCGCCTTCAGCATCCTGGAAAAGGCCATCGCCGCCCGCGCCTTCCCCGCCTGCTCGCTGGCGATCACTTTCCGCGGAGAACTCGTCGCCTATAAAGCCCTCGGCCGTTTCACATATGATCCAGCTTCGCCTGAGGTTACAACCGCGAGCCTTTTCGATCTCGCGTCGCTCACGAAAGTCGTCGCCACGACCGCCATGGCCATGATTCTCTACGAGCGCGGCCTGCTCGATCTCGAAGCCCCGGTCACGGCCATTGTTCCCGAATTCGCCGGCCAGTTCGCCGATAATGACTCCCGCCGCAGCGAAGTCACGCTGCGCATGCTGCTCGCACACAGCTCCGGCTTGCCCGCCTACGAACAACTTTTCCTTCGCGCCAAGACTCGTGAAGACCTTCTGCAAGCTGCCTTCACCACCCCGCTTGTCGCCGCTCCCGGGGCGCGCGCCGAATACAGCGACATCGGCTTTATTATTCTCGGCGTCGTCCTCGAACGCCTCGCCGACGAATCCCTCGACGCGTTCTGCCAGCGCGAAATCTTCGGTCCGCTCGGCATGGCTAACACGACTTTCAATCCTACGCGCGCATTGAAGGACTCTATCCCGCCAACTGCCGACGATCGCACCTTCCGCCACCGCATCATTCAAGGCGAGGTGCAGGACGAGAACGCAAGCGTCCTCGGCGGCATTGCCGGACACGCCGGCCTGTTCTCCGCCGCGGAAGATCTAGCCATTTTCGCCCACGCCATGCTCAACGCCGGATACCCCATCCTCCGCTTCACAACCGTCGAACTCTTTTCGCGCCGGGAATCCGCCCCCGAAGGCACTTCCCGAGCGCTCGGCTGGGACACGCCCTCGCTTCCCTCGCAATCCGGGAAATACTTCTCGCCCCGTTCCTTCGGACATCTCGGTTACACCGGCACCTCCCTGTGGATCGACGCGGAGCGCCAACTTTCGATAACTTTGCTCACCAATCGCACCTGGCCTGACTGCCAGAACGAGGCCATCAAACAGGTACGCCCGGCGTTTTGCGACGCGGTGATTGAAGCCCTGGGGAAGCGAACTTGAAACGCAAAGCTCCGAATCGTAAAGCCAGCAGAATAGAACTCCGCCGCCTCGGTACCGAGAAAACAAACTTCGCCAGCGCCGATCTCGACCGTAGATCGGCGCTCGAAATCGCCCGCATCATCAATCGTGAAGATGCCAAGGTCGCTCGTGCCGTGAAGTGGGCCCTCCGGCAAATCGCGCAAGCGATCGATCTGATCGCCGCAGCGCTCGCCCAACGCGGGCGCCTCATCTACATAGGCACCGGCACCAGCGGACGCATCGCCGCCCTCGACGCCGTCGAATGTCCGCCCACCTTTGACGTCAGCCCGCGCATGGTGCAATTCATTATCGCCGGAGGCCCAAAAGCGCTGGGCACAGCCGTAGAAGCCGACGAAGACTCGCGCGAGCGAGGCCGCAAAGCCATCGCGAAGAAGAAGCCGACAAGAAAAGATGTCGTCATCGGCATCGCTGCCAGCGGACGCACTCCCTTCACTATCGCCGCCATTGAATATGCGCGCGCGCACGGCGCAAGAACCGTTGCCGTCGTCTGCAACCCGAAATCCCCGCTCGGCAAAGCCGCGCACGTTGCCATCGTCGCGGACGTCGGCGCGGAAGTTGTCGCGGGCTCTACCCGCATGAAAGCCGGCACTGCGCAGAAGATGATCCTGAATATGCTCTCAACCGGGGCCATGACCCGTCTTGGCTACGTCTACGGCAATCTGATGGTCAACGTCCACCCGAAGAATGAGAAGTTAGTCGAACGCGGAGTGGGCATCCTGGAAAAAGCCGCCGGCCTCGCCCCCCGAGCAGCGCGTAAACTCCTCGCCGCCGCAGGAGGTCGCGTCCCCGTGGCCTTGGTGATGGCCAAGGCTGGAGTTAGGCGGGCTGACGCTGCAGTTGCCCTGAGAAAATCCCAGGGTCAAGTGCGCAAAGCGATAGCGCTGGCAAAGCCCATGTAGCCGGGCGGCGCTTTTTCCTGTGCCTCTCTGTGCCCCCTGTGGTTGGCTTTTCGTCGTTACAAACGAAACTCCGCTCGACATTTCTAGCCGCCGCCGTCCTGAAATCATAGTTAGAATGAGAGCGGCGCTCCAGTTTTTCAGGAGCCACTCAAGCTATGGATAAGCTCGTAATCCGCGGTGGCAACCCGCTGCTCGGCACGGTCCGAATCAGTGGCGCGAAGAACGCTGCCTTGCCGTGCATGGCGGCAGCCCTGCTCACCGACGAACCGGTGATTCTCGAAAACATCCCGCAGGTGCGCGACATCGAGACCACGCGCAAGCTGCTCGCGGCCATGGGCGCAGAAGTCGAACTCGGCTACGGACGCGCCCATCACCGGACAACGATTTGCGCGCGCACGCTCGCCGAACCCGAAGCGTCTTATGAGCTGGTCAAGACCATGCGGGCCTCGACGCTTGTCCTCGGACCGCTCATTGCCCGGTGTGGCCGCGCCCATGTCTCGCTGCCCGGCGGATGCGCCATCGGCGCCCGCCCCATCGACCTGCATATCAAAGGTCTAGAGCGGCTCGGCGCGAAGATCACGCAAGAGCACGGCTACATCGAGGCCGTCGTTGATCCGCTAAAAGGCGACCGCCTCCGCGGCGCCGAGATTGTATTCGACAAGATTACCGTCACCGGCACCGAGGATCTGCTTATGGCCGCCACGCTTGCCGATGGCGAGACGGTCATGCAGAACTGCGCCCGTGAACCGGAAGTCGCCGACCTCGCCGCGCTGCTCAACGCCATGGGCGCCAAAATCCAAGGCGCCGGCACGTCCACGATTCGCGTAAAGGGAGTCGCCAAGCTCCACGGCGCCAGGCACCGCATCATCCCCGACCGCATCGAAGCCGGAACCTTCATCATCGCCGGAGCCCTAACCGGCGGGGACCTCAACGTCGCCACATGCGATCCCACGCACCTCACCGCCATCTTGCAAAAGCTGGCGGAGACCGGCGTGAAAACCGCGCTGAAAGCCGACTCCGTCCGCGTCATGGGCGATCAGCCGCACCAGGCCGCCGACCTGAACACCGAAGAATATCCCGGCTTCCCCACCGACATGCAGGCGCAATACATGGCGCTCGCCACGCAGGCCGCAGGTACTTCGATCATCACGGAAAATATTTTCGAGAACCGCTTCATGCACGCGCAAGAACTGTTGCGCATGGGCGCCAACATCAAAATTGAGGGCCGCCGAGCCATCGTCCGCGGCGGAACTCCACTCAGCGCCGCTGCCGTTCTGGCCTCGGACCTGCGCGCCTCCGCCTCGCTCGTGCTCGCCGCCCTGGTTGCGGACGGTGAGACCATCATCGACCGCGTCTATCACCTGGACCGCGGCTACGAGAACATCGAGGAAAAACTGAAAGCCGTAGGCGCCGAAATCCGCCGCGTAGGCAATATCTTCCCCAAACGAGCCGCAGCCCCCGCGCAATCGTGACGGGTAACGATAGTAACCTGTGTCCCCCAAGCTTATCCGGCTATCATGATCCCGAATGCTGACTCACAACCACCAGCCCGGATCTCATCTATCTTCGCCCGCTGGCCTACGGCTGGAGTCATGACCATCCCAACTCAGAGAAGCTCGCGCGTGCTTACTCTTGTCCGGTACTTAGCCGTGGGCGCTTGCAACACGATCTTCGGGTACGGCTGCTTTGCTATGTTCACACTGCTCCTGAGCCCCGTTCTTTCCTACGGATATGTTCTGGCCAGTCTTCTCGCCAATCTGGTCAGTATCACGTTCGCCTTCTTCGGATATAAGTGGTTTGTATTCAGGACTAAGGGCAACTACCTCAAAGAATGGATTCGCTGCGTCGGCGTCTATGCCAGCAGCATGATCTTGTCAGCCGCTGCCCTTCCCTTCGTCGTCGGCGTCATCCGCCGCCAACCCGGCCACGACCGTAGCGCCCCGTATATTGCCGGCGCCATCGTTATTGTGCTTTCAGTCTTGTTCAGCTTCTTCGGCCATCGCCACATCTCCTTCGCGGACGGCAACCAGTCGCCGCAAAGCGCGCGTTGATGAGTTAGGATGACTCGCCTCCAATTGAAGCCTCCCATGACTCTCGTAATTCTGCCTTACTTGCTCGCGTGTGGATAACTGATTTGCGGGCGTTACCGGCGGGGGACCGCGGATGGCACGATCTCTGGCTCGTGTCCGTAAACGATCCTGTAATTATCTCTGAGCACTGTAAGGATGCTCTCAAGTGAGTCCAGGTAATACCTCCGAACTGGCTCGTCCCGAAGTGGATCGTGCAATAGCAGGTTTTGTGCGGTGTTACATTCCATCAGCGCTGAATCCACTTGGGTAGGCGCCTGCAAGACGCACAAGTTAGCGTGCGCTATGGCGCTCGTCGGCGCCAGTTCGACCGCTCTCTTACCGTGCTCTAGGGCGGCGGAAAGCTGTCCGTCGGAAGACGCGTGCGTCGCCAGATTCCTTTCACCTGTGGCGGCATCCAAGCTGGTGTCGAAATCGCCCTCGTAAACCAGCAAAGCGCTGCCGCCGATTTGGTCTTTGGGCGTAGCGTTCTTAAACGGAGCCGCAATCTCTCCCTCCGCCATTCGCACGTCTGTAAGTAGAGTGCTGCTGACGATAACGGTACCGTGCACGTGAGGCGGTATCTCGTGAGGTAAGTAGAGACCGAAGGTATGGCAGGGCACGTTGTAGAACCCTGGGTCCCACTGCCATCCTGTGATGAACCAGCAGTTTTCGGCTGGATGCTTTTCAAGGTAAGCTTTTGCTTCCGGATACGCCTGTCCGAGATCGAGCCAAGACTCGTACTTATACGCCCGCGCCGGTCCGCCCCACAAGTCGTTGGCATAGCAGAGATAGTTGGGATAGGCATGCAATGACGACGCCGCGTGCAGCACCAGGAGGCACGGCAGCGCATAGCTCGCCCAGCGCACACGTTTGGCTAACTCCACGCATCCGTCCGCCACCGCGATCAGCAGAAACGGGAACATCGGCAAAAGATAGCGGACGCTGACGCTACTACTGGCGTGGATGCACACCGCCAGATAAAGAGCCGCGGGAACCAGCAGGAACAGACGCTCACGACGGCGCTGCCGAAACGTGATCGCTATGCCGAATGCGGCCGCCAGGATCATCGCTAGCATGGCTGCCGTGTTGCGAAGCAGAAAATTGAACGGAGTAGAAAACCACGGTGCATGCAAATAGGTTTTGCCGGCAACAAAAACCACAGAACTCTGATTCGATATCGCCAATGCCCAGGCAAATCCCTCCAAGTATGCCTGCGGCAAGAAGTGACGCTGTTCGAATTGGAGCAGCACACGCTGGCTGGCGGAGACCGCAGGAGGTAGTGGCAACTGGAGTTGCGGCATTGCGGGGTACGCGGCGAAACGCATTCCATAGCCCGCCCAAACAATACCGACCGCGAGGACCGAGATCAGTGCAATGGCCAGCAGGTTGCGCAGCGCCAGTTGCCATCTTGGCCGGTTGCCCTCTGGTTGAGTGAGCGCATCCGTAATTGCCAGAGCGCCGAGGATGGGTATGACGACCACTCCTGAATCCTTAGCTAACAGCGTCAGACCCGTAGCCAGAGCGGTCAACAGAAGGAGTGGGGTCGTACGATGCCTGACCCACAGGTAAAATCCCAAAACCGCGAACAGCAGCATGCAGGTGACCGGTACGTCGGTCAGGACCAATGAGCCGTAGGCTAGCACGTTGGGTTCGAAGATCAGCAGCAAACTTGCCACGATCGCCGTGGTAAGGCCGAACATCCGCCGCGCCGTGATCCAGACCAGCACACAAAGCCCCACGGCAAAAACAGAAACTGCCATGCGCGCACGGGCCAACGCCGCGGGCCAGTTCTGGCGATACAACCAGTCGAGGCTGGCAAACGCTTGCTGGAGGTCGGTGCTCCCGACCGGTGCGCAGTTTACCGCAAAGTTCATGGCAAGCAGCGGAGCCGCTGCAATGACCTTGGCCAAGGGTGGATGCTCGGGACTGACCGTGAGATCGCCGCACTTCAAGTAGCGATAGCCGGAGTAAAGGTGCGTGGCTTCATCGGCGGTTTGCGAAAGCTGGCGAACACTGAGAAGCAACTGCCCCAACATGACAGCGCAAAGCGCGGCCGGAATCAGCCACTCCAACCACGGGTACTTCTGGAGCACATTGTTTGCTGGATCGCCCAGACCGGTTGGGCGCTCGTCATCAACAACGCTCTGCTTCTTGTCCAGCGGTGGCAATAGTTCACTCCAATTTAATTAGGCTAGTGATCTGCTGAGCCGAGCGTGTAGGCCTGAAGTACATCGCCGGCGCTCGACCGAAAGATCACTCCCTCCAAAACACGTGGAAGATTCCTATCTGACTGCTATGGGGAAATTTCTGCATAACTTCCGCGCGCACCTCGAGGTTCATCCTGGCGGAGGGGAAAAGCGGCCTTTCATTGATTACTACCACTTTCAGATCGTCGGATTTCAGTGCCTTCAACACTTCCTCTGCCGGGGCGTCCCCATCGTCGCGCGTTACGTTGTTCAGCCCCGAGAGGAAATACAACTCCGGACAGTCATTACCCGCATACAGCAATCCGTTTGGCGAATGCCGCTGCAGAAAATGAATCAAGCCCGCAAAATCCGCGGCATAATTGATCCGTAATCCCCCCGCTCGCTCCAGATGCAGTTCCTCCATCCGGCCTACTTTGTGCGTCAATTCATAAACGTAATCCGGAACCAGCATAACCGCGCCAAACAGCAGATAAAATCCGGTAACTGCGACTAATACATACGTGCCCGGTTGCTTCTTGGCGGTCGCCACGATCGCCACCGCGGCCAGCAACGTCAGCGGCAACGAATAGGACAGATAAATCGACGCGGCCCACGGATACTGCACCAGGGTACACACCGCCGCCAGGGAAATCAGTACCATTATCCGCTGCTGTTGGAGTTTTGTTGGCCCGCTCCGCTTCCCTGCCGCCAGCACCACAGCCGCGCCCAAAAACACCACCAACGGAGTCAGTGTTGCAGCCGAATACCACACTCCCAAAACGATCGCACTTGACGTCGCAGACTTCACGAGCATCACCGTCAACCCCAGGACGACAGCCGCGCCCACGATTTTTCCCTGAAATTGGCGCATGAACATCGCCGCTGCAACCAATCCCGCTAAGGCCAGCGCAAAGATGCTTTTCTCGACCGACACTGGACGGAGCAGTCCCAGTTCGATCGAGCGCTTGATTGCGCTTGCCGTCACCCCCGCAAGGAATTGGGCGAGGGCTCCCGACCGCGCATAAGGCACCAGGAAAACAATCACCGGGCTTATGCACCCACCGAGAAACGGCACCAGCGCCCGAAATATTGTTTTGAATCGTTGGCCTGTTCCCGCCCGGACACTCCGTTCTTCCACTAGGATCAGCCCCACCACCACCGCGGAGGGCAGCAGGAAGTGGTACAACTCCGCCATCCCCAAGCGCGCGTGGAGCACACGAAGCAATGTCGCCAAGAACAGTAGCAGTGCGCTTATGCTGAACACGCGGTAAAGCCAGCTATTCTTGGAACTCACCCCTTCGCCACTCTCACTCTGACTTTCGCTCTGTTCCAGAAAGACAAGAAACAGCAGCGCTCCGGCAATGTAGTACGCCCCAATCACCTTGATCAGGATCGATACCCCGCCACATGCTCCCGCCACAAAAAGCCATCGTCGCGTCCGCACTTCCAGGTAACGCAGCGACGCCGCCGCTCCAAACGTGGCGAAGAACAGGTTGTACCAGGAAGGCATTGCCGCCGGATAATTCGGATAACCCCACGCCACTGCCAGCAGCGTGATCGCTCCCGCTGCAATCGCCGAAGTAAAGCGCAGCGCAATATAATAAACCGCCGGAAGCCAGGCCAGAAAAAACAGAAACACACAGAAGCGCAGCGCCATCAGATTCACACCGAATGCCCGAAACGCCAGCGCATGAATAAAGCTCAGACCCCCGGTGTAGATTTCCGCAAAATCGCGATGCGGAAGTTGCCCCTGCATCACCCGCAGCGCGCTTTGGCTTAGAGCCCCGTCGTCGGACGGTGCCCATCCCCGGCCAATGTGAAACCCGGCATAAATTCCTGCCACGGCCAGAACCACAGCCAGTACCGTCAAACGTACCAGCCACTCTTGCGCGGCGATGAACACCGCCACTTCACTCTCGCTAGCGGCCTCCACCGGTTCCGTGCACTGTTCGTGAACCCTTATTTCTACACTCAACGGCGGACCGATTCGCATCCCTGACTTCGCGGGAGTATTCTCCATTTCCTTCTTCACTTCGCCTCCAGCGCCGTCAGCCGCATCTTCGCTTCATTGCTGTTCTGGTTCAGTTGCAACGCCTGCCAATACTCTGCCCGCGCAGCGGACACATTGCCGCTGCCTTCGAACGACACTGCGAGCCAATAGTGGTAGTCCCAAACCTTCGGATCCATGGCCGCCGCCTGCAGCAGGTAAGGCTGCGCCTCCGCGTTCCGTCCATCCTGCAGAAGCGCGCGCCCCAGAAAATGTTTCGGAGCCGCTTGTTCCGGGACTAACTGCACCGCGCGCGACAGCAATTGCTCTGCTTCCCGATACTGACCGTCCATCAGGTGAATATTGCCGCAGTTGTAGAGTGCCGAATAAAGATTTGGTTCCTTCTCCAGAATCTCCGAACAAAGCTCATAAGCCCGCTCATAGTCGCCCATTTCTCCATATAAGCCGGCGAGTCCCGCCATGCCCACTTCCGATTTGGAGTAATCCGGATTTACTCGGTCGAGCCAAACGCGGCCTTCCTCGAACCGGCCGGCGTGGATGTACACTTCCGCGAGCGCCAGCGGCCCATAACCATATTCCGGATGATCCCGCACTACCGACTCCGCCAATTCAATCGCGCGTTCGTGCGCGCCCCGCTGGCTGTACTCTTTCGCGAGCCCCGCCCCGGCATACGGATTTCCCGGATACAGAGCTTCCCCGCGCGTCAGCATGAGTAGATCGCTACCCCAGTACACCTGCTGTGCAATCGATGCGCACACATAACCACTACATAGCACGAGTACCGCGCACCCCTGTATTGCCTGCGCACTCCATCCCTTGATGGACGGCAGTCGCCGCAGCCCGATTGCCGCCAGAAGCGCAAATCCGATCGACGGCAAATACATGTAACGGTCGCGCACAAAATCGCCGTTGCTGAAATTTCGCAGATACAGCGCGGGCGCGAGTCCCACCAGCAGCCACCACCCCGCAAACGCGACGATAGAATTCCCTTCGCGCCGATTCCAATACCACAACCCAATCAACGCCGCCCCCAACACCGCTGCCGGTGCCACCACTTGGGTGAGGATTGCGCCCGTCACATATGGCGTGTAATAGAGTCCCGTAATGCCCACCGGAACCAGCAACTGCCGCAGATAAATGGACATCACAAGCGGCAAAGTCCGGGCCACGTCCATCATTCCGTGATTGGGATTGAACTGCCCAGTTGCATGCAGCAGTGCGTGCGTTCGCAGCAGTGCGTAAGCCAGCGTCACCACCACGTACGGAGCCGCCTCCCTCGCCGCCCCAAGAACTCTGCGCCCCGGCGACGCCCTCGTCTCCGCTGGATGCAGCCACGCGTAGATTCCCACCAGCGCCGAAAACACTATCGCCATCTCCTTCGTCAGTAGCGCGCACCCAAGCAGCGCCAGCGAAGCGATCCACCATGCAGTTCTCTTCTTTTGCCCGAAATTGCGCTCCGAATTGCGCCCTCTAAGAAACGCCCCAAAAGCCAGCGCGGCTAACATCGTTACCATCGTGTCCGAAGCTGCCGAAATCCATGTGACTGGCTCAATGTGAATCGGATGCAGCGCAAAGATCAGCGCCGCCAGCGCCGCCGTCCAGTATTCCAATCGCAGCCGTTGCGCCAGCCAAAACACTGCTGCCACCGCGCCCACGTGCAATAGGACCGCTCCTAGGTGCCATCCCCACGGCCGCAATCCGAACAATGTGTAATTCAGCATCGACCACGCCACGAACAGCGGCCGGTAATACACTTGTTGTCGTGTCACGTGATACCACAGGTCACTCCCGAACGCCCGCGGCAGATTGCTCCACGTCCGGATGATCGGGCTGTTTACAATCTGCGGCCAGTCATCCCATACAAAATCGAATGACAGCGAGCCGCTGTAAACCACAAAAGTAACCAGCCCAAGCAAAGGCACCAGAACGCCCGGCCGTCGCAGATACTTGGCCAGCAATTCCGACGCGCTAGGTTCCAGATGCCCTTGAGTCTCGACCATGTGCTTCGTGTCCAGAGTCGATGGCTCCGCTCCAGATCAGCCCATACTAACCTTCCCTCCCTGCCGGCGCATGTTACCCAGGTTACCTACGTGTGCCCACTTATTCCCTCGTTTCGCCCTCCTGTTTATGCGACGATCATCCCATGGGGTCTGTCCCAGGAGCCAAACCCGCCAAGGCACTGTCCCCGGTCTTGTGCGTCGATCTCGACGGCACTTTGATCAGGAGCAACGTCCTTTGGGAGTGCGTCCTCGTCCTCCTCAAAACCCACCCCATCACGCTGCTGCTGGTCCCCTTCTGGTTGCTTTCGGGACGCGCCTCCCTCAAACGCAAGCTCGCCGCGCGGATCCATCTCAACCCCGCTTGTCTTCCCTATCGGCAGCAAGTTCTTGATTTTCTCCAGCGGGAAAAAGCCACCGGGCGCCGCATCGCGCTCACAACCGCCGCCGACCGCGAGCTTGCCGAAGCAATTTCCAGTTATCTCGGTCTCTTCGACGAAGTACATGCCAGCGACGGACGACTGAATCTCAAGGGAGCGAACAAAGCTGCGTTTCTAGCCGAGCACTTCGCCCAGACCGGCTTCGACTATGTGGGCGACTCTGCCGCCGATGTGGAAGTTTGGCGTAACGCTCGCGCCGCATACGTGGTGGGCACCGATGTCCGCGCCGAACAAGCCGCAGCCGTAACTACGCTCAAAGGCACGATCCTCGAACCGCAGGCATCCTTCCACACGTCGTTCCGCACGTCGTTCCGCACATGGATCAACGCCCTCCGCGGCCATCACTGGGCAAAAAATCTTCTGCTCTTTCTGCCCCTTGCACTGGCGCACAACCTCGCGGTCGGTCCCCTAGTCCGCACTTTCTTCGGCTTCGCACTCTACGGCTTTTGTGCCTCCGGACTCTATATTCTCAACGACCTTCTCGATCTCCATTTCGATCGCGAGCATCCATGGAAAAAACAGCGCCCATTTGCCGCCGGTGCAATCTCAATTCCGCAAGGTTTGCTCGCGTCCTTTATCTTGCTCTCGTCGGCATTCGGCCTGGGATTCTTGCTCGACGTGCGATTCGGCCTCGCCCTGCTCGGATACGCTACGCTTACCATGTTGTATTCGCTCTATCTCAAGAAGATTGCTCTGCTTGACGTCTTCATTCTTTCGAGCTTCTACAGTTTTCGCATCCTCGCCGGAGCCCTGATTTCCGCCACGCCACTTTCGCAGTGGTTCCTGGCCTTCTCGACGTTTGTCTTTCTTAGTCTCGCGATGGCGAAACGTTACTCTGAGTTACTTCATGCCAGCGACTTGGTTAAGGCAGGTAACTCGGGGCGCGGCTATCGCACCGGCGACCGCGAATTGCTGCTTTCGCTCGGCGTCGGTAGCAGCTTTTCCGCGGTCGTCATCTTCAGCCTCTACGTTCACAGTCAGGACGTGGGCCTGCTCTACACCTCGCCGAAGTTTCTTTTTCTGCTTTGCCCCATCGTTCTTTATTGGCTTAGCCGAACCTGGCTGCTGGCGCATCGCGGAGAACTAAAGGAAGACCCGGTCACGCTTGCCATCCGGGACCCCGTCAGTTACGGGGTGGCCCTGGCCTCGGCGGCCGTCATCGCTGCGAGCATGACAAATATGAACTGGTAGGGTAATAGCCACAGGTCTAATTGGTTTTCGAAGTTAGTTGACTTGCTTTCGGTACACTAAGTATGTCTGGTCAATCAGCCGCAACCTTGCGCAAGGAATCCGCAGTATCGCCGCCCATCAAGCGAGTTCTCTCGTGGGGCCGTTACCCGAAAACCGCGCACCATCATGTCCACAAGCCGGCGTGGAACGATCAGGTGCCGGCAATTCTCAGAGCTGCCGCGCCCGGCTTCCTGCTGCCCTATGGCCTCGGCCGCAGCTACGGCGACTCTTGTCTCAACGCCGGACGAGAACTGATTGACTGTCGCCGACTCAACCGCATTCTCGGTTTCGACGAATCCACTGGCATGGTCCGCTGCGAAGGCGGCGTCAGCCTCTCCGACATCATCGACGTATTCCTCCCTAAAGGATGGTTCCTTCCCGTCACGCCCGGCACTCGCTTCGTCACCGTCGGCGGAGCCATTGCCAACGACGTCCACGGCAAGAACCATCACTGCGCTGGAACCTTCGGCGCTCACGTCCGCCAAATCGGACTGCATCGCTCGAACGACGGTCTCGTGGTCTGCAACTCCGAAGAAAATGCCGACATGCTGCGCGCCACCATCGGTGGTCTCGGTCTCACCGGTGTAATCGCCTGGGCAGACATCCAACTCAAACGCGTGGCTGGTCCGTGGATCGACGCCGAGTCCATCCCTTTTCAGTCTCTGAATGCTTTTCTCGACCTGAGCCGCGAAAGCAACGACCGCTTCGAATACACCGTGGCTTGGCTCGACTGCTTCGCCGGTAAGAATCCTCGTGGCATCTTCTTTCGCGGGAACCATGCCGCCGATCAGGGCAAGGAATTCCATCCCAAGCGCGGCCCCAAACTGCCCTTCGCACTGCCGGGCTGGATGCTCAACCGTTATTCTGTAAGAGCCTTCAACACCGCCTACTACAGGACTCACGCGGCCAGGAAAGGCGCAGCCGTCGTGCCTTACGGCTCGTTTTTTTATCCGCTCGATTCTATTCGGCAATGGAACCTGCTCTATGGCAGACAGGGTTTTCTGCAATATCAGTGTGTAATCCCAGAAACGAACCTCGAGGCTTTCGAGGAGTTACTCGATCGCATCGCGCGCTCCGGCATGGGCTCATTCTTGGGTGTGCTGAAGCAATTCGGCTCTGCGCCACCGGTTAGTATGCTCTCATTCCCGCGGCCCGGGCTTACCATCGCGCTCGACTTCGCCATGCGAGGCGAGCGCACTCTCAAACTTATGCAGTCGCTCGATGAAATTGTCCAGCAAAGTGGCGGAGCGCTCTACCCCGCCAAAGACGCCCGCATGAGCCCCGCTCTGTTTGAGGCCTCGTTCCCGCGATGGCGCTGTTTTGTTCCCTACATAGACCCGAAGATGTCATCCTCATTCTGGCGACGCGTGACGGGGGCCCAATAACCAATGACAGTCACCGCGCACCCCACAACGACACGCCCCGCAGCGACGCCCGTCGGCGCCATAGACGCAACTGCCATGAACGCAACTGCCATGAATAAGATCGTCGTCCTCGGCGCCACTTCCGGCATTGCGCTGGAAGTCCAGCGCTTATTAGCTCGCCAGGGTTGCGACTTACTTCTCGTAGCTCGCTCACCCCAGCGCCTCACTGAGCTACAGGCCGACTTAGCAGTTCGGGGTGCACAGCAGGTCCTGACTTACTCTGCCGACTTAGCCTCCATTCAGCAGCACGCCGCCATCTTTGAATTTGCCCGCCACAATTTTTCCGACTTTGACACCGTGCTTCTATCTTACGGCTGCATGCACAACCAGAAGGATTGCGAAACCTCGGTCAACGTTCTGCTCGAAGAATTACGAGTCAACTATGTCAGTGCGACCGCGATCCTAACCCTGTTCGCCGCCGATCTGGAACGCCGGCGCACCGGATGCGTTGCCGCGATCACCTCCGTCGCCGGAGATCGAGGGCGCCGCTCCAACTACGTCTACGGCTCCGCCAAAGGCGCGCTTTCCCTCTTCCTCCAGGGACTCCGCAGCCGCCTTCATCCCGCCGGCGTCCGTGTCATCACCATCAAGCCCGGGCCAGTGCATTCTCCCATGACCGATCACTTGCCCAACGCCTCACGCTTTGCCGATCCCGAGCAGGTTGCCCGCGACATCGTGGGAGCGCTCGAACGCCGCTCTCCCGACGTTCTCTACACGCCTAGAATATGGCGCTACGTCATGGCCGGCGTTCGGCAGATCCCGGAAACCATCTTCAAGCGCTTATCGTTCTAACCCATCTGGCAAGGCCTCACGACCATTCCGTACCCGCATCACTGAGGCACTCCCCAATGTGACGATTTACACTATCGAACTAGAGGTGCAGCATGGGTAACTCGGGAAACTCGCTCATCAACCTCGGCGATCTGTCGAAACCAGTGAATACCCTCATCGAGAAGATTTCTGACGCCATCGGCGGCCTATCCAAGCCTTTTCAAATAAAACGAGTCGCACGGGCCGAAGCCGATGCGGAGAAAATTCGAGCCGTTACACAGATCGAGATTACTGAGATTCAACACCGTGCCATGACTAGGCTGTTTGCCGAAGAAGCGAAGAAGCAGCACAACATCGAGTCGATCACGCTCAAAGCACTTCCAGATGTGAAACCGGAATCGCAACCTGAAGAGATGGAGAACGATTGGATCGCAAATTTCTTCGACAAATGTCGTCTGATTTCGGACGAGGAGATGCAGAGTCTATGGGCCAGAATCCTTGCGGGTGAGGCCAACTCTCCGGGGAAATTCTCGAAACGAACTGTAAACCTCGTCGGAGGCCTCGACAAATCCGATGCTATGTTATTTTCACAACTCTGCGGATTCGCCTTTGAGATCGGCGTTCCTACGGCACTCATTTTCGATTTGGGACACAAGCTCTACAACGACGCCGGAATAAACTTTGATGTTGTGAGCCATTTAGAGAGCAGTGGTCTGGTTCATCTGAACGCGGTAACAGGCTATGGGCGAGTCGTGAGTCAAAAAGGCTTTGTCCTTTATTTCGGTACCCGTGTCTGGATTGAATTCCCGGAAGAACCGAAGAGAGAGTCCTATCAATTAAACACGGGACACGTCCTTTTTACCAAAGCAGGATTGGAATTGGCTCCGCTATCTGGGGCACAACCAAAAGGGCATTTTGTAGATTATGTCAGAGAGCAGTGGAAGAGATACGGAATTAAGGCGGAACAGATGACCGAAGCGGTGACGCCACAAGGTGCACGCGACGAAAAGAAACCGTGAATGGTCTAACTGGGACGCCCGCCGAATCGTGCAGTCGGCATTTCCCGGCAGGTTACCGGCCTTCGCTTTGTCTTGTACTCGTAACCCCGCGTCCTTGCAGCATTCTGCATTAGGTTCGAAAAAAGGGCCACATCGCTGCGGCCCTTCGCATTACTGGTACCGGCTACTGGTCCTACCTTCTTCCGCGTCCGCCACCACCGCCGGAATGGCCACCACCGTGACCTCCCTGACCGCCTCCCGGACCGCGTCCGCGACCCCGCCGCCGGCGATTGCGATCGCGATCGCCCCCGCCTCCGCCGCTGGGGCGTCCCTCTCGCGCACCTTCTGGACGCGCGGCACCCGCCTCGACTGACGCAACCACTCCATCTACACGGTTGAAGTTCGGCTCATCATCCGCATCGAACTCTGCGCCGCCTTCGATCACTGCCGTGGGCGCGCTCTGCGGCGTTAAAGGTGCCGCGTCCGCCACCTCGGCCGTTTCTGGAGGCGGCGGAGCCCCGCCCATTTTGGCGCGCTGCTCTTTCAGAATCGCCTTCCGCGACAGCTTGATCCGGTTGCCTTCGACGGCCAGAACTTTCACCAGCACCTGATCGCCTTCTTTCAGTTCATCGCGAACATCCTTGATTCTGTGCTCGGCGACTTCGCTGATGTGCAACAGTCCGTCCAAGCCCGGCAGAATCTCGACAAACGCGCCGAAATCCGCCAAGCGGCTGACCCTGCCAAGATACGTCTTCCCCACCTCGGCCGAAGCCGTCAGGTCGCGAATAATTTGCAAAGCCTTGTTCGCCGAAACTTCATCGTTCGAAGCTACGTTGACTTTGCCGGAATCCTCCACGTCGATCTTCACGCCGGTCTGCTCGATGATGCTGCGAATCATCTTGCCACCGGGCCCAATCACGTCGCGAATCTTATCCACTGGAATCTGAAGGGTGTAGATACGAGGCGCATACGCCGAGACCTTCACGCGCGGCTCGCTCAGAACCTCGTCCATCTTTTCGAGGATGAACAAGCGCCCACGCTGCGCCTGCGCCAGCGCTTCCCGCATGATCTGCGAAGTGATTCCCGCAACCTTGATGTCCATCTGCAGCGCGGTGATGCCATCTTTGGTACCGGCAACTTTGAAATCCATGTCGCCATAGTGATCTTCCGCGCCCGCGATGTCGGTCAGGATGGCATATTGATCGCCTTCTTTCACCAATCCCATCGCAACCCCAGCCACCGGAGCCTTCAACGGCACGCCCGCATCCATCAGTGAGAGCGAGGCGCCGCAAATGGTGGCCATCGACGATGACCCGTTCGATTCCAGAATGTCGGAGACGACGCGCATCGCGTAGGGCCAGTTGTCTTCGGTCGGGAGCACCGCCGAAATGGAGCGCTCGGCAAGCGCTCCGTGGCCGATTTCCCGGCGTCCGGCGCCGCGCATGAAGCCAACTTCTCCCACCGAGAACGGCGGGAAATTGTAGTGCAGCATGAAGCGCTTCTTGGCTTCACCTTCAAAGCCCTCGAGACGCTGCATGTCGTCGCTGGTGCCGAGCGTGGTGGTCACTAATGCCTGGGTCTCACCGCGGGTAAAGACTGCGCTGCCGTGCGCGCGCGGCAGAACGCCGGCTTCGATCCAGATCTCGCGGATCTGGTCGAACGCGCGCCCGTCGGGACGGCGCTTGTGATCGATCACCTGGTCACGGAAAATGCGTTCCCGCAGGATCTCGTAGTACTTCTTGAGCTTCGCCTGGCCTGCCTCGTCGTCCTCGGGCACCTCGGCCAGCAGTTCCTTCTCCAGCGTGCGAACCAATTCGTAGCTTTCGGATTTCGGATGTTTTCCGGTATCAAGAGCGTCAGGCAGTCGCTTGCCGATCTTCGATTCCAGGCTCTTCAAGTAAGCCTCGTCGAATTCCGGCGGGGTCACCTGGCGTTTCGGCTTGCCGACTTTGCTGCGCAGTTCATTGATGGCGGCGCAGATCTTTTTGATTTCGGTGTGCGCGAATTCGATCGCGTCCACCACCGTCTCTTCCTTTACTTCTTTCGCGCCGGATTCGATCATGACAATCGCATCGGCGGTGCCGACGACCATGATGTTGAGCAGGCCGTCGCGCATTTCGGTATATGTGGGATTGGCGATGAAGCGGCCTTCGACGAGGCCGACACGCACGGCGCCGAGCGGGCCGAGAAACGGAATATCGGAGAGGGTCAGGGCGGCCGAAGCGGCGTTGATGCCGCAGACATCGGGATCGTTTTCCGTGTCGGCGGAGAGGACAAGGGCGATGACCTGGGTCTCGCACCGGAAGCCTTCGGCGAACATCGGACGGACCGGCCGGTCAATCTGGCGGCAGGTGAGAACCTCGCGGTCGCTCATGCGCCCTTCGCGCTTGATAAAGCCGCCGGGGATGCGCCCGCCGGCATAAGTGTACTCGCGGTAGTCAACGGTGAGCGGAAAGAAGTCGATGCCCTCGCGGGGCTCGGGATTGGCGGTGGCGGTGGCGAGGACAACGTTTTCGCCGAAGCGCACGACGGCGGCGCCGTGGGCCTGCTTGGCAAGTTTTCCAGTTTCAATAGAGAGTTGTTTTCCGCCTGCGATTTCTACGGCAACTTTTGTGGCTTCAGGTTTCATAGATCATCCTTTGTTTGGGCAGAAGGGCATGCACGCCGGTACGGAGTTCGCGTGGATAGGCGTAGGCCAAGTTCGCGGTTGGGAACGCACTTTACTGAGGCTCTCGTGATCTGGAAACCCAATTCTGGAAAACCAGTCTGGAACCGGCCCCACACGGAACCGGTCGCGCTGTTACTTGCGGATGCCGAGCTTGGAAATAACGGTCTTGTACCGTTCCGAGTCGTACTTCTTCAGATAGTCGAGCAGGCCACGACGCCGGCTCACCATCATGAGAAGTCCGCGGCGCGAGCCGTGGTCTTTCTGGTGCGTTTTGAAGTGTTCCGTCAACTGACCAATGCGCTCGCTCAACAGCGCGATTTGAACTTCCGGACTGCCGGTATCGGTCGGGTGCGTGCGATACGCGTCAACGACGGATTGCTTTTGCGCTCTGGCTAACACTAACCTGTTGCACTCCTGTCTCTTCTCGTTTTCGTAACGAATTCGAGAATAACACAGCTCAGTGCAAAGTTGCCAGTAGGCCGGTTGGGACGAAGTTCTCAGTTCCCGGTTCTCAGTGGACCGTTCCCTGTTGAGCGTGGACGATTCTGGGTTTTTCCGAGAACTGAGAACTCGAATCGAGGTTATACTAGGATCACAATCGAAACAAACGAGGGATGCGGCAATCTTCTGGTTTATTCCAGTGGTTTATTCCAGGGACAAAAGCAGGGCCAACCCTACAGACGCTTCATGTAGCCGGCCATAAATAATGAAAATATAAAATACGGGGGATTTTGGTATGCCACGAGGCCGATCGACTTTTTCTAAACGTCAGAAGGAACAAGCGCGCCAACAAAAACAACGGGACAAAAACGAGCGCAAGACCCAGCGGAAAGAGGACAAGCCGGGTGGAGTGGTGGATGAGGCGGAGGAATTGCGTCAGATGCGCGAGCACGCCGCAGAGCAAGCCGCGCTGTTCGGCATCGGCAGCGACGACGAAACTGATTCTGTCGAACTAATCACACCGCACGGCAAGCAAGCCGATCACTAAATGCCTTGGGAGATTCGCCGGAGCGCAAGGCTCCGGCGAACCCAGCTCAATCCCCTACACGTCGAACTTTTCCGAACAGATTTCTAAACAGATTTCTAGACAAAGACCTCACCCGGCAAAGCCGTCAGCGTCCGCGATGCCAGGGTGTTCTGCACAAACCGCTTCGGCTGGTCATTGGCCAAGGCCGCCCCATCCACCTGCTTGCGTTCGATGCGCAGCTTTAAGGTGCGCTCGATATTGCGCAGCTCCAGAACCTCCGCGCCTGTGACCAGGGTAGAGGCTCGGCCCTGTGAGCCGGCCCGCCCGGTACGCCCGACGCGGTGAATGAAGTCTTCCGCCATCTTCGGAATGTCGTAGTTGATCACGTGCGCCACGTCATCGCAGTGCAAGCCACGCGATGCGATATCGGTCGCAACCAGTACCTGGTAGCGCCCTTCCTGAAATCCGCTCAAGGCGCCGTTGCGCTGGGACTGCGTGCGATCGCCATGAATCATGGCGGCCGAGAAGCCATCGCGCTCAAGTTCCTGGGCCAGCCTGTGCGCTCCGCGTTTCGTGCGCGTGAAGATCAGCGTCTGCCCTTTTTCCTCGTACAGCAACTGCCGCAGCACATCCAGTTTCTCGGACGGACGCACCTCGTAGGCTTCGAGTGACACGCTTTCTGCTGGCTTCAAGACTGAGCCCAGCGCGATCCGCATCGGCTCCCGCGTATAGTCGTTGACCAGCGCGGCCACCGACTGCTCCATGGTGGCGGAGTAGCACAGCGTCTGCCGGCGCTGGGGCAGAATCTGCACGATGCGCCGGATGGCCGGAAGAAAACCCATATCCAGCATGCGATCGGCTTCATCGAGCACGAGTATCTTCACGTGCCGAAGGTCCGCGAACTTCCGGGTGATGAAATCCTGCAAGCGTCCCGGAGTAGCGATTACAAATTCGCAGCCGGAGCGAAGACTGCGGATCTGCGCCTTCTCCGCTACGCCGCCGATCACCAGCGCCGCCTTCGCCATATTCTTGTCGCGCAGTTGTTCGTACTGCTCGTGAACTTGCATAGCCAATTCCCGCGTGGGCAACAGGACCAGGGCGCTGACCTGCTTGGCTGATTCCTGCTTGGCTGATTCATGTTTCGCTGGTTCATGTTTCGCTGGTTCGGCGCGCAGCATCTCGATAATCGGAATCAGGAACGCGAGAGTCTTGCCGGTGCCGGTTTGGGCGGTGCCGATCACGTCCTTGCCTTCAAGGGCAGGAGTAATGGCGCGCGCCTGGATGGGTGTGAGGGTGATGAATTGAGCTGCCGCCAACTTTTGCTGCAACGCAGCAGATAGGGGCAGTTCCGTAAATGTGGTCATTCGATTGTTTTCTTTCTGGAGGGGCTTAATGCAGTTCCCAGCTCTCGGTTCTCAGAAAAAACAAGGAATCATCCGGGTTCCACTGGGAACTGAGGACCGAGAACTGAGAACTTTGTAGAGTTCGCATGCCGCTCGCATTGAAATTGGCGCTGGAACCAAACGGCGGGCAGGAAATGGCGGAAGTGTATCGGATCCAACAGGATCCCCGCGTGACGAGCAAACCGTAGCAAAAGCGTTAACAGCAGTATAGCAGAACAAGCCGCCGCGCACGGTTACGTCGGTCATAAGGTGAGAAACATGCCGATGGGGCTGTGCTGGCGCGGATGGCAGGCCGCCGGGGGTGCTCAAGATGAAAAACCTTTCACAGTGTCGCGAGCAGGCGAAACGGTGTACTATAGTGCGGTTTTTCCGGATCAGAAAGGAAATTCCCATCACCGGCTGGATGAGGCGCTGGCAGGCCACGACGATTATCTTGGAGTTATTCCGGCTAGACCGGCTCTCTGCACTCCGGCTCTCGCACTCCATTGTTTTATGAGCAATTGTTTATGAGCAAGAAGATTATCGTGTGCGCGGATGGCACCTGGAATACACCTCATGGGGTCGGCGCCGAGGTAAATGACACAAATGTGCGCAAGCTTTACTGCGCTCTCGCAGACGATCCCTCACAGCTGCGCTACTACGACAGCGGAGTTGGCACGGATGGGACTCCCATTGATCATCTGTTCGGCGGGGCCATGGGAGAGGGGCTCTTCCAAAAAATTCAGGATGGTTATGAATTCGTCTCTTATGTCTACGACCCTGGGGACGATGTCTATCTCTTCGGGTTCAGTCGTGGCGCCTACACCGCGCGCAGTCTCGCAGGCATGATCGCGCGTTTTGGCGTTCCCACAAAGAATCTCGACAATATGACCGTAAAATTAATTTTTGACGCGTACCGGGAGCCTGACCCAGCCAAAAAAAAACAGCTCCAAGCTGACCTCGATCAACAGTATGGATTGGGGCCAGTCGTCATCGGCATGGTCGGCGTCTGGGACACGGTAGGATCGCTGGGAATTCCAGGCTTGCTCTTTAGCATCTTCGATCAGAAGAAGTACGGATTCCTCGATACTACTTTGCATCCGAACATAAAAAAGGCCGTTCATGCGGTCTGTATCGATGAGCGTAGAGCGCAGTTTCTGCCCACTTTGTGGACGAATCCAGACGGCTCGATGCGTGTCAACGACAACGTGGTTCAGCAAGTGTGGTTTTCTGGAGTCCATTCCGATGTCGGTGGCGGATATGAGCAGTCCCAGTTGTCCGATATCACCCTCAGTTGGATGATGCACAAAGCTAAGGAAAAAGACTGCGACTTGAAATTCAGCGCGCCCGCCGAGGCGCAATACTTGTCGCCTGCTGCGGCCAATGCAATCGGACCCGCACACGATGAGTGGAAGTTGATTCCGTGGGGAATTCCGAAACATCGAACGGTTCCACAGAATGCGGTGATGTCCAACACGGTGCAGCTCAGGCTCGATGGGCTCCCGCAGTACGCCCCTGAGAATCTCGCAATCTCCAACCGCCAGCTGAGCGGGTACCCAATCGCCAACGTCTTGCCCTACCAACCATGACACCGGGGCCTGAACTCATCGCTCACTTTTTCTTTCTACTCGTTTTCTCGGCGAGCACGCGAGCGTCATCGAGCATTTTGTCGATGCGCCGGCCTTGAGCGTTCGGAGTCCGGTAGTAGAAAATGCCAAACAGATGTCCGCGCCGGCGAGAGGCCGACATGCGATCCCAACCTTCACGGGCGCGCGAATGGCGCGCGAAAGCGACCTGCAGAACAGGCGGCAGTTCTCGTTCCGCCTCCATGACGTTGAGCAGACGTTCCGCAATTTGTTCCGCGCGCCGCATGCGGGCTTCGCCGCTCTTAGGTTCGGTGATCCACTTAGCGATGTCGTTGCGCGTGGAGTGATTCAACCCGTCACACCAGCGCCGCAGCGAGCGAGCTTCGCCCAGAATGCGCTTGAGCTCATCGGGGATTTCTACCGTCCGTTCTTCGCGGTCCAGTTCGATCTGAAAACGGGCGACGTTGCCTTCCGCGGCTCGCGCGCCCTTTTGCATCCGCTTGTTGACCAGCAAAATGTGCCGACCCTCCCGGGTGGGAAACAGGGAAGTGCGGAACGCAAACCCGTTAATTTCGCCTTTCACTTTAATCTGGCCACGCAACCCCCAGACTTTGGCCGCATCGAACGGCATGTGGATAATGACCCAGTTGAGGCGGGAGTGCATGCGCTCGAGCCTGGCCTCGAAACGCTTGGCGGCGGGCGTGGGCTTGGCTTTAGAAGCTTTCGGCATCGGCGGAAACCGAGCGTTTACATTCTAATTGAACGGACAGGCCGAATGACCTAGCTGGCAGGAGTTAGACTGTAGGAAAGGCATCCGGAGAACCATTGTGATCTGCCCGAAGTGCGGTGAAAACAATTCTTACAATTTCCGTTTTTGCGGAATGTGCGGGACCTTGCTCGAAGCTTCGCGGACGGCGGGCGCACCAGCGCCAGTCCCGCCATCTGCGGTCCCGCCAGCTCTCCCATCCAAGACAACGAACGCGCCTGAACCAGTGCGGCCCGTCGTCATGGAGAACGCGACTCGGCCAGCAAGCAAACCGTTGCCGCCGATCAGCGGACCCTCGATGCTAGGGTTGAACCAATCCAGTCCGAATGAGCCGAGCATCGGCTCGCTGCAGGGAGAATTTTTCTCCGGCTTTGATTCCTTTCTTGAGCCCGAGCAGCCAAAAACCGGAGGACGGCGGATCCTGCTGCTCATCTTGCTGCTCGCAGCATTGGGCGCAGCAGGCTGGTGGACGTATACCAAGTATCTCGCCGCTAGGGGGAATCGAAAGCCGGAAACTGCAGCTTCGAGCGCCAGTGAATCTCCGGCCCAGAATCCACCCGCCCAGCCAACGGCCCAGAACGCGGCCCCAGCGCCGGATGCAGGCTCGTCGCAAACGGTGGCCCCGTCAGCAGGAGTTCCGCCGGTGGCTACGTCAGCGGGAGTTCCGGAGGGCCCGTCCGAGAACGCCGGCGCTGGCCCCGAAGCAATCCCGAAGACGGCGGAGACCGAAGCAAAATCTGTGGACGAATCAAAGCCGGCGGCTCCGGCCAAGATCGCACCCTTCAAGCCAATCGACAAGCGCGCGGCAAAACGTGAGTCCAGAGTGACCTCGGCCAAGGCTTCGAAATCGCCCGAGCCCGCTGACACCGGGGACGCGGACTTCCGCAGAGGCGAGGCCTATCTCTACGGGCGAGGCGCGCCGAAAAACTGCGACCAGGCAGTGAGATATCTGAAGACCGCTTCGGCCCAATCGAATGCCAAGGCCCGGAGCACGTTCGGAACCATGTATGCCACCGGCCACTGTGTGCCGCGCGATCTGCCGACATCGTATTTATGGTTTGCGCTGGCGCTGCGGGCGGATCCGAATAATCAGATTCTGGAAAAAGACTTGAGCGCGATTTGGAACCAGATGACGCCGCCAGAACGGCAACTCGCTACCAGGATGAAACAGTGAGGCGTTGAAATGGAGAGCCGGGCGTCCCCGCCCGGCGGACGGGCGAGACGCCCGTCGCTCCACTACTCGCCGCTCGGCACCAGATTCAACGCTTTCTTCATCGAACCGCGTTCGGTCATGATTTTCTGCTGCAGCAGCGTGATGGCATAAATCAACTGCTCGGGGCGCGGAGGGCAGCCGGGGACATAGATATCCACGGGAATGACCTGATTGACGCTCTGCACTAACGCGTAATTATTGAAAACGCCACCGGAAGTCGCGCAGGCCCCCATCGAAATGACCCACTTCGGTTCCGGCATCTGCTCCCAGAGCTGGCGAATGACGGGAGCCATTTTGTTCGAGACGCGGCCGGCGATGATCATCAGGTCCGACTGCCGCGGCGACGGCCGGAACACTTCCGCGCCGAAGCGCGCGATATCGAAGCGCGACGCGCCCATCGACATCATTTCAATCGCGCAACAGGCCAGTCCGAACGTCATGGGCCAGATCGAACTCTTGCGGTTCCAGTTGACGACCGCGTCGAGCGTGGTCATGACGATGCCTTCGGGCACGCCGTCCCCGTAGACGAGTTCTTTAACCACCTTCTTGCCATTTTCGACATCGACGTAGGGGCCAAAACTGAGTTCTTGCGCCATGGCTATATTTTAACCGCAGAGAGGGCCGAATGCGTGGAGGCGAGAATTTTCTCGCCTGGGTCCGCGATTTTCACTTATTGATCGGGTCGCGAGCGAAATCGCCTGAGAGAGAGCTCGATCAACGAGCTTGTATCCAGAAGGAAGAGCCACCTCGGGAAACTTCGGCGAGTTGCGGCTCTCTCCAGAATGAGTCCAGCACCCTGCCGAGATGCGGGGTCATGCTTACGTAGTGATTGGGCAGGATCACGTCGTAGCTGCTGTGTCCTGCCAGCAGACTCGCTGCCAGTAAGTACTGCTCGGACCAATACCGGTGGGGATAAAACCGTTGCAGCCACCAAGGCTTGTAATCGACTGGCAAGAAGATGTCGTGGATGTGAACGAGCACGCCCCGCCGAAGTCGGGGAAGAATCTCAAGGAAAAAGACAGTGACATCCGAATTCATGAAACTACGGTGCGACCCGTCCATGAACAGGACGTCTCCCGAGCCGAGGCGGTTGACCACGCTGAGGTCACATTTTTCCAGTGGTTGCCGGACGATCTCGTCGCATAGCGGATCGACTTCAGCTCTCGGCCGGGGATCAATCGAAATGACTTTAGTTCGCAGCTGACGATCGCGAATGGCGCGCCGCGCGAGTTTGGTTGAGTACCCCGATCCGACCTCCAGCAGCAAAGCGGGGTTGCGGGTGGCGAGGAATCCATAGAGCGTGAACGTGTCCAATCCGTCCAGCCATTCGTTGATCCAACACGGCTCCGGAGACGAGCAAGGCTGGCGTAGGGGTATGCGCAGCAGGTCATTAGAGAAGTTCAAGAACTGCGAGAGCAGATGGTGATAACCATCTTCGTTGGCAGCGAGGATGCGGGCGAGTTCGGGATGCGGCGGTTTTCCGTAGCCGTAACGAGGAAGAGCCTCGACTTTGTAATCGAGAAAAATCGGCTGGTTTCCGCTGGCAATTCTCCGAAGATTCAGCAATATCGACAGGAAGCCATGGCCGTCCGCGAGCTTCCTCATTAGGTTCTTTTTCATACCAGCGGATTGGAAGATTTCTCAGTTTACTATCGCATGGGTGGCGGCGGCCAACCCGCCACCATTCCGCCATCTCGGATAGCTGTTGCAGCATCGCGATTTCAGCAACAATCGCTGAACAGAGCATTCATGAGATGAGATCCAGCTATGCTCAGCGCACTCTGCGGTGAAACCCGTTCACGGGTTCAGCACGATCTTTCCAAACATCTGGCTCTTCTCCATGTACTCGTGAGCGGTACGGATTTCCTTCAAGGGGAAAGTATGGTCGATGACGGGCTTCAGCCGTCCGGCGAAGACGTGGCTGAGCACTTCATGGAGTTCGCTCATCGTCCCCATGTACGACCCGAGCAATGCCAGTTGGCGCGAGAACAGAAAGCGCAGATCGAGTTCGACTTTCGGTCCCGTCGTCGCGCCGCAGGTGACGAGTGTGCCGCCCGCCTTGAGCGACCGCACGCTCTCTTCCCAGGTGGCCAGTCCAACGTGCTCGATGACGATGTCAACGCCCTCAAAATTTGTGATCTTGCGGACTTCCTGCGAAATCTTCTGCTGATAGTGGTTGATGACGAAATCGGCGCCCAGTTCGCGGGCGCGCTCGATTTTGCGCTCGTCGCCGGCGGTCGTGATCACGCGCGTGTGGAACATTTTCGCAATCTGGATGGCGGCGATGCCCACCCCTGAGTTCGCGCCCAGCACCAGCACGGTTTGTCCGGGGCGGATCGCGGCGCGTCCAGTAAGCATGTGCCACGCAGTGAGAAAAACCAGCGGAACGCTGGCGGCCTCATTGAAGTCGAGCGAGTCGGGGATCGGAATGACGTTCACTGCGGGCACCGCAATCAGCTCGCAGTTGCCGCCGTCCACGGTGTTGCCGAGCACGGTGAACTGGCGGCACTGATTCTGCAGGCCGGCAACGCACTTCGCGCAGTGATTACAGAAATGCATGGGCGCGAGCAGCACGCGCTGTCCGGGCTTGAGGTCGGTGATGTACTCGCCCACCTCGACAATTTCGCCGGCGGTGTCACTGCCGAGGATGTGCGGCAGGTTAACGCCGGGCAGTCCTTTGCGCACCCAGATGTCGAGATGGTTCAGAGCGCATGCGCGAACACGTACCAGGACTTGGTCTTTGCGCGGTTTGGGATCGGGAACGTCTTCGTAGGCCATAACTTCCGGCCCACCGAACTGATGAATGCGGACGGCTTTCATGGGGGCTCCTGCGACTTCAAACGGCAAATTTCAACCCTACAAACTAGCATAAACGCATTGGCTCCGCGTAGGGACGGCCGCCCCCGGCCGTCCAGTCGAGCGCAGCTCGACCCTCGCCGACGACGGCAATTGACCTTCCCGGCCCCGAAAACCATAATCAACACATGGACCTCTACGAGGAGATCGTCCGCCTGCGAAAAGACGGACGCCGCGGAGCCGTGGCGACCATTGTCAACGTGCGCGGTTCAATTCCTTCGTTCAAGACCGCCAAGATGCTGGTGCGCGACGATGGCTCGATGGTCGGCACCATCGGCGGCGGCTGCGTTGAGGCCGAGGTTTGGCAGGCGGCGCGCGAAGTGATGGAATCGGAGAAGCCGCGGACCCTGACGTTTGATCTGAATCAGGATCCGAAGTACGACACCGGCCTCGTCTGCGGCGGAACGCTCGAGATTTTCGTGGAGCCGATTTTGCCTCCAGCAGATCTTTATATTTTCGGCGCCGGCCACGTCGCAGCAAGCCTCTACAAAGTTGCACGGATTGCCGGATTTGACGTCACGGTGGTGGATGACCGCGAAGCCTACGCGAATCGCGAACGCTTCCCCGAGGCGCAGCAGGTGCTCGCCGAAGATTTCGACAAGGCCGCGGCACAGCTCGCGCCCAGCGAGTCTTCGTATATCGTCATCGTCACCCGCGGGCACCGCGACGATATGCGAATGCTGCGTTGGGCGGTGCAGACTCCGGCCCGTTACGTCGGGATGATTGGGTCGAAGCGGAAGACCATCACCATCTTCAAAGAGCTGCAGCAGGAAGGTCTGCCCGCGCATCTATTTGATCGCGTCCACGCCCCAATCGGGCTCGATATAGGGGCAATTACGCCGGAAGAAATTGCCGTATCCATCACGGCGGAACTGATCGCGAAACGGCGAAAAGTGGAGCGCGACCTGCCGCACATGAGTTGGTTCCATCGGCGGGAGCGAGAGTCCGAGGCGGAGCCGAAGTCCTAGTTCGTGTGGGGACGGGCGCCCTCGCCCGTCCAAGTCGAGCGTAAGCTCGGCAGCTCGCCAGCGGCTGCAACAGCTCTGGATTCGCTTTTCTTGGCGTCCTCGGCGTCTCGACGATTAAAATTTCAGAATGCCGAAGGAAATCGAAATTAAATTTCGAATTGAGGATCTGCCCGCCCTAGCCCGGGCGCTGACGCAAGCGGGCTTCAAACAGCTCACCCGCTCCACCCACGAAATGAATTCCCTCTACGACCTGCCCGGCCAGAAGCTGCGCAAGCGGGGCGAGATGCTGCGGCTGCGCAAGTACGGCGAGACCTGGGTGTTGACGCACAAGGCGAAAAGCAAG
>CAWCRQ010000082.1:0-15691 GCA_963797885.1 uncultured Acidobacteriaceae bacterium | reverse complement strand
TCGAAATTTCCGCTGCCTCAGTTAGATGTGAGTGAGCCTGATCAGAGGTCCCAGGCATTCAGGAGTAAGTGCACCCTATAATACGGCTGCGCAGGTGTAGCATGAACATTTCGATTTGGATTGCAGTCGCTCTGCTGCTTACAACCTCCATGTCTGCCCGAGACCGTTCCAGCGCGCGCTCGATGGTTGTCACCCGCTATGGCATTGTGGCGACCAGCCATGTACAGGCTTCGGTGGCGGGTGCACAGATCCTGGCACGGGGAGGCTCTGCCGTGGATGCGGCGATTGCCGCGAATGCCGTCCTCGGGGTGACTGAGCCCATGATGAACGGCATGGGCGGCGATCTGTTTGCGATTCACTGGGACGCAAAAACCGGCAAGCTGTATGGTCTTAACGCCAGCGGATGGGCTCCGCAGGGACTGACCATCGAGCACTTGCAGGCGAAAGGCGCGACCTCGATGCCGGTGGCAGGCATTGACTCGGTCACGGTCCCCGGTGCGGTGGCAGGCTGGCACGCACTCCACGAACGCTTTGGACGGCTGGCGTGGAAGGACCTTTTCCAATCCGCGATTTTTTATGCCGACGATGGGTATCCGGTTCCTGAAATCATTGCGTCCTATTGGAACGACTCGGTCGAAACGATCGCGAAGGATCCGGAAGGCCGACGGGTCTATCTGCCCAATGGCAAGCCTCCGGCGGTGGGGCAAGTGTTCCAGAATCACGATCTCGCGAAAGCCCTGCGGCTGGTAGCACAGAATGGCGCGGCTGCGTTTTACAAGGGTGAGATTGCGGGCGCGATTTTGAGCACGTCCCAGAGCCTGGGCGGAACGATGGCAGCGGATGATCTGGCCGAGTTTTCGCCAGAATGGGTCGAGCCGATTTCGACCACCTATCGCGACTGGACCATCTACGAGCTTCCTCCCAATGGACAAGGCATGGCGGCACTGGAGATGCTGAACATCATGGAGACTTCTCCGGCGTCGCCCGAGGGGCCGCTCAGCGTCGCGGAACTACATAAGAAAATCGAAGCCATGAAGCTGGCCTACGCCGATCTGGGACGTTACAACGCCGATCCACGCTTTGCGAAAATCCCGGTGAAAGGGATGCTCTCGAAGGATTATGCCCGGCAGCGCGCTACGCTAATCGATGCCAGCAAAGCCAATTGCGAGGTTGCGGCCGGCACGCCGCCCACCAGTGACACGATTTACCTTTCGGTGGTGGATCGCGAGGGCAACATCGTCTCGTTGATTCAAAGCAATTATGAGGCGTTCGGGGCGGGCGTTGTGGTGCGCGGCATGGGATTTGTTCTGCAAGATCGCGGTGCGCTGTTTTCGCTCGATCCGCGTTCTCCGAATGCGCTCGCCCCGCGCAAGCGGCCGTTCCACACTATTATTCCGGCTTTCATGGAGCGTGGAGAGCAACATGTTGGCTTCGGGATCATGGGAGGAGCCAACCAGCCGCTGGCCCACGCGCAATTCGTTTCCAACGTGGTCGACTACGGCATGAATATCCAGGAGGCTCTGGAGAATGCTCGCTTCACGGTCAGTCCCGAGCGCGGGCGCAACATCGTGATTGAGTCGCGAGTGACGCCCGAAGTGCGGCAGAAACTTTCCGCGATGGGGCATCAACTCGACGTGCGCCACGAATACACCACCGCCATGGGTCGCGGCCAGGCCGTCTTGCACGACTCGAAGGCCAAGGTAAACTACGGAGCCTCTGACGCCCGCGCCGATGGCTCCGCCGTACCCGAGCCCCCACCGATGCCGTGATCGAATGATGCCATCGGGCAGCAGCCCGAAGTCGCGGCTCAGTCGATGCCGTGAATACGCATGCTGGCCAACTGATCGGTTTTGCATTCCGCGCGAACGCAGATCGCCGATGTATTCCGGTGTGACATTGTGGATCCGCATGGCTACCAGCTCGTCCGGTGTCAAAAGGCTGGGTGCGGGACTTCCCCAAACTAGCGAGGCTCGCCGACAGTTTGTCGGGCTGGGCCGCCGATGATCTCACCTTAGCTATAGTCCCCCTAATCGCAGGCTCAGTCTAAGAGTCTCTAATGAATTTTCTCTGAGATTTCTGCGCACAAGCGCGGCCCTTAACGGGCCCACCGAAGACCGCTATCCCGGCAAGCGAAGGAGCGTTTGCAACCTGTTCGCTCGGCCAGGTTGAAAGAAGCAGTTGAAAGAAACACAGGAAAGTCGAAAGAAGCAAAAGAAGGACGAAACAGAATTGCAATCAGCACTTGGAGTGGGCCCAATCAGGTTGACCAAAACCAAGTCTAAAGTTCCGTTCCGTAAAGCCGATCAAAGCAGCATGCCAGTAACTCTTGAGCAAGACGAAGCGCGGTGCGTGATCCGCCTGGATGGCGAGATCAATATTGGTTCTGCCGCGGAACTGAAGAAACTTCTGCTCCAGGCACTGGCATCCGGTAGAGAGCTGCGCGTAGACCTGGAACGCGCGACCGAACTGGACGTGACCGCCTTGCAGTTGCTCTGGGCGGCCGAGCGCGAAGCCAGAGGATCCAGCAGAGGATTCGCGCTGGCGGGGCGGGTTCACGGGGAGATCTCGGCAGCTGTGGTCGATGCCGGTTTTGAGGCGTTTCCGGTCGGATTGGATCGGAGGTAGGTCAAGGCGGTGGGGTGGTTGGCGAAAGAGCAAAAGAGCAGATGACCAGATGAGCCGATGCTCGACAAAGACAAATTCAATCAAGCCTTCCTGGAAGAAGCTCGCGAGATCCTCGTCGAACTGGAATCATCGCTTCTGGCGCTTAACGACAATCGCGGCGACAACGAACTTGTGGGACGCGCCTTCCGCGCCTTGCACACCATCAAGGGCTCCGGGGCCATGTTCGGCTTTGACGAGCTGGCCGCGTTCAGTCACAACCTGGAAAACGCCTTCGACGAAGTTCGCAACGGACGACTCCAGGTCACGTCCGAGCTCATTAACCTTTCCTTAGCGGCGCTCGATCAGATCAAAGCCATGCTGGACGAGGCCGCCGGTGGGGTCGTCGCCAGCATCGCCGCTTCCGCCGAGATCCTGGCGAAGTTGCGGCAGCTGACCGGGAAGAAGCCTGAAACCCACGCCGCCGCGGGCGCCGCCATCCCTTCCGTCGGAGCCTCCCGCGGCCGCGAGTGGCGTAACTCGCGACTGGCAAATCCGCTTTAGCCCGGGGGCCGATCTCATGCGTACGGGCACCAATCCGCTGCTGCTGTTGCGCGAACTGAAGCAACTGGGAAGCCTTCGGATCACGGCCAGCATGGCAGCGATTCCGCCGCTCGGCGAATTGGACCCCGAGCACTGCTACATAAGCTGGGACATGGTCCTGAGCACCTCGGCCGCGCGCGAGGCGATCGCCGATGTCTTCATCTTCGCGGCGCATAGTTGTGAGCTGACGATCGAGCCCGCTAGCGAGCCGGCGGCCGCTTCAGCCGAGGAAGCTTCGTCTTCGATGGAGGAGATGGTTTCGAACTGGTGGAGTTCCGGCGTTTGAACTTCATGATTGCCGACTTCGGCCTCTCCTAAAAAGCGGACGTGATCTTCTGTCGGAATGTGATCATTTACTTCGATCGGCCCACGCAGGAGCGAAATGTGCAAAAGCTGTCCGGCCAACTGGTACCCGGGGGGGTACGCCTTCGTCGGCCACTCCGAGACCCTGCACGACATGGATGTCCCATTGGAGCCGGTCGGCCCGGCCCTCTACAGGAAAACCAATGTTGCAACTTGAAAGCGAGGTGTCGGAGGTTTATCTACACCCCGGGGAGTCGTACCTCGCTCGCAAGCCCGCGATCATCCGGACGATTCTCGGCTCCTGCGTCGGCGGCACATTCTGGAGTGGGAGGATCGGCGCTGGCGCCCTATGCCACGCCCAGTTGCCGAGGTGCCCACCGCGTTGAGCCTCGCGATCAGCGGACGCTACGTGGATTTCTCCATTCGCGACCTCGCCCGGCAGTTTGACGAACTCGTCGCGATTCGCACGGAGGTACAAGTCAAGCTGTTTGGTGGCGCCGATGTACTGCTTGTCAGCAATACGGCATCGTCGAAACCCACCGGCGGCAGATTGAATTGTGAAACGGCGATCGAAGTCGTGCGTGCCGAGGGTTTTCACGTGATCGCGTCGAGCTTGGGAGGTATCTCAGGCTTAAACATTCGGTTCGACACCAGGACCGGCGAAGTATGGCTCCGGCGGCCGAGCTGATGGGTACCGGAGTGACGGTTCAGGGTATATGCCGCCGCGGAATGGAAGAGTTCAGCAGGCAACCTATGTGCCTATTGTTCTTCCCGACAAGAATTGTGCAAACAGATGACGCCGCGTTGACAACCTGTTGACGCAGCGGACCTAGCATTCGATCGCAAGCCGGATCGGAGAAAGTATCGTTCAAGCGTCCTGCGCTCCGCGACTCACTTGCTCTCTACTCCGGCTCCACAATCCAAGGAGGATTCTGTATGCAGCGTCGCGACTTTGCTTTCACAATTTGCCTCGGGCTCGCGGTAACGCTCCTTTCGAGCGCAGCCCTGGCGCAGTATCAACTCACGAACCTGGTTTCCAATCAGGTAACGGCGGCAAGACACGTCGATCCACTGCTGGCCAACGCCTGGGGATTAGCCCGGGGCGCCGGATCGCCTTGGTGGATCAGCGATAACGACACCGGCTGGTTAACCCTCTATGATGCAGCCGGAAAACAAATTCCACTCCGGGTATTGATTCCCACAGCCGGAAACGGACCAGCCTCGCCGACAGGCCTAAACGGCCCTGGCACACCGACGGGAATCGTTTACAACGGATCGTTGACGGACTTCCAGATTCAGGGCTGGTCATCACCTTTCATTTTCGCAACGCTGGATGGCACAATCAGCGCATGGGCGCCGGGGCTGAACGCCAACCAGTCGATCATCGCGGTGGACAACTCGGCGAACAAAGCGATGTACACGGGCTTGGCCATCACCAGCAATGCCTCGGGGAATTTCCTCTACGCGGCGGACAACACGAACAATCACATCGATATGTTCGACGGCAACTTCAACCTCGTGAAGTCGTTTGGTGATCCGGCGATTCCATCCAACTTCTCCGTGTTCGGCATCCAGGACATTAATGGCCTGGTTTACGTCGCGTATGCTATGCCGAACGTCGGAGCCGGCGGTTTCATCGACCTCTTCACGGAGGACGGTACTTTCGTGAAGACACTGATCCAAGGATTGCCACTCAACCAGGCCTGGGGCATCGCCGCGGCTCCCCCCAATTTTGGACCGCTGAGCAATACTCTGCTGGTCTCGAACAATTCCGTCAACGGCACCATCAACGGGTTTGACCCGATTACCGGGAAATTCGTGGGTACGATCAAGGACCAGAACGGAAAGCCGATCATCCTCAACAACTTATGGGGAATCGCCTTCGGAGGCGGGAACAAGACCAATGGAGCAACAAACGAGCTGTTCGTCACCGTGGGTCAGGGAATTGGCACCGCCGAATTGGCCGGCACCTTTGCATCCATCGTCTACAAGCCATAACCGACGAAAAGGCTTAAAGCCGAAGACGTAACGAGGGCCGCCTGAAACAGGCGGCCTTTTGCGCCTTCTTTCAATAAGCACCCCCTAGCGTTGCTGCTCGTAAACAGAGTTGTTGGGCGTAGGCTCGTCGTACTCGCGTCCATACTTGTTCTTATGCGCCATGCGCTGCCCATTGACTTCCGGAACTCGAATCACTCCCAAAGACGAAGCATTCTCCGCGATCGTGATCTCCCGCGCCAGCGGCTGCGCATTTTCCGGGCCCATGCCCTCGCTCCAGATATGCAACATGTAACGCCCGTAGGGAACGCCCGCCAGGCTGAGTTGCCCGTCCGCATTTGAAACGGCATACAGCGGTGTCGTCAACGTAATGACCACCGCACTCATCTCAGGGTGAATATTGCAGAAAATGTAGCTGATTCCGGGCCGGTCGAATCGCACCGTCCGCGAGGTACCCGCCTCGTACAGACCGAGATCAAACCGCTTTCCTTCGAAAAGTGAAAAGACGTTGTGGAAGAAAGGATCGCGATTGGGAAACTCCACCATCGACCCCGCCGGAACCACCAGGATGTGCGGCTCGAAACTCTTGTTCTTCTGCACCAGGCGTGGGCTCTGCGCCGGACTTGCCGGCGGACCGGGGGATGAATTCGGCGCCGCCGCAGCGGCTTCGCCGGCCGCTGCCGTCGTCGTTATTGGCGTCAGCCACACCACTGTCCCGGGAATCGTTCCATGCCGCCTCTTGCCCGCGCCGCTTGCACCGATAACCTCGACGCGCCCGCGCACGGTCGTTGTCGTTATCTGCGTTGTTATCTGCGTCGCTATCTGCGTCGGGGGCTGCGCGTGCAATCCGGCCGCGCTGGCCCACAACGCCGCGACCCAGATCGGGATGTTTCTATGGCTCATCGTTGATGGCCTGTCTTAAGTTCTTCACTGTTTTCTTTACTACGTCTTTACTGCGGCTTCTTACTATGCCCGCTGCCGCTCAAAAAAGAACTCCCATCATCAAATTGAGATGCCCTGCATTGTTCCCGCCGTTGGTAAGCGAATACGTCGTCAGGTGTCGATACTCAGCGGAAAACAACAAGTCTGATCTTGGACGGTAAATCATGTTCACGAAGCTTCCCTCGCCAGCGTCGCATCCCCGTAGGATTGCGGATATTGGAAGTATTTCAGATCTCTGGCATACGGATTCTCCATTCCAAACGCCGCATTGAACTCCCATTTATTCGCGGGCCGGTATTTCAATTGCGCCCAGCCACCAATCGAGTTCAACGCTTGCACTTCCGTGCTGGCCAACTTCGGATCGCCGCTGAACAACACGCTGCGACCAATGCCGCCATACAGTCCGCCAAGGGCCCTTCCGCGATAAAACTTTCCGCTCAACGAAAATTGGCGATTGAGCGGCAACTCGATATCTGTCATTCCGGCCCAGCCATCGACATTCCGGCTGAAACCATAATCCTGGCGCGTGTAGTACCCTCCCACGCCCACCCGCAACGGTTGTCCGAAAACATTCCGCGTCCACGCGATCCGTGTGCCGTATGCCGGTTGGCGCGATGCTTCCCCAGGCCCCGCCTGCCGGTAATAACTTGTGCCCGGCGCTTCTCCCGCTACTTCGCCCGGCACTGTGCCCGGTACTTCCCCGCTCACCGGATCGAGAATCCCTCCCTGGAATATCAGGCTTGACTCTTCCCCCAGCGCCACTCTATGTTCCACTCTTATCTGCGGCACCCAACTCCACAAATTCCCCGCATAGGTCAGCGCCGGAATCGCCAGCGTAGCAAACGATGTTGGCGAGTTCGGCGAGAAGAAAATCGCATCTTGCCCGGCCACAACCGAGGTGTTTGTCCAATCCATTCGCATCGTGGCCGTCCGCAAGCGCACGAGTCCGGAGTTGATTCCGTTCGGAATCGGCGGGAACCCACCCGCCAGATCGAGTTGCAGGTCCGCCGTCGTCTTCGCACCCGCCACGGTCGGCCCGAATGCCTCGAACCCGATTTCCGATTGGCGCAGCGTCGCACCGAAACTTCCTCCTGAGCCGCCTGGCGGCCGCGCATACGCGAGCGTGGGAAGATCGATGCTATCCACCGCACCCTGATTGCTCACCAGATTCATCAGAACAATGCCTGACAGCCGCACCCGGTACTTCGATGCACTTTCCACTTTCGTCTGATACTGATCGTCCACTTTTCCGCTCAGCAGTTGGTATTCCTCTTCCAGGCTGGCCGCATGCGCGCTTTTTTTCTGATCTTCTTTCTGATCTTCCGTTCTTTGATCTTGCCGCGCCCCGTTCTCTAAGACGTTCTGTAAGCTTCCCACCGCCCGGGTGTCGGCTGTTGACGTAGCCGACTTCGCCACCGCGTCCCGTAACACCGCATTCCGCAGTTGTGTTCCTGCGCGGACTTCCTCGATCTGCCGGCGTAGTTCCGCCGTTTCCGCGCGCGCTCGCTGCCAATCGGAGCGTATCCCAGCAACCGCCGCCTGCAACTCGCGAACCTGCTCCCGCAACTCGCGAACCGAGTCACTCACCGGCTCATGCACCGATTCCGGAGCAGGTGGCTGCGTCCGATTCGCAGGTTCCTGCGCGGCGCCGAATGCGCTCCACGCCGCCACACCCAGCAGCATCCCCCATCGCAAGCAATCGAACCAGCGCGTCTCACTCGTACTCATGTCGCCTCCTGCCACTCTCCGCACTTCATTCTGAATTTCGGGTGTGCACTTCAAGTCGGCATTCCGGATCCGCATTCAAGGAGTTCGCAAAAAATCCATGCCGTCTAGTCAGCATGCCGGGCCGCCAAAGCATTTTCCGCCGAGGGATTCAGCGGAATATTCGCGCAGAATGTCGTTCCCGAGGCCGAAGTCCGCTCCACCGTGACGTCGCCCCCGTGGTCCTGCAGAATCTTCTGCACCACCGTCAATCCCATCCCGGTGCCATTTTCCTTGCCGTAGCTCACAAACGGTTCGAACAGCCGGTCGCGCACCGACTCCGGAATGCCCGGACCGTTATCCTCGATACGAATTTCCAAACTCTCGCCCTTGCGTTTCAGCTCGATATCGATTTTCCCGGATTCGGCCGGCACCACTTCGCACGCGTTCAGCAGTAAGTTGAGCAAGGCGCGCTCCAGTTTCTTGAAATCGAACCAGCCCTCGGTTGGTCCTTCGCAAGAAATCCGGATCCGTATGCGCTGGAATTCCGGATGCGCCTTCACCCCCTGCACCGCTCGATCCACCGCCGAGCGCACGTCGCCGTATGTGGGACGCAGCGACTCTCGTGTGCGCGAAAATTCCAGCAGCGACTCGATCAACTCTGTCATCTGGTTGACCGCAATCCGTATCTCGGCATATAGATCTTCGCGCTGCGCCGGCGTCAGGTTGCTCTCGCAAAGAAACTCCGCATTCGCCACGACCGCCGCCAGCGAATGCCGCAAATCATGCGAGATGGAACTCGCCATCCGTCCGATCGTCGCCAGCCGTTCCGCATCCAGCAACTCGCGCTGAGTTTTCTGCAGATTCTTTCTCATCCGGTCGAAGGTTCCCGTGACCTCAGCGACTTCGTCTCCGCCCCGCGCATGCAGCGGATACGCATAGTCGCCCTGCTCCAGCGCGCGCACCCCCGCTACCAGATTCTCCAGCGGACGCGTAAAGGTATGCGAGATCAGAAAAACCAGCAGGCTCCCCGCCAGCACCGCCGTTAGCCCCAATGCCAGCAGCAATTCGTTCAGGCTGCTCAAAAATGCAGTGGCCTGATCGAACGATTTCAACACCCACAGATTCAGCGCTGGTCCGCCCGGCGTGGGCAAAACCACCGCCGTCGCCAAGAATCGTTCCCCGCCCAGCCAGATCTGGTCCCCTTGCGGCGGGCCGCCCGCGGTCGTTCTCGGCGCCGCGCGCAGCAACTCCGATTCCTGGGCAGGCTTCAGAGTACTGCGCACAATCACGTCGCCATAGCGAAACGCCACTTCGCTCGCGGCCACCCGGCTCAGCTCGCGGGCAACGCGGTCGTCAATCTCGTAACCCAGCAGCAGGTATCCCAAAACCTGACGCCCGCTCGCCGGACCAAAATAAATATCCTGGAGAAAAACTTCGCAGAGGTGGCCTTCGACATACCACCAGTGCCGCGTCTCGTCGCGCGAGACCACTTGCGGAAAGAAATCCTGTGCCTCAGGAACCGTGATCTCCGGCGGAGTGGCCTGCAGCGCCACTACCGTGCCCGAGGAATCGGCCAGCAGCAGCAAATCGCTGCCCGCCAGTTGCCACAAATCCCGCGATGCGTCCTGGATCGTGGCCGGGTCGTGCGTGGTCATCAGCGCCCGCACATTCGGCAGGTCGGCCAAGAGCGCCGCCGAACGCTCCAGCGTGACTTCCCTTTGCTTCTGAAAGTTGCGGAATGCGGAAACGGAATTCTGCAGGTCGCGCTGGATTCCGAGGCGCACCTCCTGTTGTACCGTGCGCCGCACCACCAGCAGCGTGGTGAACGTCAGCGCCGCCGATACCACCACCATGGAAAGCAGGAACTTGGTCCGCAACCGGATTCCGCCCATGGTCAAACCTCGAGGGGGTTACAGGACATCGGATTATAAAAGGTCAGAGATGAGAGGTCAGACTGCAGAGGTAAAGCCGTTCTGATTCTCACCTCTGCAATCTGACCTCTTACCTCTGACCTCGCTCCACTACGGCACAAACTTGTATCCCGAACTGTGCACGGTGCGAAAGTGCAACGGGTTCGCGGGATCCTTTTCCAGCTTCTGCCGCAGTCGCAGGATGTGATTATCGACCGTCCGCGTGCTCGGATAATTCCGGTATCCCCAAACGTGGTTCAGTAACTCCTCACGCGATAACACGCGCTCCGCGTTTTGGATCATGAACTTCAGCACCTTGAACTCTTGCGAAGTCAGCGGCACCAGGTTCCCTTCTCGCCACAATTCCATCTTCGTGAAATCGACTTTCACATCGCCAAACGTAAAAGTCTCGGTCAGCGGAGTCCGCAGCGATTGCGACCGCCGCATCGCCGTCCGCACCCGCGCCAGAAGTTCCCGCGGACTGAAGGGCTTCGTCACATAGTCATGCGCGCCCAACTCCAGCAGCAGTACCTTGTCCATCACTTCCGTTCGCGCACTGAGGACGACAATCGGCAACGAGGGCGCTGCCTGGCTGATTTCCCGGCACACGTCCTGCCCCGTCGTCCCCGGCAAACTCAAGTCCAGCACCAGCACGGACGGCGCCGCCGCTCGAAACATCTCCAGACCCGCTGCGCCGTTCCCCGCAATATCCACCGCAAAGCCTTCGGCTTCAAACAATCGCTTTAGAGCTTTTTGTACCGCGCGATCGTCCTCGATCACCAGTATCCGCTCCGAACCAGCTGGAACCGCGTCCATCGTCGTCGTCGCTGTCGTCGTCGCTAAAGATACGTTCTTGGTCACCACCACCCCCGCGCCGTAATTGCCCTGAATCATACCCCTAAACTCTAGTCTGATATCGGGTTAATGGCACATTTTGGGGAAGAAAGTGACATCAATTTGACAATTTGTTGACAACATGTGAGACGTCAGAGACGGCGGGAGGAATGAAGGCGACACCTTGCTTTGCTTGACCCGAGAGCTGCTTCCGAGATGAACGCAGCCATGGCAAGAAGTTCATTGCAAGGCGTTGCAAGGTTCCGGCACGGCTCGTTGGCGTTTCGCCGGATGTGTAAGACAGGTCACCCGCGCGGTTACTCTAAAGGTTCTAAGTGTGAGGATTGGATGCCGAGTGCCGCCAGCGCCTCGCCCATGGTACGTACGAATCGGCACGCCATTTTAGGACTTGGGCCGCGTTTGAGGGCAAGCAGCCGTCGCGAGTGTCCCGTGCTCGGGTGCAGACAAGGGCGCGCGGTGGAATTTTTCTTCGTACATGTTCCGGTCGGCGAGATCGAGCATCTCGTCAAGCGTCTTGCCGTCGGCAAATTCCGCCATGCCGATACTGAGGCTCACCCTAAAGTCATCAAGATCGCTCGATTGATTCCAGTCATTCAGAGAAGCGTGAATCCGGCTTACTACGATTGCGGCCCCGGCTGCGTCGGTATTCGACAGTGCGATCAGGAATTCGTCGCCTCCGTAACGAATGGCAACGTCTGTGCCTCGGATCGAGCCTTTGAGCAAGGTGGCGATCTCGGTAAGCACAAAATCGCCGGTCAGGTGGCCGAATCGAGTATTGACCTGTTTGAAGCGGTCCACGTCAATGAGCAGGAAGGTGAGCGGTTTGCCTAGACGCTTTGCTTGGCCGATGAAACGGCCAGCCAGTTCCTCAAGCGAACGCCGATTGTAGATTTCAGTCAGCGGATCGGTAAAAGACTGGAGGCGAATGAGCTCATTCTGCATCGCTGTCGAGATCATCTTCTGTCGCAATTTCCGGTACTCGATGCGGCGGGAAACGATATAGGTGTTGGCAAGGGTCAACAGCACGAGCAGACCGCAGGCCAGTTCTTTTGATACGGTGATCTCAAAATGCAGACTGCCGGACTTCAGGAAGGCGGCGGGCAACAGGACGGCGAGCAGTCCAGCTCCCGCCAGGATCCCGGTGGCAGTCACAATCAGCCACAGCTCCCCGTCGCGCTTCTCCAGCTTTCTGAGTTCCCGATTGACATTGCCCAAAACGTTGCCGGAATCATGGTCAGCGCGTGCGGGTTTTGTCGAGTTATCCACGGATTGATTTCGCCAGCGAAGATAAGAGGTGGCCCCGCAAGTTCGTTTCAAACCGGCGCTTTCCCTGGAAGGGGACCACCAATTCCCCCGCATGACCGGCACCGGCCGGCACCGTCGACAGTTCTTCCAGTCGTTGGCTCAGCGTACGAAGCCCGTGTTGCACTTCAGGTTGTTCGCCGTTCGGCATAGCCAAGTCGGCCCGAGTGAAGAGGCCACGCCCACTTTGCATGAGTCTACTTGGCAATCTCGGCGCTGGGAATGTTACGAGGGTAATGAGCAGCCAAGGTGCCCCCCCTGTTACTGAGGAAAGCCAATCCGGCGGACCAAGTCATTGTGGAAAGTATTAAGCTACAAGAACTTCCGAGCCCTTTCCGGGGCACTGCTTATTCCCGGGTCTCGCGCAACTCCAGCTCTTTCGTCAGCCATTCACGACGGTCGACATGACTGAGCATCGTTGAACTCGTGGCTGGTGAAGTACCAGCGCTGCTCCTTAGCAGCCTGCGGCGCAAGTGCGATTTGTATCAGGGTATGCCTTTAGGCATACCGTAAGTGCAGCGCCATGAACGCGCTTTTAGGCGCTGGCTTTGGGTGATGGAGTTCCACCGCAGGCTCTTAGGGCCGCCAACCACTTTGTAGTATTCGTCCGGTGCGCGACGTGGGGCGCGCGACAGTACCAGAGAGTCCGAACGCACGAGCGAGGGAGGGGATTTGGAGTTTCTGTTAGATAGACCATCGATTCGCTCATTGTGAGGTAGACAAGGTGAGGCAGGCAAGGTGAGGCAGACAAAGTGAGGCAGACAAAACGCGGCTACGCGCTCATGCTACCAGTATCACTCGCATGAAAAGTTGGAGTCTCTGATTCGCAGGCAACTTCTCGCGCCCCGGATGTTTGCAGGATCCCTTCGCCGAGTTTTCCACTCCGGTTGATCGTTGCTGCTTATAGCTAGTATTCTCACCAAAGGAACGAGCAGCGGTGCATCCAGCCCAGCCACTCTACCCACGTTGCCTGAAGAGCTTATCGCGCCTGCTCAATCGAAGCGACCAAGGAGTCGATATTGGCTATGAAGAAGAATGGATGGAGAGCGGTGATCGAGGTCGGTTTTATCATCTTCCTGTTTTATTCCAATCTTCTGATGGGAGAATTTGAGCGTTCAGGCATGGGACAGAAGAGGGGTGTAGCCTGGGCAATCAGAGATGTTTTTACCGCTGCCAATTTTGTAATTGCCATGATAGCCGCGCTCATCGGTTATATCCTTTTTGAATTTCTTCGAAAGAGATTTTAGGCAAACGTGGCTGAGAGTTCAGCTAGGCTAAGTTGAACCCCTTGCCGCCCCCATCACTAGGTTCACCGGGCGGTGGACAGAGGTGACGACGGGCCGGGCAAGCTACGGTTTGGCGCACAGCACGACTAGCGTCATATCATCATTCTGCTTGGCCCCGGCGACGAATATATCAGCAGCTTGCATGACGCGGGCAATGATCTGCGACGGAGCCAGCCCACTGGATTGTTTCACGGTTTCGATCAACTGCGCCTCGCCCACTCCGCGTCGGCCGCGTTCATGGCTTCGCTTATGCCGTCCGTGAACGCAACTAATAGGTCGCTCGGCGCCATGGTCACAGCGGATTGCTCGTAGGTTTTTCGAGAACCCTCAAGGTGCCGTTGTTTGCAAGAAAAGCCACGTCGGGCGCTGAGCCGTATCCCAATGCGTGTGCCGGACTAAAAGATCCGCCGGCGCCCAGGAGGACCGCTACTCGCGGAACGTGAAGTGTTTCCGAAATTCGCGCCGCGACCATCTCAATCAGCGGCCGGGTCTCCATCATGCTGTGCACCTGGTCGCTCAACTCGTTGAGGACCTGCTCCGCGTTGTAGGCTTCGCGGAAAAATCTGCGGTCAGTCCAAGTGCGCAATTGTATCGCGCCCGTGCCAGTGGAGCAGAACCAACCTCTCACGACCTCTCACGGGTAAACTGAAAGCGAACGTGTAGCTTGGCCCCTGCGCCAAGCCGGTCTCGGAGATTCTGACGACGAACATTCAATAATAATGATGAGGAGCTTCATGCGTGTCCCTGAGTTGCATGCCTTAGAGTAGGAGACGCGACGGGCGGTGGCTGTCGAGAGCCGCCAGCCTGATTGCGGTCTGGTCACTCGCAAGCTTGCTTCAAAAAAGGAGCTTCAAATTGAGTAAGAGTAACAGGACGATCGGCAGAAATTTGCTCCATTTGAGCATGCCGGGAAGCGACTCGGCAGAAAGATACAACGACGACGCCCCCCCGTTGCGGTCTGAGCTGTTCAGCGCCGATCAGATGCAGCAGCATGGCAAGACCTTGGCGGCCTCACACCAGGTGAGCCCGGGAGGCGCTCCAGACCGGCTTCTGGCGCGGCTGGCTGAAAATGAAGGCGTTCTGCTCGGAGTCCGCGGCTTGCTGACGGCTGCGGTTAAGACGAACCGCCGCATCACGCCGGCCGGGGAATGGCTCCTCGACAACTTCTATCTGATCGAAGAGCAGATTCGCATGTCCGAGAAACACTTGCCGAGGGCTTACAGCCGGGAACTGCCACGCCTGCTGAACGGCCCTTCGGCCGGTCTTCCGCGGGTGTATGAAATCGCGCTAGAGACGATCTCGCACGGCGATGGGCGACTGGATCCGGAGAGTCTCAGCAGCTTCGTAGCGGCCTACCAGACGGTCACCGCCCTCAACATAGGCGAGCTCTGGGCACTTCCCATCATGCTGCGTCTGGCGCTGATCGAAAATCTTCGACGGGTGGGAGCCCGCATTTCCGCCGACAGGATCGGCCGAAACCGCGCCGATTATTGGGCTGACAAAATAGCGGAGACCGCCGAAAAGGACCCCAAGAGCCTGATCCTGGTGATCGCCGACATGGCCCGGTCGGGCCCGCCGATGGTGGGCTCGTTCGTTGCGGAATTTGCGCGCCGGTTGCAGGGGCAAGGCCCCGCCTTGGCCTTGCCGCTCACCTGGATTGAGCAGCGACTTTCCGAATCCGGGCGGACGATCAAGCAGTTAGTGCAGTCGGAGAACCAGCAACAGGCTGCCGATCAGGTCTCGATGAGCAACAGCATCGGCAGCCTCCGGGTCTTGGGCGCGATGAACTGGCGCGAGTTTGTCGAGACCTTGAGCGCCGTCGAACAGGTTCTTCTTGAGGACCCAAGCGGATTCTACGGCAAGATGGACTTCGCGACGCGTGACCGTTACCGGCACACAGTGGAGGAGATCGCCAAGAACAGCCGCCGATCCGAGCCCGAGGTGGCGCGCGCAGCGATCCAACTGGCGCAGGAAGGCGCGGCCAGGAAGGGCAGCGGCGATCGCGCGCAGCATGTCGGCTTCTACCTGATCGACAAGGGATTGGAGCAGCTTGAGCGCAAAGTGGAGGTCCGCTTATCTGCCTCCGAAGCGTTTCGGAGAGTGGGCCGCGAATTTCCTTTGCTGCTGTACCTGGGCGCGATCGCGCTCATGACAATGATCGTCGCCGGAACCTTGGTGGCGAAGGCG
>CAWCRQ010000081.1:0-9662 GCA_963797885.1 uncultured Acidobacteriaceae bacterium | reverse complement strand
ATGAATCGGTCGTTGGTCGTTGGTCGTCAGTCGTTCGGAGTCGTTGATGAATCGGTCGTTAGTCGTTGGTCGTCAGTCGTTCGGAGTCGTTAGTCGTCAGTCGTTCGCAGGTTTTGCCAACGACGAACGACCGACGACTAACGACCAACGACTGAACTAAAGGTCTAAATTCATGGTGCTGGCACTCACCATTTTCGTGTTTCTCACCATCGTCGTGATCGTGTTCGCCTTTGGAGCAGCCACGGTTGTGCCCTCATCGGTGCTCGGCTCCCGCCTGCGCGAAATCGGCTGGCAGCGCCCCAAGTCCCAGACCAAACCCGCCATCCGCGAACGCATGCAGCAGGCCCTCGATCCCCTGAGCCGCGCCTTGCCCTCCTCCGCCACCAATGTTTCGCAAACCCGGGCCTGGCTCATTCAGGCCGGATATCGCAACCCCCAGCACGTTACCATCTATCGTGGGTTGCGCGTCCTGTTCGCCGCCCTTTCTTTCCTCGCGGTTTTTGCATTCACCGGATTCGGTTCGCCCCTGCTGCTCTTAGGTGTAACCGCATTCGGCTTTTTTATCCCGCGATTCTTGCTAAAAAAGAAGATGCAGGAACGGCAGCGCCGCCTTCGCCTCGGCCTTCCCGATGGACTGGATCTGACTGTGATCTGCGTGGAAGCGGGCTTGTCTCTCGATCAGGCGATGATGCGAGTGGGCGAGGATCTGCGCACCGCGCACCCCGAACTGAGCGGCGAATTCCATCTCTTCGATCTCGAAACTCGCGCCGGGAAACCCCGCGTCGAGGCGCTCCGCAACCTGGCCGAGCGCACCGGGGTCGATGACATTCGCTCCCTGGTCGCAACCCTGATTCAGACCGACCGCTTCGGAACCAGCGTGGCTCAGGCCCTGCGCGTGCATTCCGATTCCCTGCGCACCGAGCGCCGCCAGCGCGCCGAAGAACAGGCCGCCAAGACGACTGTCAAAATGATCATTCCGCTCGTGCTCTTCGTCATGCCCTCCCTGATTTTCGTCACCGTCGGCCCAGCTGTAATCCAGTTGCTACACATATTCATGCCCGTTGCCGGAGGAAAACGGTGAAGGCAAGTTGTAATTTGGTGATTTGGTAATTTTGTAATCTAAGAACCACCAGCCAATTTTTCTCCGGTTTTAAATTACAAAATTACCAAATTGCAAAATTACAAAATTGCCAGGAGTTTCCATGCCCCCGCGCGGGCCCAAGGGATACGCCTTTAACCGTACACGCACCACCTATCTCGCGACCGATCTCCTGATGGCGCGTACCCACTGGTCCCGCTTTCGCGGCCTCATGGCCACCCACTCGTCCCATTTCTCCCATGGCCAGGGACTGTGGATCAACCCTTCCCACGGCATCCACACCTTCGCCATGCGTTTTCCCATCGACGCCGTTTACCTTGACCGGGAAAGAATTGTCATCCACATAGAAGAGGAGCTAAAGCCCTGGCGCATGGCCGCCGTCCGCGTCCACTCCGCTTCGGTTCTTGAGCTTCCGACAGGCACCATCCACGAGTCCCTGACCGAGCTCGGCGACCAGGTCGATATTTCCTTCGAAGAGCGTCCCGTCCACACCGAGGCCGCCTGAACCAAGTCACGAAGTGACAAGAGATTGGAAGGTGTAAGGTGTGGAAGGTATGGAAGGTGTGGAAGGTATGGAAGGGTGGAAGGTATGGGAGGTACGGAAGGTGCCCCAGGTTCGCGCCCGTTCTTTGGGCGCTAACCTGGGCGCAATCCCCGCGGATGAAGTTACTTGGGCCGCAAAAACACCCTCTCACTTCCGCCGCACGCCTTCCGTTCACGATCTCCAGCCGTCCACTCCGATTCGATCTCCACCACCCCAATCTCGCGCAGCGCGTAATGGCGGAAGCTGCTCCACTTCCATTCCTCAGGCGTGCGAACCAGTCCGCGCTTCACGGGATTCCGGTGCAGATACCGCAGTTTGACCGTGAACTCGTCATAGTCGCGCACATTTCGATCATAGTAGCGTTTCTCCCAAAAGGATCCCGATGTTAGGTGCCCCAGGTTCGCGCCCGTTCTTTGGGCGCTAACCTGGGAGGAGCAATCGCAAACGAAGGCGGCAGGCTCACTCAACAGCAGATGAACGTGCTCCGGCATGACAACATACCCATAAACGCAGACATCGAAACGGAGGCGCATATCCTCCAAGCATCGAACGAACAGACCGAACACCTCGGCGGTTGCGAAATAGGGACGACGGCGGTAACAGCTAAAAGTTACAAAATGGCATTGCCCGGATTCGTGAAAGCGCCGGAGTCCGCGGGGCATGAGCCAAACTTACGCTGCGCAGCAACCCCGGGAAAGTACACGATCGTGGGTACTACCGCCCAGGTTAGCCCGTCGCCCAGGTTAGCGCCCAAAGAACGGGCGCGAACCTGGGGCACCGTGCTTTTTCCCACTTTTTTTGAAGGGTTTTCACAGCAATATAGTGATATCACTATATTAAAAACCGCCGCCAAGGAGAGAGAACCATGAGCAAAAAGGGATACGAAAGCGGCGGCCGGAACGTGTTCAAGGACCTCGGCGTGCGGAATGCGGACGAGCACTTCGTCAAGGCGCAGCTTGTCTTCAAGATCGACACGCTCATGAAAGAGCGCGGCCTGAAACAGGTCGAGGCAGCCGATCTCTTCGGCATCCGGCAGCCCGACGTCTCCAAGATGGTGCGCGGCGAGTTCAGGCAGTTTTCCGTGGAACGCCTTCTGCGCTTTCTCGTGGCGCTCAATCAAGATGTTGAAATCCTGGTAAAACCTCATCGTGATTCGAAGAATGCGCCTGCCCTGCATGTCTTCTGAATCGAGAAGGACACCTGTTATGCGGAATGTCCGACAATCCAGCCCCGGAGGGGCGTCCAAACTTAGCCCCGCGCTTCAGCGCGGGGTAGCGCGCCATGGAGACCCAAGTCCCGTAGGGACGACCGATCTCTTGCGGAGAAAACCCAGGTTTTGATCTTGTTTTGAAGGGGCGCGGCTTTTTGCATGTAGTGGAGTCCACCGAGCAGCCCCGGAGGGGCGTCCAAACTTAGCCCCGCGCTTCAGCCCGGGGTAGCGCGCCATGGAGACCCAAGTCCCGTAGGGACGACCGAAACGCGGACGCCCCACCCCGGACGGCGCGCACCGTCCAATGGCGATGAAAGATTCTGCCCCGCAATCGCGGTCAAAGCCACTTCTCGAAAAGCGCGAGAAGTGGCGCACCCCGAGTTGTTTCGGTCAACGATTCTAAAAACCCACCGGCGTTATACTTGCCACGCGATGTGGCCCACCCGCGCACCTTGCAATGCCTCACCGAAACGATGGATGTCCCCAAGTCCGCACAAGGAAGTAGCGCGGAGGTTCGTAGTGATGTGCAGCAGTAAAGGGCTCGCAGAACAGGTCCTTAGTGAGATCCTTGCGGACAAAGAAGGCGTTCACTCCCGCCAATTCACAACCGACCAGAGCGTATTCCATGTCTTCTCCAATCCGTTGTAAAGCAAGAAGGCTAGCTCCGAAAATAGCCGTCTCGTCCCACACCGCATGCGGATCATAGTTAATTTCCCAGTCGTCTTGTGGTGGGATCGAGGCGTTGTACTCAATAACAGCAAGGCGTGGGCGAAACTCGCGCAGTGCCCGCCAAACCCAAGAAGTATTACGGTCAATATCCAGGGAAATGACGTCAAACTCCAGGGGTACTCCATACTTGTGCAAAATGAGCGGCGCAGATTCTGCGGTAAAGAACTCTTGGCCTACGATTAACTGTTTTTCTCTGATCTGAGATACAAATCTTTGGTTCAGCGATTCGACATTGGATTCGTCGCCATCGAACCAGAAGCCCCGCCACCCCTTGAGCAGCAAGTAAGCGCAATTATTTTGCGTCCCGTTACCAGCTCCGAACTCAACGAACACTCGATTGGTGGTTCCGAGGCGAGAAAATATTTCGGAGATAATCCCATCCTCTCCGTTCTGAGAAAATACTTGCGCCTCATAGCGATTCAACCGCTTGGGATCGGCGTATTTCGGGAAAGACAGGAGCTGGGAGATAAGTAACTCTTGTCCTGTTCGCACTTGGATCTCAGCTGAACGCCGGATAACAAATAGATCATCGCGAATTCCGAGCAGTTGTTTAATCAAGGGCAGTTCTTTAATCGTCAGGCGGGTGGGCCACATTACGTGGGAAGTATAACGGGGTTGGCCTTTGAAACGTCGACCGAAATAACTGGGGGTGCGCCACTTCTCGCGCTTTTCGAGAAGTGGCCTGCCGCGGGCGTCTTCACTCCCGCAATCTGACCCCGACTTTTTCATCACATCCTTTACCCGAGGTGAGGCTCCGACGCGGCAGAAACTTTTTTCTGCAAGCCTGTTGGAACTCCTCGCGTAAACGGTCTCGGAACAAAAACGCACTTGACTCACCTGTTAAAATAGATTCATAGCAAACAAGCATTTGCCTCAGCACCACCTGCTCCTTGACAATTAATCCGCGCTGTAATCGTTCATTGTTTCAGTGGCCCAGGTCCTCGGCCCGTTTATCGGGCGTCTTGCGAATAACTCCATTTCTTTCAATATTTTGAAGGCGAGCTAATAACCCGCAAGAAAAGACCCCTGCTAAGTGATTGATTTCGCGTGGCGGGCACCAGTGAGGAACGCTCAAGTTGGCTGGAAACCAAGCTAACTCCTTATTCCGTAATATTTTACCTATAAGTCCTTATTCCTCAAAGATTTTGCGGGAAATTCTCCCTAAATCAATGATTTCAAAAGACCCGGGGGAGGGGGGGTACCCATAAGCTGGCAATCTTTGCCAACCCAATTCCTTGCCAACTACGGAGTTGTGATAATCTCCAAGAAACTCCGTTCCGCTACCCGAGAAAAAAAAGACACAAAAAACACCGAAGTTACCGCGAAAATCTGTGACTCCTTCTGGCACACTACACTAATACGAACTCCCCAGAAATTGACGCAGCCCAAAACAATGCCCGAAGTTGACACCATTCCGGAAAGCGTCACCCAGTGGCCCGAACCACCGCGCCTGCTGGTGGAATGGTCGTCCCGATGGGAAGAGTTCAAGTCTGCCTTACAACCGGCGCTCGCCCGCTCTCCGAGGCGCTTGGCCGGAGAAGCGCCCGTTGGCATGTTCCCGTATCGCGGCATGCTCGTCTGCTGGCTGCTCGAATGCCTTCTGCTGATCGCGATCATCGTGCTCCCCGAACGCTTTGCCAGTCTTGAGATCCCCCTTCCTCCAACTCGTCCGCAATGGGACGTAATCTATTACTCCGGTGACGAACTGCCGCAAACTCAAGACCGGGGCGGAGCGCAGTCCGGTAAATCCGGACGCGCCGGCGGCCAGCAAGCCCACCACCGCACGCAGACCATCCGCGTAGCGCGCGGCGACAAGCCCCGCGAGCGGGTTGTGGACGCCCCCAAGCTAAATCTGCCTCATTCGGATTCCGCAGTCGCGAATCTGATCGCCTTCAAACCCAATCCCGGACCGCCACCCGCCGAAGGCCTGCGCTCGACTCTAACTGCCCCAACTCTGCCGGCGATGAGTGTGGTGCCGCCGTCGCCGGAACTAAATTCATCGGCAAGCCGCAAGTCGAACCTGCTGACCCCCAGCATCATCCCACCCGCACCGAATGTCTCGCGCGACAAAATGCGCACCGCAAACCCGATCGCGCCTACCGTTATCGCACCGGCTCCGCAGGACGCGCAGCGTGACTTGGCCAGTTCACGTCTACCACTAACGCAAACCGTCGACGTGGTTGCGCCACCGGTTTCCGCGCCCCAGCGCGACGTCTCGTCCAGACCCAAGCTGACGCTCCCCGCCCCGGCAGTTATAGCGCCGCCGCCGTCGCAGGTCAGCCGCGATCTCAACAGTTGGGGAAGCTCGGCAACTGGTGACGTGCGCGCTAAGCCCGTGCCGCCGCCACCGACCGCATCTGGCGGAGGGTCACTCGCAAGATCTGGCGCTGGCGCCTTCGCGCCTCAGGTTGTGCCACCTCCAGCCAGCATCGAAGACGCCGGTTCTCAGAAAGGCGGTGGCGGACGCTCCGGTGCGCCCGCAGGCGCGCTCCTGGGCGACGCCAACGTCGTGCCCCCTCCGCCGGGCCTGGGCGGCGGCAAAGCTCTCTCTGGCAGCGGACGAGGGAACAAAGGCACTGGTGCCGGCGGTCCGCTCGACCTGGGTTCTTCCGTAGCTCCACCGAGTAACGCTGGAGGCAACGCTGCCGGCTCCGGCGTCGTCATCTCCAGCGAACCGGGGACCAAAGTTGGAGTACCCAACTCTACCGGCGAAGGCGCTCTCGCCATGTCGCCCAGCGGTACAGCGAAAAGCGGTCTCGGCGGAAGCGGCGGCGGATCGGGCATCGGCAAAGGCAATGGCCCCGGCAGCGGGTTACAAGGAGAAGGTTCAGGCGCGGGCAGAGAAGGCACAGGGCGCGGCTCCGATCCCAACGCACACGGTGGGATTTCGCCTTATCCCGGCCCCGGTGGCGCGGGAACCGGCACCAGCGGCACACCCGCCATGCCCGGCGTATCCGTGGAGGGCGGCACGACCACCGTCAACCTACCCAGCTTCGGATCTCCCGGCGGCGACGCCCCAGCTACGGGTCCCGGACATTCCTCGGTGAATGACCACAAAAGATCCGGAGTGACGGTGGTCGCGACCTCGCGCTCGGGCGGCGTGTTGCCCTACTACGGCCTGTTGAAGGGCGACAACTATTCCATCTACATCGAAACCTCGCTCGGAACGGCGGTGATTCAATACTCCGATCCGTCTTCCGCCACGCATCCTTCCCGCGAAGCGTTAAGCGAGCCCGAGCCTCTCCGTAAAGACCTTCCCGATGGCCTTCGACCAACGCACGTCGTGTTCGCCTGCATCCTCGACCGCACCGGAGTTCTGAAGGACTTGAGAGTGCTGGAACCAGGTGCGGCCGAGACCACCTCGAAACTCTTGGCGGCATTGCCCAAGTGGAAATTCCGTCCCGCATTTCGCGGAGATGAGCCGGTAGAAGTAACTGCGATTATCGGGTTTGGGATTGATACGCGGTGACCCATCTTCGTTTGTCAAGGATGGAGAGACGGCGCTCCGTCGTGTCCAAAGTCAGTAGCCTCTGCCTTTGTCCACCACCGCCAACAGCGGCTGCCCGGCAAGATAACGGCGCAGATTGTCCGAGAACAGCGAGTAATGCCGCTCCCATAACTTGTCAGTCAGCGCCGCCGTGTGCGGAGTGATCAGGAGATTGGGCAAATCCCACAGCGGCGAGTCGGCGGGGAGTGGCTCTTTCGGAAATACATCGAGCGCCGCGCCTCCAATCTTCTTTTCTCGGAGCACAACGGCGAGCGCGGCCTCGTCCACTAGCGGCCCGCGGCCGACGTTGATCATGCAAGCATCTGGTTTCATGAGCGCCAAGCGTTCGACGTTCGCAATGGCCTTTGTGCTGTCCGTAACCGGTGCCGCCAGCACGATGTAATCCGCTTGGCGAAACACTTCGTCGATTTGCGCTGGTCCCAACACAGCATCCGCGCCCTCACTTCCTTTCTTCGGATGTTCGCGCACCGCGATCACCCGCATGCCCAGGGCTTTCGCGCTCTTGGCGACCGCGCGCCCGATGCTGCCGAGGCCCACCATGCCGAGGGTTGCGCCCGCAACTTCCCGGATTCGCGGCAGTTCGTCCCACAGGATCTGCTGCCCCCAAACGTGCTTCTCCTGCAACCGCACCGAGCCCGGAATTTTCTTGGCCAGCGCAAAGATGAGCGCGATGACGTGCTCCGCCACTACCGGTCCGTGCACTTCGCGTGCGTTGGTGAGAACAATGTCGCTCTGGACGAGTTCCGGAAACATCAACTGATGAACCGCCGCCGCCGGAGAATGAATCCATCGCAGTTTCTTTGCTGCCCCGATCTGCTCTGGACGGATCGACCAGGCGACGACAATTTCAGCATCGACGATTTCTTCATCCACGCGCTTGTAGTCGGGAAGATGGACCGTTTCGATTTGCGGAAACTCCTTCCGCAAGCGCTCGGAGAACCATGTCGGCGCGTTCCACTGGTCAAACGGATGGCGAACGCAAATCAGAAGCTTGCGCATCGGTCCATCGGGTGATCGGGTTATCGGGTGATCTGAAGATCTCTGGGCGTCCTCTGTCACGCTTGGGAATCCTTCGCCGTTTCCGTCATGTGGGGGCAGTGCGTTCTTAATCCAATGGCAGCAGATAGCCGGGCGTTTTCATAGCCCCTCCGAAGACGGCCTCGTCGAGTGTACGCATGTCCCATGCATACCAGCATGTGGGCGTCAGCCTCAGGGTGATGTCGTCCATTGCCGCCATCATGACACCCGCGCGGGAGTCGGCCAATGCAGACTCGCTCATGTATCGAGCGTGGATGCGGGCATTGATTTCTTTTGAGCTTTTGCCGGCGATAACGTCTACGGTGCAAACAGCCACCAGACCTCGCTCCGATGCGGGTTTTCTGATGTCCACCATGAGGGAAGCTTTCGGCCGGACCGCCACATTGCGAGCCTTGCGCGTCTGCGAAGAAGTGGCCACATACAAACAGCCACCGTCGAACAGATACCAAACCGCCGTAAGGTGTATGGAGCCGTCTTCGTTCCCAGTACCCAGACTAGCGATGAAGCGTCCCGTCAGAATCTCTTCAGCCCCAGATGGCATAGTGCTCTGCATAGGTATCGGAACCCTCCTGACGCGCAAATGATACATTACGCTTCTTGTTCGTTCGACAACTAGCCGAAGAAGTCTCGGGGTTCAAGCTTTCAGCGGCCGGCGCAGGTCTGAACCAGTCATCTCTTTCGGTTCAGTAATCCCCAGCATGCCGAGCATTGTTGGCGAAATATCACGCAGTGACCCATTGGGCTTGAGCGAATATTGTTTCGCATCCTGTGCCATCAGAATAAACGGCACCGGATTCGTCGTGTGCGCCGTATGCGGACCGCCAGTTGCGGGGTCGATCATCATTTCAGCATTACCGTGGTCGGCGGTAATCAGCATCGCTCCTCCCTTGGCGCGCACCGCTTTTTCAATCTCGCCCAGGCAAGCATCGACCGTCTCGACTGCCTTCACTGTCGGCTCAATCTTGCCCGAGTGTCCAACCATGTCGGCATTGGCAAAGTTGACAATGATCACGTCGAAGGTGCCATCGTTGGTCGCTTTGACGACCGCCTCGGCGACGCCGGCGGCGCTCATCTCCGGCTTCAAGTCGTAGGTGGCAACCTTCGGCGACTGCACCAGCACACGTTCTTCTCCCGGAAAAGGCTGTTCCACGCCCCCATTAAAAAAGTACGTCACGTGCGCATATTTCTCTGTCTCCGCCACGCGCAGGTTGCGCATCTTCAGCCCGCCCATGACGTTGGCCAGGATGTTCGCCATCGACTCGGGCGGAATCACCACCGGCAGGTTGAAGTTCTTGTCGTACCTCGTCATGCAAACGTACTTCAGGTTTTTAGGCGCGCGCTCGCGCGGGATAGTTGCGTCGAGTTCCGCCGCGCCCGGCAAATCGCTCCCGCCCTTCTCGTTCAGTCCACTGTTGCGGCACAGAGCACGCGTGATCTGGCGCACACGGTCGGCGCGGAAGTTGAAACAAATACACGAATCGTCGTCGCCAATTTTCGTCAGCGGTTCGCCGTGTGCATCCGTGCAGACAAACGG
>CAWCRQ010000080.1:0-53679 GCA_963797885.1 uncultured Acidobacteriaceae bacterium | reverse complement strand
AGTTCGGCCGGCTGGTTCACTTCCCAATCCTTTTGTGGCGCGAGTCGAATGCGCGCCCCGTTCGCCCCACCGCGCTTGTCGGAGCCGCGGAACGACGCCGCCGATGCCCAGGCAGTCGTGACCAGTTGGGAGATCGACAGTCCGGATTTGAGGATCTTCGCCTTCAGAGCAGCAATGTCCTTCTCCCCGATCAATTTATGCTCCACGGCGGGAACAGGGTCCTGCCATAGCTGGGGCTCCTTCGGAACCAGCGGGCCAAGGTACCGCGAGATCGGCCCCATGTCGCGGTGCGTCAGCTTGAACCACGCCCGCGCAAAAGCGTCTGCGAACTGATCTGGATGCTCGTAGAAGCGCCGTGAAATCTTTTCGTAAGCAGGGTCTAACCGCAAGGCGAGGTCAGTGGTCAGCATGGATGGCGCGTGACGCTTTGACGGATCGTGCGCATCCGGCACCGTACCGGCGCCTGCGCCATTCTTCGGTCTCCACTGATGCGCACCGGCCGGGCTCTTGGTCAGTTCCCATTCGTAGCCGAACAGGTTCGCGAAGAAGTTGTTGCTCCACTTCGTCGGCGTCGTGGTCCAAATGACTTCCAGGCCGCTGCCGATCGCGTCATCCCCTTTGCCCGTGCCAAATTTGCTCTTCCAGCCGAGGCCCTGCTCCTCGATGCTGGCGGATTCCGGCACTGGGCCCACCAGTGCCACATCGCCAGCGCCGTGGGTTTTGCCGAAGGTGTGACCGCCGGCAATGAGCGCAACGGTCTCCTCGTCATTCATCGCCATGCGGGCGAAAGTCTCTCGGATATCCCGTGCCGCGGCAACCGGATCCGGCTTTCCATCCGGTCCTTCCGGATTCACATAGATCAGACCCATTTGCACGGCAGCGAGCGGATTCTGAAGATCACGGTCGCCGCTGTAGCGCTCGTCCGCCAGCCACTTGCCTTCAGGGCCCCAATAGATGTCCTCTTCGGGCTCCCAGACGTCCTCGCGCCCGCCGCCAAAACCGAACGTCTTAAAGCCCATCGACTCGAGGGCGACGTTGCCTGCGAGAATCATGAGGTCGGCCCAGGAGATTTTCCGCCCATACTTCTGCTTGATCGGCCACAGCAGCCGGCGCGCCTTGTCGAGGTTCACGTTGTCCGGCCAGCTATTGAGCGGCGCGAAGCGCTGCTGACCGGCTCCGGCCCCGCCGCGACCGTCGCCGATGCGGTACGTACCCGCGCTGTGCCACGCCATACGAATGAAAAGTGGCCCATAGTGGCCAAAGTCGGCCGGCCACCAATCCTGCGAGTCCGTCATCAAGGCATGCAAGTCCTTGATCACGGCATTCAGGTCGAGGCTCTTGAATTCTTCCGCGTAGTTGAACCCCTTGTCCATAGGATCGGACAGGGGGGAGTGCTGGCGTAGGATTTTCAGGTTCAGCTGATTCGGCCACCAGTCCTCATTCGTGTGCTTGTGAGCGCCGCCCATTACCGGGCACTTGGATTCGGTTGACATGTTTTGCTCCTGCTTGGCGAGTTCTTTTTCCATGAGTTCATCCTCCTTCGTACTAGCCCAAAAAGACTGCGATGAAATACAAAACCATCCTGGCTTTCTCAGTCGCGCAATCGCCGGCCGCGCTTTGCCGACGCGCGCCATTCATCGGGTATCGACGCGCCTGCGACATTTAACGGGAAGCGTGTCGCGGAGCGCGCACTTCGTGCAGAGTCCCCGGAAAATGAGTTCGCATTCGCGAAGCATCCGCTTACCGAGAGAGCGCGAGGCAGGCCTGGGCACGTCGTACCACTCGATGTCCTCAACATTGCCGCAGCGGTCGCAGATGAAGTGGTGATGCCGCATGCCTTTCGCATCGAATCGCGCGGCGCGGCCCTCGACGGCCACTTCACGCACCAAACCCGCCTGCACCAGGTCTCGCAGATTGTTATAAGTCGTGGCCCTTGAAGAGCGCGGATCCCCGCGATTCACGGCTTCGAAGATTTCCGCAGCCGTGGGATGACTGTTGTGTCCCATCAAGAATGCCATCACGGCATAGCGCTGCGGAGTGCACCGCAACCCGCTGCCGTCGAAGGACCGTTGAATCGCCTTGGCGTCCATCAAACATTTAGACTATGTCTAATGTGAGATTTAGTCAAGACTTATGCTTTTGGTTGCTGCTGCGAGCAGAAAACTGGCGGATGCCGTATTGAGTATCACCTGTAGCCATGTTGGGTTCCTCCTGCGCGAAGCCTAGACCCATACCTGCCAAAGGTCTAATATATCGTCGCTATGGGACCCATTGGGAAAAGAAAGCAAAACTCCCTGGCGACCGAGCTGAAACATGGAACTCCATCAATTGCGCTACTTTTGTGCAGTCGCGCACAACGGTAACTTCACGCGCGCCGCCAAAGCCGAGAATGTGGCGCAACCCTCACTATCACAACAGATTCTGAAGCTTGAAGCTGAACTCGGTGCCAAGCTTTTCGATCGTTTCCCGCGCTCTGCAAGATTAACTCAATTTGGAAGGACGTTCCTCTTCAGGGCGGAGGCCATCCTCAGACAGGTCGGCGAGGCAAGAACCGAAATTGAGGAGATGGCGGGTGCGGAAAAAGGAAGAGTAGTCATTGGAGCGATTCCGACCATCGCGCCGTATTTTCTGCCGCCAGTGCTTACAGGTTTCACGCGCCAACATCCGACCATAGCTGTCAGCGTTATGGAAGAAACCACTCCCATTCTGCTGGAGCGCTTGCACGATGGGCGGATTGATCTCGCCTTACTTGCGCTGCCCGTACTAGGAGAAGAGTTGATTTGTGAGGATCTTTTCCGCGAACCGTTCTTTGTCGTTGTACCACCGAAACATCATTTGGCATCAAGAAAGATGATTGATTTGCAAGAGATTAGAACTGATCCTTTTTTGCTTCTAAAAGAAGGCCACTGTTTTCGTGAGAATGTGATCATGGCTTGCCGCGAGTCAAAGCTGCAGCCAAACCTGGTCTTTGAAAGTGGTCAGTTTTCAACGATTCTTGCGATGGTATCCGCAGGGATGGGAGTTTCAGTAGTCCCGGCCATGGCAGTCGCGAATCGGCAGAGGTGCAAGTTCATACGGATCAGAGATCAACGGGTAAGTAGAAGAGTGGGTTTGGCGCAGCTGAAACATCATTTCGCGACTGTGGCGCACCGAGCGCTGGTGGAGCACCTGAGGCATAGCGCCCGTGAACGCTGCATGTACCGGTCCTCGAGAACATCACAAATTCCCTTGGTTTCGGCTCGCTGCACAGACCAGAAGGCGACCCAATAGGATCAAATCTCGGCAGAAAATCCCAAACCGTGGACGACGTTCCTAGTGACGATGGGATGATTAAATACTTGGGTCTCTGGGGGGCTGGCCACAAACGGCGTTCGAGGAGACCGGAGCGCGACCGTCACTTAGCCGCTCTGCGCTTCCCCCAACGGGACTTCTGGCTCGTTTCGCCTGATTCACTTCTACGAGTAGTGTCTTACACATCCATCAAATGGATTATTCCCGAACTAGGGAGAGCAGGGTGCTGTAAGTGGTGCCAGAGAAGAAACGACTTACGCGTTTGTCTTCTGGACAGTACGCCCTCATTCGGGCGCTACTCCCACGTGCGTCGCTAATCGGTTGCAAAGGTCCCTTCTACCCATACCGACGATACACTCAACCCAGACGAACAAGATGAAGATCCTACGTGAACCTGTTGTGAGGCGACTCGTAGAACTGCTAGTCCCGAACCATTGAAGCAAAACAATCTAAGACGTTGAACCGGCGTCGGATAGCTGTGCAACATCTTCTCTTAATCTGGCTGCGTACTGGGCTACGGTGTCCAACTTCGAACAAGAAGATATATGCATCAAGGAGGTGAAGGCCCTCATTCCTAGTCCTAAACGATTCTGACAGCTTTTCTCTGGGAAATTCTGCAAAGGAGATCCGAGGCACAACATGGAAACCTAGAACCGCAAGGAGCCTTATACAGAAGGTTGGGGACAGCCGCTGGCGAAGATAGCGCCAGGGTAAGGAATCTCAGCCGTCGCACTCCCAAAGGTCTACCACGAACTTCAGATTCCCCTGCCTGGCCGCGGATATTGGATCAAGAAGGAGTTTTGCAAACGGGCGGGACACTGATCGCGATGGAGATGACGCTGAATGTGGCGAGGCGTGTGGAAGTCGAATCCTGCGCTCGTGGACGTAGCATTCCGCTGCGACTGATTTTGCGCGCGAAGACCGTCCGATGGCAGGAGGGCTGCCGAGGCATCCGGCGTCGCGGTTCATAAAAAAAGGGGCACACCCGCGAACGGATGTGCCCCAGGTTAAGGTTTGGCTAGAAGTACAACTTCAGGCCGAGTTGGACGTTACGCGGGAGGTGCGTGCCGTTCAACGTGCCGAATGAACCATCGTCCACGTTGGTGTCCACGCTGCTGAAATTGGCATGGTTGAAGGCGTTGAAGAATTCGCCACGGAACTGCAGCTTGATCCGTTCCGAAATGCTCGTATTCTTGATAAAGCCGATGTCCCAGACCTGCTGACCCGGCCCGAGGATCTGGCCATTGCTCGCCGTCCCGAAGTGCCCTACAGCATCCGTGAAGGCACTCTGGTTGAACCATGAGCTGACTGTTTTCGGGTAGCTGATTGCCGTTGCGGTCCTGTCCGCACGAATGGTTTGCAGTGCCAACCCGCCGTCGTTAATCTTGGCGACTGTATTGAAGAGGTTGAACGGATCGGCGTTTTGGAAAATCGTGAGCGACTGTCCAGACTGGATGGTGGTAATCCCAGAGATCTCCCATCCGCCAAGCACATGGCCCACAAACCCACTCTGTCCCTTGTAAAAGGGCAGATCGTAGACGTAGTTGAATACGAAGATCTGAGGGGTATTGAAAGCCGATGGACCGTAGTCCAGCTTCGGGTTATAGGTGTCGGCGATCGCCGTGCCACGGTCGTTGCTATTGTCGGTCAGAAGTTTAGACCAGGTGTAGGCCACGCCAACGTTCAGGCCCCTGCTTACCTGGCGATTCAGTGTTATCTGCAATGAGTTGTAGTTGCTCGTGAATTCCGTATCACGTGCGGTTATGTTGCCGTATCCGGGATACGGACGGAGATCATTGACGTTCGTGTAATTACCGGTAGCCGCATTGGCGGCATCGGAAGCAAGACGCGCGGCGACCGTGGGCTGGTTCAAATTCACGTCTCCAAGCAGATGAGTACCCAGTGTCCCTACGTAAGCAATTTCCAGTTTGGTGTTGGGCAGGATTTCGTGCTGCACCGAGAGGTTGAAATCCTGATAGTAGGGTGTTTTCCAAATGGGGGAACCGGTAGCAGTCAAGCCCACCGGGCCGAGAGGCGCACCTGCCGGTGCACCCGACAAAATATTGTCAAAGGGACCAACGGGGACGTTGGTGGTCTGTAGCAGCGGCGGATCGCCAAAGGCGTTCTGTTCAAAGATACCGTTCAGCGAGCGGTCAAAGAACATGCCGTATCCACCGCGGATGGCAGTCTTGCCCCTCCCAAAAGGATCCCAGGCAAATCCCAACCGTGGCGCGATGTTTCCTTTGGTGCCCGGATTGATCGTTGCTCCGTAGGGCGAGCAAGTCGCGGTCGGGGCGATGACCTGCGCGGCCTTGCACGCAGCGCCGGTCGGCAGAATGAGCCCATTCGCGTAATTGGCGGCCGTAATACCCTGTCCGGCTACCATGAGGCCGGTGACCGGATCGATCGCCGGGGCATTCGACATGTTGAACAGGCCCGCGCTAAAGTTAACCAGTGTGTTGCCCGCATCCGAAGGCGTGGGGAAGTAGCTGTAGCGCATGCCAAGGTTCAAGGTTAGGCGGCGCATGACCTTCCAGTCGTCCTGCACGTAGGCTTCGATGTTCTTGTAATGCAGGTCGGGAATCACATCATGGCTCACCTGTGAATAGGAAGCTTGCTGGCCCAAAAGAAACTGCGCGAGGGCCGGCATGAGGATGTTGCCGCTGGCATCAGTGATGTTGGAGAAGCTGAAACTGGGATTTCCTTCCGAGGCATTTTCCGTCTTTTCCATGGCTTGCAAGCTGAAGCCGAAGCGCAGCGCGTGTTTGGCCTGCACCAGGGAAAGATTGTCGATGATACTCTGGTCAATGTTGCGCTCGTGATACGGCGCGCTTCCGGCGCCGACTGCCAAACCGCTGCTCGCGATGCCGACGCTCGGGCCGCGGCCATAGGGGTCCGTGTAGGCATAGTTGTTGGTCAGTTGGCCGGTGAAAGCGGAACTGCCAATGATCCCGGACGCCGTTGCGTTGATTCCGCCCCAAGCGTACACGTATTCCAGCTCGTTGGCGATGCGCGGGGAAATCGTCCAGGTCAGGTTTCCAACTACGTTCTTGCCCGGTGCATCTAGGGCCGTCGGGACTACGCCTGGGAAGTTGTTGCCGGCCCAAAGACCGGTCGGTTGATTCTCCGGGACGTCATCCATGATGTAGCGGCCATAGAACCGGACCTTATCATTGATCACCTGGTCCACGCGGATGATGTCCTGGTGAAAGTTGTTCAATTGGCTGTAAGCGTAGTAGAACTGACTACCGCTGAGGTTTGCCGGATACTTGCTGAAAATGCTGCTGACGTACGCTTGTGCGTTCTTGCTGTAGCAACCGGCCGTGGTGAGGTTGAGTTGCGAGACCGCGCTGGCTCCGGTGCCGGTTACGGTGACGCAGGCAGGATTCGCCACGTAGGGCGACAGATCGCCTGCGAATGTTCCGCCCAACTCAGCCGCCGTGGGCATCGCGGTAATCGTCTCCGAATTCGGTGTGCTGGTCTTGCGCCATTCCTCGGACCAGAAGAAGAACGTCTTCGACTTCTTCATATCCGTCTTCCCTGGGATAAAGATCGGCCCGCCCACGGTAAATCCGAAATCGTTGTACCGTTCGATGGACCGCGGAGTCCCGGTAGCATTACTGAAGTAGGAGTTCGCGTTCAGATAGTCGTTTCGGAAAAACTCGTAGGCGCTGCCGTGAAAATCGCTGGTACCGGACTTGGTGGCCACGAGGACCTGTCCGCCGCCGCTTCGTCCGGACCCGGCATCATAGTTGCTCCTCTGGAGAGTGAACTCCTGGATCGCATCAATGCTGGGCACGTTCAGGAGGGTGGCGTTGGAGCCGCTGTCGTTGATATCGGCGCCATCTACGGTCCAGTTATTCGCGGTCGAGCGCGAGCCGTTTACGGTCACCGTGGTATTGTTCGCGAGGCCGAAACCCACTTCGTCGCCCCAATTCGCGACTACCCCGGGCTGCAGGGTCAACAACTGTTCGAAGTTGCGGTTGTTCAATATGAGCTCGCGTACCTGGGTGCCGGTAATCGTCTGCGATTGTTCCGCGGTGCTGACTTCGATCGGCACGGCGGAGGACGACACCTCAACTGTCTCCGCCACCTTGCCGACCTGCAGTTGTACGTCCAGGCTGCGCTTCTCGGAAACGTTTAGAACCACGTTCTTCGACGTCCACGTCTGGAACCCGGCGCCGTGCACCGTAACCGTATAGGTTCCCGCCGGCAGGTTGGTCGCCGTGTACTCGCCGTCGCTGCCCGTCGTCACCGTTCGAATATCGGCATTCGTATCGTTGCTGCGGACTACCACCGTGGCGTTAGGAACCACGGCGTTGGATGCATCGCTCACGGTGCCATTGATTGTTGCGGTTAATTCTTGTGCGTGGCCAAATGACGGCAACGCGAGGATAGCCAAAATCAGCAGTCCCCACGATAAGCTTTTCTTCATAGGACTTCCTTAGACTCCTTTGTTAAAAGTTCAAACCGAGCAACACCCCAAATCGTTGGTCATTTCCTTACCCTGCATTTGGAGCAGAGTGGTAATTCCGCGAACCCCAAACGTGGACGTAACCGCGCCCACATCCATCTGAACCTCGACACGCGCAGCCTGATTCAATGCCAGAGTAAACGTGGGGTACACCGCCGTCGTAAAACCATTTGGCTCCACTTTCACGCTGTAGGTTCCCGCAGAAACCCTCAAAATACTGCAAATCCCGACTTCGCTCTTCGCCGCCGGCCAAGATGTTCCTCGATCGGCGTCCTTCGCCGTCACGGTGGCGCCAGCGATGGGCACGCCGCTGGGATCGGTGATGGTACCCGTGATGGACGCTCTCACATCCTGAGCGGAAACCGCGCGAGCGCCGCACGAAATCAGGAGCAGGGCTAATCCGACAATCCCTCCAGAGCAGGACAGCACTTTCTTCGCAAAAACCCCCTGAAAAGGCCACCGGCCGCCCAGCAACCATGTCCTCCTGTTGTAATGTACTTAACTGAGCCGAGCATCCCAGTCTGCTATAGTGCTGAATTGTGATTAGCTATATAGCACCATTTTCCCCTTGTCAAGGGGAAAATATTGTTTTATAAGGGATATTGAAAATGCGCCCTATAGCACGATTGGGATCCTGCTCTATATCGGTAAAGATAAGTGGGAATGGGGGTGTACCCATCCCCGTGCGGGCGCCCCAACAGACCGGCGGAAATGTTTTTATTGCCGCCACGTGGCGTCGTGTGCCGGTTTTGGAGAATGGGCCCGCGCCTCGGTGAGGGGGAAGGACGGCTTTCTATCCTTTATTCCCGCACGGGTTTTTGCAATGCTGCACCAGTTTTGCAGTTCGCAAGTGACAAGTCGAGGGAGACGGAATGCCTGTTAAAAGCCGAAACGGTATCCCCGCCTATCAGCGGATTCAGGGCAAAATCCGCAGGATTATTGAAGCGGGGGGATTGTGCCCGGGTGATGCTGTACCATCTGAGCGAGAACTGGCGAGGGTTCATAATGTCAGCCTCATGACCGCTCGCCACGCTCTCGCCTCGTTGGAAAAACAAGGTGCCGTGGAGCGCCGCCGCGGCGTTGGCACGTTCGTTGCTGCACCTAAGATCCACTTCAATAAACTGATGAGCTACACCGAACAGATGGGCAGTCGCAGCCTCATCCCCGGCTCGAAAGTCCTTCTCGCCAAGATCATTGACGATGAGCATGAAGTGAACGCGCGCCTGGCTCTATCGCCGAATAGCAGAGTCGTCAAACTGGAGCGCTTGCGTCATGTGTCCGGCGAACCTTTCGCCCTGGAGACTTGCTATCTCTCCGCCGCACAATTCTCTGGATTGCTTACCGCTCCCCTGCACCGCGAATCGCTTTTCGCCACTCTGGAGCGGGACTACAACGTCGAACTCGGCTACGCCGATGAAGAAGTCGACGCTACTCCTGCAGACCCCCGAACCGCGGAACTCCTTGGCGTTCCGAGACGCGAACCGCTTCTGCGCATTCGTCAAGTGATCTATTCCACCAAGGGCGTTGTGATTCTCTATGTGCTCGGCTTGTATCGTTCCGACCGCCATAATCTCGTTATCCGGCGGTTTCGCTAGTTCGCCGAATGCTTTGTTGTCCTCACTTGGGGTCACAATGGTCAAGAGCACCGTGCTTCAAGCCTCGTTACAATGGTTTGTTAGTGTTTTGGCACTTTTATGGTGCCTTCCGCGCTCTCATCGACCTGAGCCATTAGCGGGGGACCAATGATCGTTGCGGGAGACATTGGCGGCACGAAATGCAACTTGGCTGCTTTCGAAGAGCATGGCACCGACTTGCACTTGGTTGCCAGGCAACGTTATGCAACCGGGGATTATCCAAGCTTTGAAGAAGTGCTCATGCATTTCCGCGAAGACCTGCGCAAGCAGGCTCCGGCTCGCAACCGCATTCGGGCTGCAGGCTTTGGCGTTCCCGGCACAGTGGTAAACGGGCGTCTGTATTCCCTTAATCTCGCTTGGGCGGTGGAGTCCGGCTCTATTGCTACTGCCCTGAATCTTCATGCCAAGGACGTTGTCCTCCTGAACGATCTTGTCGCTACGGCGTTCGGCCTGGACAAACTTTCGTCCGGCGACTTCCTTCCTCTGAAGCAAGGCGTTCCCGACCCGCGAGGAAACAAAGCCGTCATCGCTGCGGGAACCGGTCTCGGAGAAGCCGTCCTCTACTGGGACGGCCAGCACCATCGCCCGGCTCCTTCGGAAGGCGGCGCGGCAGATTTTGCTCCGCGCGACGAGCGGGAAACCCGCCTTCTTCTATTCCTAAAGCAGAATCTCCCCCGCGTCTCCTGCGAGGATATCTTCTCCGGACGGGGCTTCCGCAATTTACATGAATTCCTCGATCCCACGGTGCGCCATCCCACGTTTGGCGAACCAGCAACGGCTTCCGCGAGTGAAATCAGTCACAATGCGATCGACGGAAGGTGTCCCATTTGTGTCGAGGCACTCGATTGGTGGATCGACGCGTTTGGCGCTGAAGCAGGAAATTTGGCTCTGCGCGTTCTCGCCTATGGCGGAGTCTTTCTGGCCGGCGGCATTGCCGTGAAGATTCTCCCCAGACTGAAAGAAAGCAGCTTCTGCCGCTCATTCGCCAATAAGGGACCGATGACGGAAATCCTTTCCCGTATCCCCATTTCCGTCATAATCAACGAAGATGCCCCGGTTCTTGGCGCTGCCTATCGAGCACTCGCAGTCGGTGGCGCGGAAAACGGCGATTCATTCTGACGTGTCCGGGCCGAGAACCCCTTCGCACGCATTTGGCGGCGCCGAAGTTTCTCCAGAACGCACCCTTGCCATGAGTAAGCACTTCAAGCGGATAATTTGTGATCGGGTCGCGAACAAGCGCGGAACATATTGAATCCACCCTCTTAAGGAGCATTTCCTTTCGCGCTCACCGCCTTCGCCGCGTTTTCGTCCGCACGCTTCTGTATTCGTGCTGAAAGCCTCTGTTCGCGCAGCCCTTCCTCCTTCAGCCCCAGTTGCCGCAGCGCCGTCCCCAGCACGAAGTGCGCCTTGTAGTATTCCGCGTCGAGCGAGATGGCTTTGCGCAATGGCGCCACTGCGTCCTTCGGATGACCCAGATCTATCTCCGCCTTCCCCAGCTCATACAGCGCTTCCTTATAGTTGGGGTTGGCCGCCACGGCGGCCCGCAGGTACACCACTGCCTCAGCGGGCTGGTCCTGCTTCGCCAGAATCTCGCCCAACAGGCAGTTCGAAACCGGATCAGCCGGATAATTCGCGAGTTCGGTTCGAAATTCTACGGCCGCGCGCTCGTCATCACCGGTCTTCCAATAAATCACGCCGAGACCCGAATGGACGCCGAGGTACCGCGGGTCGGCTGCCCGCGCCGCCTCAAACTCGCTCCGCGCCTCTTCTTCCCTGGACATACCGTCATAGGCCGTGCCCATCATGACGTGCGCCGAAGCCGAATCCGGATTGATGCGCATGATCCTCTCAAAGACGCTGGCGACGCTCTTGTAGTCCTTCGCCCGCATGTAGGCCTTGCCCAACATGTCCAGCGTGGCGATATCGGCTGGCTGCAACTGGCTGGCCCGTTCCAGATATGCCGCCGATTCGGGATAGCGATCGAGCGCAAACGCAGTCAGGCCCGCCATCTCCAGGAGCTGGAAATCGGCCGTGCCCGTGGCTGCCAGCTGTCGCAGCAGCGGCCGTGCTTGCCGGTACCTCCCGGCCCGATAGAACGCCACGGCAAGGTTCCGCACTGTAGGCGGGTCGCCCGGCTTAAGCTTCAGCGCGCGTTCGTAAAAACCGATCGCTTCCGCGGTTTTCCCCTGACGTGCCAGGGAGATCGCCAGATCATTCAGAATCTCAACGGAAGATGGCTGCATGTCGAGCGCACGGCGAAAAGCCCGCTCGGCGGCAGCATTGTCGCCGACGTGCAGAGCTTCGGACCCGTGAACCAGGAATGTCTGCAGAGTCTCCTGCGCGCGTGCCGCAACGGCCGCCGTCACAAACAGCAGCATGGCGGTGGCAACTCGGCTGCGAACAGATCTGCGCATAATTCCCTGATTGTCTGTGAAAAAAGCTCCCCAAAATTGCATCGAACGGAGCCAATAATTCCTGACAAAATCTGGCTAAAATGATCCTTCAATTCCCTGCTGATGTCTAGCATCTTACCGTCATTCCACTATGGCGCTTCACCTTCGCGGTCGATTGATATCGAGACGGCCAAATTACCTTTCGCGGCGCCGTTGACGGGCCACAAACATCTGTCTTTGGGCAATCTAGAGATCCCGAATTTGCCCAGGAAGCTTCATCAATTTAGAGAAGAGGCGAGAAGCAGGTTTTTGAACAGGGGCGACCGCTGCGGGGTGTTCTTAAATCACATGTATTTCGAATGCTGAAAAGCTGGCTGACTCAATCTGGAATCTCAATCACTTCCAAGCTGTGTCGCCTTAGGTTTTTCTGAACGTCTGTTGACCTCAGTGACCGAAAAAGCCTCCAGTCGACCCCCACTCAGATCTGCGCCCACTTTGCATCGACGCTGTCCTTTCTCTAATATCGGAATCATGAATGACTCGACCATCGTCGTGGCGGGAGCTACCGGTAATCTCGGCGGACGCATCGTTAGAGCTTTGCTCGAACGGGGAGCCAGCGTAAGAGCGCTTGTTCGCAACGGCACCGCGCGAGCCAAGCTTGAGCGACTGCAGGAGCTCGGCGTAACGATTGCCAGTGTCGACTTGAGCAGCGCTTCCCAAGTGACACCGGCATGCTCGTGTGCGTCCTGCGTGGTGTCCGCGCTGCAGGGATTGCGGGACGTGATCGTGGAAACGCAAACGGTTCTGCTCGACGCTGCGATCAAGGCTGACGTGCCACGTTTCATTCCGTCCGACTACTCGATCGATTTCACCAAGTTTCCGCCCGGAGAGAATCGCAATCTCGATCTGCGTCGAGACTTCCACAAGCGCCTCGCTAAGACTTCGATTTCAGCGACCACGATCTTCAACGGTGCGTTTGCCGATATGCTGACCGGTCAGATGCCGCTCATTCTCTTCAAACTGAAGCGAGTCCTCTATTGGGGCGACGCGGACCAGCGCATGGACTTCACGACGATGGATGACACGGCCGCATTCACGGCGAGCGCGGCTCTTGATCCGTCCACCCCTCGCTTTCTACGAATTGCTGGCGATCAACTCAGCGCCCGGGAACTGATGGCGGTCGTAAGTGAGGTGACCGGAAAGGAGTTCCGCCTGTTCCGCGCCGGAGGTCTGGGAATGCTCGGCACCCTTATCAAGGTCGCGCGCACGATCGCTCCCGGAGAGAAGGAACTTTACCCGGCATGGCAGGGCATGCAGTACATGCGTAACATGTTCGACGGCCGGGCAAAGCTAGAGCCGCTCGACAACGATCGCTATCCCAGTATTCGTTGGACGACTGCGCGGGATGTGCTCTCAACGCGTCAAGTTAGCTAGCCTGCGCGCCCGACCCATGGAATGACCGTTCCAAGTGGATCGTCCGCAACTCGGGAGTTGGCCCCAAACGGCGTTGTGGGAAGTGAAAGACGACGCTCTGGGCGGATTATAGCTACCCGAACGTTATCGAATACCAGGCGTTCTCCGGCGTAGAAGCAGGAGGAACAACCATTGACGAACAAAGCAGATGCTGACTCGACCTACGATAGTCCTAGAAAACCGTCGGGGAGACCGTTGTAATTGTGGTTGCACAGTAGTTGCACAACAGCTTCCGAACAGGGGTTCTTTGCACAAAAATGAGGCATCTCGTCCGAACGTAACCTATTGATTCCGAACACCAGGCTGTGAAACGGGGGAATTTTTTTGCTAAACCGTTGTACGGGCTAAAACCTGTACCGGGGGTTCGAATCCCCCCCTCTCCGCCAGATTCCCCTAACTCGATCCAGCGTCGAGACTTGCTCCAAGCGCGCCAGCATAATTTCAAATAGCTTTCCGTGGTATTCAAGATAATGTGCTGGCCAACTGCTGGCCTGAGAGCGATGAAGCCGCGAGACGGCTGAACGCTGGATGTTCGTCTAGTGCAGTTCGTGGTCGTTCAACTCCGTCGCCAAAGCTCAATTCTAGCTGCCGGCAGGGTTCTCTTGGTTGTCTTAGTTCTTCGATCCGTTTCTGCATTTCCTCCGCCGCTTCGAGCACAGTGCGATCAAACACTTTAATATAGCGTTCCTTGGTAACGTGCGGTCTCGAGTGGCGCAAGATGCGTTGTACCACCTTGTCGGAAGCTCCCATGGCGTATAGGTTCGAGGCGAGGCCTCGACGGAACGCGTGCCACCCGTGCCACGGTAGATCGATGGCCTCAAGAGCCGGCCGAATCATCCGCCGCACGACTTTGTCGAGGCTGATAGGAAGCCCATCATTGGAGCGAAAAACGAAACCTAATTCTGGGTTACCCGCGGATCTTCGGTATGCGTCGAGGATTTCCGCCAAGGCAGGAATTATCGGCACGGATTCGCGGCTGGCGCGTGTCTTCGGAAGGCTGACCACCGATCTCCACATCGAACGGTTGATCCTTAATTCGGTGCCCGTGTAATCGGTCCACTCGAGTCCGCGGAGCTCGCCTCGGCGTAGCCCCGCGAAGGCCGCAGTCGCGATAAGACTTTTTGCGAGAAGCGGGAGGAGGTCGAGAATTTGGAGCACTTGGCCGAGATCGTAGGCGTGCGTCTCTCCCGGTTCTCTCGCATTCCAGGGAATCAAAACGCCATCGACGGGGTTTGCCCCATCGAAGGCTACCTCATTTTTGGCGCAGGTGAAGATGGTGCTCAGCACTGACTTGATGTGTTGCAGAGTTGTCTTCGTTAGATCCTTCTCTTTGGCGACCGCTCGCAACATTCGACTCGCGTCCACGGTGCGGAATGCACGCAAGCGAAGTTCTCCGACGCGATCGCGGAGGTGATTGATCCAGATTTGACGATGCCCTGTGCTTGTGCTGGCTCGACGCTCCTCTTTGGTCCAAGGTAGGTAGAGCCCCTCGACGAAGGCGGTTAACGTTATTCTCGAATTCGTGCTGAGCCGATCTTGATTGACGGTTTGCATGAATGATGCCCGACACCGTTCAACCGCAAAAATGTTAGAGAAATCCTTGGAGCGCCCTAGATGCTTGGAGATGAGTTTAAGCTTGCTGGAGCCGTCCTCTTGTGGGACTCGTTGGCGATATCGGACATACCACGCGCCATGCTCCTCGTATAGATAGCCCTTTTGGTAACGGAAATATGCTTTCATGGCAGCTCCCATCTGTGGCCCAAGGCCGCATCCTAATGATTATCGGCAGCCACGATGGACAGTCAGAAAAATAGCCTAGCGGCTTGTTGAGATTTCAGCCGCGAGCAAGAACATGACATCGCGGCGTTATGCGCGCTGATCCGCTCTCACAAGGAGCATAGTTGCGGGACTCTTGTGTAGTTACAACAGTCCGAAGAATGCCACGTACAACGGTGTTTGAACCGTCGCGGCCTGACGAGGCGCCCGAAACTCGCGCGTTCGTGAAAGTTCAAGGCATTTGCGATGGTCTTGTAAACGGTTGCATATCTCGTCTGAACGCTACCTTAATAAGATAGAGGTTTGGGCGTCGAGCGTCGGCGCAGAAGGTTTAGTAGCTACAACGGTCTTGAAAACCGTTGTCAGGATTAGCGTGCGGGTCGCTAACATCACCCAACCCTTTGGTTGAAAGGCCAATGTCACGCGGATGAAAGCTAATCTCGTCGAATGGGGTTGCTTTTCGAAAATTTGCTACAACCGTCTAGGGAACCGTCGTTTTTGGATTTGGAAAAAATTTAGAGAGAGAGTGGCAGAGAGGGTGGGATTGGAGCCCAGCTAGCCTAAGAAATTTCCATTGGTATTGGTAAATCTTAACCCACTTTGTTGTCAACACTAAAACCTGCAGCAGGAAGGCAAATTGGGGTTTTCCCATCAGCAATGGGAAATCTGCTACTTGGATTTTGCTAGGATGTCTTAGGAAGGCTTAGGACGTCCTCCTGCAATTCGTACAATTGACTTACCGTTCAGAGATCATCTGATCTCCTGAATACGTCGAAGTGCGACTTCGCCATCATGGGTGAAGAGATTAACGGCCGTTATCACGACAACTGAGTATGTACGCCAACAGCGAGAGCAGGCGCCCGCCGGACATCCGTTGTTGCGCTGGCTTCAGGTTGAAAGTATTCTCCGCAGGAAAAATTGTTCTATCTGCAACGAAGAGATCAGCATCTGAGTTTTGCACAGAAGGCACGGATGGCACAAAATGTTTGGCTGAATACGAGCCGTGGGAACTCAGTTGATCTCGTTGGTTGCCTGCTCTAGTGGTAGATTGGTTGCATCCGAGACAGGAAGAAGCGCACCATTTGCGTGAACCAGGGATTCAATTCGGAAGCTCCGGCTAAGGAGCATAGTGAGGGACACTGCGACTGAAGGGCTGTTGTGCGATGCTGAATATTAATAAAATTCTTTTACCGGTTGATTTCCCGATTACTTCACTGGATGTCGTTCATCAGGCTGCGATCTTGGCGCGCCATTTCCATTCCGAGATCGTAATGCTCCACGTCGTGACAGCGCTGAGCCATGCCGCCGGTGTGCTGGAGGACGACCGCGAGTCGGCTGGCTGGGACTTGCTCACGGAGATCAATAAAGAGGCCCAGAAGCAGCAGGACCACTCTCTCGTTACGGAGCTTGACGGCCTCACCATTCGGCGCATGTTGGTCAAAGGCGACCCGGCTTGGGCAATTGTGAAGATGGCTGAGGAGGAAAAAGCCGACCTGATCATGATGCCGTCGCACGGCACCACCTCAGAGCAGTTTCTGCTGGGCTCAGTGGCAACAAAAGTGTTCTCCAGAACCGGGTGCCCGATTTGGACTGGCGCGCACGTGGAACAATCGCCAGTGCAGAAATTTGCGATCCGCAACGTCCTGTGCGCCGTGGATTTGGGCCCGCGAAGTAACGAAGCTGTGTCGTGGGCCGCCCCACTGGCTGCTGAATTCGGCGCCCGTCTCACGCTCGCTCACGTCACTGCCAGCGTGGAGTTTTGGGGGCCCGGTGGCATGCACGTTGATGAAAAGTGGAAGAAGGCGCTCGTCGACGACGCCTCCGAGCGTATCGCAAGGCTCCAGCAAGACACGGGCATCACGGCGGATGTATTCATCGGCAGTGGTGACGTGCCCAAGGTGCTGAGCCAAGCGGCGACGCAGACGAAGGCCGATTTGCTGGTTACCGGGTGCTACCCGTATGGCACGCACATGCGGACCCACGGCTACGCCATCATTTGTGCCGTGCCGATTCCGGTTCTGAGCATATAAGGGCAGAGCGTTCCGAGTTGAGCGCGAAGTCTCGCGTTCCTTCGTCTCTACACGCTCTTATCATGGGAGAATTTGTAACGGTCCTGAATTAGTCTTGCCAGCGATTGGCGCACATCGTCTAGATGGCCGAGCCGATAGCGCTGTTCAACTTTTCGCACGTCCGACGCCAGGCGATGATCGTGGAATACATCCGCAATCCAACGGGAGAAGTCTCCCCGGCGCACGTGTCCGTCAAGAGATGTGGTTGGTGTGTTCGGCAATAAAAGCACAAACTGCTTCAAGGATCGAGCAGGTGACCCAATCGTCCTCCCATCATCCGTAAACACGAATTCCTGTCCTGCACCCAGTTGGGCATCAAGGTACTTCGTCTTGTGCCGGACATGCGGGGTCAATCGGGGAAAAAGCTTAAAGCGCCGTAATTTTCCTTCAGCTTCTTCAATGCCAGGCAACAAAACAGCCTCATCATCGGCGAGGGCTCCAAGAATGGTGGTCCATTCCTGCTCGACGCCTTTGTTTGCAACCATAGTTAGTAGCGTTTGTACTTCTGCGGGATGCGTCGAACGTTTCACAATGACCGCTTCAATGCCACTGCGAAGATCGGGGTGCAGGTCTGACGGACGATAGGTCACAAGCGTGTAGGCGCCCAGCTCAAAATCCAACAACTGTTTAACGTCGGGTTCACGAAGGAAATAATGGGCCTCATCTACGACAATGCGATGCGGCAGACCCGTGGTTCGCCGGAGCGAAGCCAGCATCGGCAGTAGCGCCTTCAGATAACGAACCTTGTCTTCGTAGAGGATGCGCGATAAATCGAGGACAACACTAAGATCGAAGTGCCGTAGCGCGCGAGCAACGTCGGGTATTTCCGGTGGCTGATCTTCACCTCCCAGAACCACCACGCCCGGCAGTGATTCCAGCGAACCGTAATCCCCTTCGGGATCGATCAGGCAGACACAGTAGCCTTGGAGGATCATCTGTTCGCACGCAAGTCCGTTAGCCCAGGATTTACCGGATTGTGGATCCCCAACTACCAGGAAGTTCCGTCCGTGGACGGCGAGTGCAATCGGGCGTCCGTCTTCTGCCATACCCAGGGCCATTCGGTGCCGGCCGATGCGCCCTAGTGGCAACCTCATCTCTTGCGATGTTCGCTGTATGTAGGTAGCCACGGCCCGTGGGCCATCGCCAGGCAGAATCTCGTCCGCTTCCTTTTGGAGTGCTGGGCTGCCCCAGCCCACAGCGACGGCAATCTCGCACGCTGCAAGCAAGTCGTGGTCGTTCTCAGCGTCCCCGATCGCGATCGCGTTGTGGGCCGAAAGCCGAAGTGCGTTCAGCGCCTCCCTCAAGCCAGTTCCCTTGCTGATCGCCTGCGGAAGGATCATCAGACGGCTGCGGTTGAACAACAGCACGAGTGGCAGTTCGAGCTCCCTGATTGCTTCCAGGATCTGGGGAGCCGAAGCAGCAGCGGCTTCCACGACGCACTGGCCAGTCTTATATTCGATTCCACGGCGGTGTAGTTCATCCAGGAAGACTTGAGGCGGGGAATGACCGTTCAGGCTTGTCTGACCATTTGGGAATGCGAGAACTGCACCATTCTCCGCTACTATTGCGTCGACAAATCCGAGATCTCCTGCCGCTTGCTTCAGGTCTGAGAGGATGCGGCCCGTGACGATGATTACCACGATTCCGCGCGCACGTGCCTCCAGAATTGCGGCCTTGACCTCAGGGTCCAGCACACCGTCTCGTGCGATGGTCCCGTCGTAATCCAGCGCCAACACGCCGAACTTCATGGTTGTCTCCGTCCGCGCGCCCAGATTTCACACACCGTGCAACAGAAAATCATATTTCTGGCGTCGAACTTAAGCTGATTCGGTCGCAGCGGCTACATTCCAAGTGCCCATCGTGGGTTGGCCGACCTCCGAAGCCTATTGGTTAGCTTCCAGGGTGCTCTTGATGGCCGAAAGCGCTTTCTGGAGATGGGAAACCGACCGGCCCACCGCAGTCTTTCGAATGACCGATCCCTTGGCGCCCGTCAGACCCGCCTGCTCGGAACCCATGGCCATGATCAGATAGAAGCCGGGCTGCTTCGGGTCGTCACTCCTGCGGACGCAGAAGGAAAGTTCCAACGCAGTCTCGAAGTAGTGGCTCGAATAAAGCTGCTTTTCGGCGATGGCATAAGCGACTGGGTCAGCAGGGTTGCCACGCATGGTCACCATTTGCACGACACGCAACGTCGGCTTTAATCCGAATTTCACTCTTGCCCAGTAGAACGTGTCTTCGACGTTTGCGGGCTTGGCGTTGGGATAGGAGAGAAGGTATGTGTAGAAATCCGGCAGGTGCGCTGGCAAAGCCTTGGCATAGGTGAGCATATAAGCGAACTGCTGGGGCACCACGGTCGGATCACGCTTATCGTTATAAAGCCCCAGGGCTTGGTTGCCCTCACGCTCGTAGGCGAGCAGGCGCTGCAAAGCCGCCTTCTGTAGGAGTCGATTCACTTGTTCGTTCACGTCCGCGGCAGACCAATTGATGGATCGGTGAAAGTCTTCGATAGAGCTGGCAGGCAACTGCATCTGACAGTCGCCGGGCGTGCACTTCTTCAAGGCTTGGATCTCATCGCTGTCGAACGAAAAATCTTTCAAGTCAGAAAGTTTCGGAGGACTGCTGAACACCTGGAGCGCCCAATAGCTGGGAAGCTCACGACGCCGGTCGAAATCTCGGGACAATTGGACGTAGGCCTCCGGAGCAGCGTGGATGTAGATCGCACCAAATAGAAAGACTTCGGCCGGCGTGCGGGAAGGAAGAGCCTTCACGACCGGCTGTCCGCTGCGAATGGCGGCGATCTGATCCTGAGTCAGCCCGATGTCTTGTTGAAAGAACGTTTGCAGGTCAGGATTCGACTGACAAAAAGCAGGCAAGGCGGCCGCGGCAATCAGGGCCAGGAGTACAACAGCGAGGATAATACTTCGGATCATGGCAACTTTACCCCAGGGTTTTTCGCTCCAGGACCACGGAACTCATCGATTTCTGCTACATTCATGTTTTTCATATCCGACAACTCCCCGGCTGAGCCTAGGCCGCGACCGCCAATGCGTCGCCGTGCTTGACCGCATTCTTGGCGGTGGCGCCGCGAAGAAGGCGGCGTTTGGCGGCTTCCACCAGCAAGAGGTAGGTGGCCGTCGCGACGGCCAGAAAAGCGAAGAAGGCCGCCGGAAGCGGAGTGAAGCCGAGCACGTGTGCCAACGGGCTGAACGGCAGATAAAGCCCGATGGCCACAACCGCAAGGCATGTTGCCGTCAAAGGACCACTGGGACGGCTGCGCAGCGGGTTCTTTGATGTGCGGATGACGAACAGCACCAGCGTCTGCGTCGCCAGCGATTCAACAAACCAACCGGTATGAAACTGCGCTTCGCTGGTGTGGAAGAAGTGGAGCAATACGTAGAAGGTGAGAAAATCGAAGATGGAGCTGATGGGTCCGATGAGCAGCATGAAATTGCGGATCAGACTGATATCCCATCGCTGGGGCTTTTGCAGGTAAGCCTCGTCGACATTGTCCGTAGGAATGGTGATCTGCGACAGGTCGTAAAGCATGTTGTTCAGCAGGATCTGCGTGGGCAGCATCGGCAAGAACGGCAGAAAGAGCGAAGCCCCGGCCATGCTGAACATATTCCCAAAGTTCGAACTGGTGCCCATCAGAAGATACTTCATCACGTTACCGAAGGCTTTGCGGCCTTCGATGATGCCATCGTGTAGAACCCGCAGGCCGGGCTCGACGAGAATCACATCGGCGGCTTCGCGAGCTACGTCAACAGCGCTCGATACCGAAATGCCAACATCGGCCGCGTGAAGCGAGGGAGCATCGTTAATGCCATCGCCCATGAACCCTACGGCGTGGCCATTGTGTTTGAGAGCCAACAGAATGCGGTTTTTCTGGGCGGGAGAGATGCGCGCGAATACTCGCGTCCCCTCGGCGTCGTGGGCCAGCGCCGGGTCCGTCATCCGGTCCAGATCCTCGCCGGTGATGATCTTGCCGGGTTCGATGCCTACCTGCGTGCAGACGTGGCCGGTGACGCGGTCGTTGTCACCCGAGATCACCTTGACCTCAACGCCGTCCTGCTTTAAGGCGGCCATAACCTGGGCAGCGTCAGGCAACGGCGCATCGGAAAAACTCAAGAAACCGGCCAGGATCAGATTGCGCTCGTCCTGAACGGAATAGTTCGCACAGGCCGGAACTTCGACGTAGGCTACCGCCAGCGACCGGAATCCTTGGCTGTTCAGCTCATCGCTAATCTGCCGAACGCGCTTGGCAGTGTCTTCGGCGATCGGTTGTACCTTGCCTTCAAGCTCGTAACCGGAGAGCAGCGGAATAATCCCTTCAGGAGCGCCTTTCGTAATGAGAATTCGCCCGGACTGCCATTCCACCACGACCGAGAGCCGCCGGCGTACGAAATCGAACGGAATTTCGTCGCACTTCGTGAAGTCTTCCGTTTTTGGTGAAGGCTGGTGGAGGATGACTTCGTCGAGTGGACTACGGATACCTGTCTCGAATTTGCTGTTGAAATAGGCAAGTTCCAGGGCGCGTTGGGATGGATTCCCCAAAGGATCGAGAGAGCGATCGAGCGTCATTGTTCCCGCGGTGAGCGTTCCGGTTTTATCGCTGCAAAGCACATCCACGCTGCCAAGGTTTTGAATGGCGGAGAGATGTTTGACGATAACCTTCTTACGCGCCATGGCGACGGCACCTTTGGAAAGGGTCACGGACGTAATCATGGGCAAGAACTCTGGCGTCAAGCCGACGGCAAGGGCAACCGCAAACATAAGAGATTGAAGGACATCGCGGTGGCGCGCGACGCTGACGACGACCAGGAAGAGAACGAGGAAGAAAACCGTGCGTGCCAGCAGATGGCTAAAATTCCGCAAGCCTTTATCGAAGGCGGTCTCTTCTGGCCTTGCTGCAAGGCGAGTGACAATGTCGCCAAAGGCTGTCCGAGGGCCCGTCTGGATGACTTCCGCCGTTGCCGTTCCGCTGACGACGGATGTGCCCTGAAAAACCATGTTGCGCGCATCCGCCTTGGTCGAGGCGGGCTCACCGGTCGCTTCCTTTTCGGCGGGTATCGATTCGCCCGTGAGCGAAGCTTGCAGGACATAGAGATCCCGCGCAATCAGGAGGCGGCAGTCTGCGGGAACCAGATCTCCGGCGGAAAGCCGGACAATGTCTCCCGGAACAACATCGCGCCGCCGAATCTCCTGCCACTGGCCGCCGCGCAGGACGCTTGCCGTCGGGGCCACGCGATCGCGGAGCTGTTCGACGGCTCGTTGCGAACGATAGGTCTGGGTTAAGTCGATAACGATGCTGATGAGAACGATGGCGCCTATGATTCCCGCATCGATCTTGTCGCCGAGAAACCCGGAGGCAGTTGCGGCCATCACCAGGATCAACACCAGAGGATTTGCGAACGCGTGCAAGAGATCGGATAAAAAGGAATAGTGCTTTGTCGCGGCGGGCTCATTCGGGCCGAACTGGTTTAGCCGTGCCTCGGCTTCCTCTACCGTCAAGCCTGTCATCGGGGTCCGGGTCTCGTCAGCGTTGGGCGACATGGTAAGTCCCTTAGTCCGCAATCCGCCGTGGGTCTTCAAAAAGGCGCGCGGTAACGGCCCCAAAGACGGCGCCACCAACGTGAGCCAGGTAAGCCACTCCGCCCGTCTGGACTTGGGCGACCGATCCGGCGTTCAAGAGCTGAGTGAGAAACCAGAATCCAATTAGAAGAGCGGCCGGGATGAATCTGATCCGCACAAAGACAGAGATGACTAATAGCGTGCGAATCCGATCGAGGGGATAGGTGACCAGGAAGGCGCCCATGACTGCGGCAATCGCGCCGCTCGCGCCCAGGTTTGGCACTGTGGAATGCGGGATAGCCACGATCTGCGTCAGCATCGCCACCAGCCCGCCGAGTAGATAGAAAGCCGCATAGCGGATGGGATTCATTGCGTCTTCGATCTCGGGACCGAAGGCCCACAAGAAAACCATGTTGCCGATAATGTGGGACCAACTGCCGTGCATGAACATGGCCGTCAGGATGGTGATCCAGCGATGGCCAGACATAATGTTGGCGGGGATCGCCGACCACTGGAGCACGAATGCATCACCGCCGCTCAGTTCGAGCGCAAAAACGAAAAAGTTTGCGAGAATGATGCAGGTCGTAACGATGGGGAAATGCGCGGGGCGCCGAGAGGCATCGGTTAATGGGATCATGGCTCCCACGGCTTGTTCCTCCAATCGACGGTATGCCCCTCAACTTCAGAGGGTTCAGTGGAGTTTCGAACTGCCTCTTGGCTCATTGTCTCCGGGTTCAGTCCAACCGTGCACTTAAAAATCCTTGTAAGGCGCGTACGCGTTGGATCTGCTCGCGACGAAGTCCTTCTTCGAGGCCTAGGCCAACTTACTCGTGATGCTGCGCGCGGCCAGAGAAAGCATCAGGCGAGTGGTGCCGCTGAACAGCATGCTGATGCCCACCAGTGTACCGATTATCCAGGAAGTGCTACTTGGCCACGTCCTCCAAATCATCACAGCGAGGATCAAGGTAATGATCCCGTCGAAGATCAACCAGCCTGTCCCTGGCAACGGGCGGAGTGTGAATCCCAAGACAAATTCCAGAACAGCCTCCAACAATAGGTAAATCGCGAGCGCAATCGTCAGCGACACCAAGCCCGCCAATGGATGGATGAGCAGATACACGCCGATGAAAATGTAGAGAATTCCGACCAGCAACTCCCAGAGAAAGCCTCCGGCGCTTCGCGTGTGCCAGGCAAACACCAGATGGACGCATCCACTGAAAACGAGCAGCCAGGCGACCAACAGGTTGACGGCGATTCCGGCAGCCAGGGGTAAAGCTATCGCTAGAATCCCTGCCACAATCATGAGCACGCTGAGCCCAATTGACCAACCCACCGATTTCTTCACAAATGTACCCACTGGTGTAGCGTTCATAAATTTCTCCTTCTATCCTTCGTTTGGCCTGGTGGTTCGTACTTGTGCCCTTATACCCGCTCCTTATTCGCTCGGTCAAACGCTTCCTCAAGGTCTTTCCAGGCTTTGTTGAAGCCCTGCCGGATGTCCTTCCAGGAGCGTTCGTCCTCGCGGTTTCTCATGCGTACGCGAGCTTTCAGTTCCGCGGAAGCATGTTGAGCTGCCTTGACGCGTGCTTGGAGTTTGTCTCGCAATTCAGCATGTGCCAAAACGGACCGGACGTGCAGAGTATCGAACCACTGTTTCATTTGCAGGAGGCGATCCTCGAAACTACTCTGCAGCTTGGCTCGCTCCTTACGGAGACGTAACTCGACGGCCAGAAGATAGTTTTCGATGGCGGCCTTGGTCTCAGCGCTCGCCCCAGCGGCCTTGGTCTTCAATTCGGAAGTCTCTTCTTTCAACATGTCGATCTGGCCTTGGATGAGGTTCTCAAGTTCGTCATTGTAGTGATTGAGCTGGCGGTGAAGATGGTCGACGCTTGTGGCGACTTCTGCTCTTGCCGTGAGCCCGGCCAATTCCAATCGAAAGTTCATTTCTCGAATGTCCGATTTCAAATCGGAGCTCATGGCCTTGATGTGATCTTCGGCCTTTTCCCAGGTGGCTTCCAGTTCAGCTCGCTTGGCGGCCAAATCCGCGGCAATCCTGATTTTTTCCGCTCCTGTGGCAACCTTAGCCTTGGCTAAGTGAGCCTGGATATCATTCTGAATGGACTGGATCTTGTCTTTCGACCGCTGCAAATAGGCCTCGAATTCAGCGTCGCGCTCTGCCCGTTTAAGTTCCCTGCGAGCGGTCCGCCCAAATTTCTGGATCTCTTCGTCGAGCCGCTCTGCGTACCGCTCCTCTACAATCACGGCGAGTACGGAGCTGTTGACCCCGAGGTTCTCAGGGAAAAACTCCAAGGACTTGTCTGGAGAAAGCCTTTCCGCCAGCCGCATGGTTCCTGCTCCAGCCAAGGCGCCGGCGCCGATTCCAGCAGCAGCCCCTGCCGGGCCCCCGAAGGCTGCGCCGAGGATGCCACCAGTGACACCAGCCGTTGCAGCGACGAACTTCTCTGAACGCTCTTCTCCCATCTCTCGAGCCGTGACATGACTCTTTTCGTCTTTCGTCACGAGAGCGTAATCCATCAGCTCAATCCAACCATCGCGATCATGTCTCTTCGCCACATCGAGAGCTTGCCCCGCCCCATCTTTCGAATTGGCAGTCAATACAATCAAACTCAAGTCGCCCATGACATGCTCCTTTTCCTCAGTGAAATATTCAAACCAAGGCCGGAATTACCGATTTCAACCCTATCTCTATGCTGACCAAATGCTCCGCTCACAACTTGTGCAGGTTAAGAGCCAGCGCGATCCAGGCCCAACCGTAGAAAACCAGGTCAATTCCAATGAAGAGACCGATCACCCAGAGGCCCGAGATCGGCCACTGCGCCAAAAGTAGAACGCCTAAGATTGAGGCGATGATTCCGTTCAGGGCATGCCAACCCCAGCCGGGCAGATGCGTCCACATCGCGGAAATCAATTGATACAGCCCGCCGATCAGAAAGAACATCGACATCAAGAGAGTCACTGCCTCGGCGCTCATCACCGGTTTCACCAGCATTGCGACGCCGGCGATTCCAAAGAGAATTGCGACCAACAGGTGCAGGAAGAATCCCGCCCAATTGCCCACCATGAACGCATGGACAAACTCGATGATGCTCCCAAACACTAGGAGCCATCCGAAGAACACCATCGAGGCCACCGTAGCGGCGAAGGACCGGACAATTGCGGCGATGCCAAGCAACAGCAATACGATGCCAAACGCGAGGAACCATCCCCAGTTATGAATCATTTCCGGAGTGGCTTTCACTACCAGCACTTCAATCGGACCAAACATTGCTAGTTCTCCTTTCAGAAATTGTGAACTACCCCAGGGTTAGCCAAGAATGGAATCGAGATCAGTGGCGAACGGTCAACACAGGGCACTCGGCATGTGACACGACTTTATAAGCTATCGCGGTCGGCAGATGATGCGTTTCCGCGCCGGGTGCGCCCTTCTCCGGTCGGACACCGAGAACGATTAGATCCATTTGTTTCACGTTAGCGAATTCCAGAATCATATCCGCCGGGTCGCCGCATTCCACGATGTACTCGGGCTTGCACGAGGCCTCAGCCTCGGGTGGAACGAGTTCGTGCAGCAGCTTTTCCAAGCCTGCTTTGACGTTAACGTCGGAAACGAGATCATCGGGCTGCTCTTCCGGAATCACGTGCATGAGAATCAGGCGTGATTGAAATTCCCTGGCCAGGGAAATCGCGTAGGGAGCGGCGGCCCGGGATTCGGGGCTTAGGTCTGTGGCGTACAAAACTTCACGAAGCTCGCCGCCATGTTCATGGACGGAGCTGGAATGAGGTCCAACGGTGAGCACAGGGCAGGAGACGGTACGGAATATCTCTTCCGCAACCGAGCCCAGCAGAAGCTTCCCGAGTCCGGTGCGTCCGCGCGTGCCGATTACCATCAGGTCCGTATTGTTCTTCTCGATCGCGGCATCCAAGCACGGCTGGATGTCGCCCTCTTCGATCAGGACTTGCGTGCGGATTCCAGCAAAGGTTTTGAGAAGTTTCTCGCGGTCTTCATCATCCTGTGCCTTCGCTACATCGATGTCAGCCGCCCAAGTAATCGGTTCGGTCATAGGGTTCGCAACCGGGGGGCGGACGTGCAGGGTCACGAGATCGGCGTCATAGTGTTCGGCAATCTTCTTGACGTACGGGATGGCCTCAGCGGCAGCCTTGGAAAAATCTGTGGCAAACAAAATGTTCCGGAACCTTGCTTGACTTCTCGTAGCGGCGGTATTCACGGCTTTCTCCTCCTGCGGCTCATGTTCACTTCACGACAGAACGCAGTGATCTCAGGCGCGTCAACGGCCAAGGCGTCCGAGTTAAAGACAACTACCAGCATAGTGTCGATCATGGGATCGATACCTTCCGTTTGGCCTCTCTTGCTAGTACCTCTTGCTTTTTATAGTCGCAATGCAAGGGCCAATCGGTAAGCCCTTCAAAACACAAGGGCTCGACCATCGCAGAGCATTGGACTCTTCGCGAATTCACGAACTTCGCAAATTGCGGAGCTCCCGGGGTTTTGCTGAAGATCGAACACCTGTTAGGGCCTTGCATTCGACTCCAGCGAAGGCTTTGATCCTATCTCCTTCGGCGAGGGAATCTGCGCAGCATCCCAACCACCACTGAGTGCCTTGATGAGTTGAACGCTGGCCACCATTTGTTGCATCCGAAAGTTCACCGCGGCTTGCTGGTCGTTCAACAAAGTCGTTTGCGCAACGATCACATTCAAGTAAGGATCAAGGCCAGCTTTGTACCGGACCTCGGCTTCGTGCAAGCTCCTCGCAGCGGCATCGACAGCGGCATCTTGCTGGGCGATTGTCTGGGACAGGATTCTTAGAGCTGCCAGATTATCCTCCACTTGCTGAAAGGACGTAAGAACGGTCTCGCGGTAATTCGCCACGGTCCGGTCATACGTTGCGCGGTACTGTTGAACGGTAGCTTTGCGCAAGCCGGCATCAAAAATGGTTTCGGCAAGGCTTGGGCCGGCGGACCAGAAGCGGTTTGGCCAGGTCAGCCAACTCGCAACCGACGAGGTTCCGAAGCCGCCCGACGCGGTGAGCAGGATCGTTGGGAAATAAGCAGCCTTGGCTACCCCGATCTCCGCGTTCGCTTGAGCGACGGAACGCTCCGTAGCCGCAATGTCCGGGCGCCTCTCCAGAAGCTCGGACGGAATGCCAACGGGGATTGCCGGAGGATTTGCCGCGGAGGCATTCGCGGACAGAGAAAATGACGAGGCGGGTTGGCCAACAAGAACCGCGATGGCGTGTTCATACTGCGCGCGCAGGATTCCGAGGTTGGTGTCCTGGGCCTGCTCCGCTTTCAATTGAGCCTCCGCTTGTGCCACGGCCTCGTCGGAAGTGAGACCCGCGCGATACTGGCTTTGGGTCAGGGCCAGAGTTTCCTGGTAAGCGACTACCGTGGAATCGAGTACCTGCTTCAATGAATCCTGCGCTCGAAGCTCGTAGTAATCCACAGCGAGTTCCGCCTGTTCGCTCAGGCGCACATTCGCCAGGTCGGCAGCGCTGGCCTGCGCCGCATAAACACTCGCGCGTACATTTCCCCGAACGCGACCCCAAAGATCAGCTTCCCACGAGGCATCGAAAGGAAGCGAATAGTCGGTGTAAGATTTGACCGTTAACGCGGTGGGGCTTCCTGTTTGCAAGCCGCCGAACTGCGCCGGCGACGGGCGCGTATTCACAATGCTTGGGTTGGTCGTGACCGTGGGAAAGTATTGCGACCTGGCCTGTCTGACCAAGGATCTCGCCGCAAGGAAACTAGCCGCCGCTGCGGCGATGTTTTGGTTCGATAGACTGGCCTTCTCCTCGAGTTCGTTCAGTTGGGGATCATGGAATGTTTCCCACCATTTGCCGCGAACCGCCGCATCGTTTGGCCGGGCAGTCTTCCAGTTGCTTTCACTCTGAGCGCCTTCCTGCCTGAGCTCTTTGTAAGCAGATGGAGCTTCCACGGGCGGCCGGGCATACTTTGGGCCAACTGCGCACCCGCTCTGGAACGAAGCGCAAGCGATCAGTGCGGTCAGCGTTAAATGCGATCCGATTCGACCGCACTTTCGAGAAAGGGTGCGGCTCTGAGTTCCATGCGCCCTCGAGCCAAGCAGCCTGCGCGTGAACGGCAATAACCTCGGCGTCTCCAGCATTTCAGTCACCAACGTACACATCGACAAGTTCGCCCGGATAAAGATTTACGTCCTTAGGCTTTTCGAAACTGAAAATGATCGGTAAGACCCGGACGTCCACGCGCTCCTGCCTTTCGTCTGAAAGCTCAATCTTTGGCGACACGAAAGGCTGCACCCTCACAAAATTCAGCGGAACCTTGACATTCGTCCCGCGAATCGTCATTTGCGCTTTGATCTTCGACGGCGGCGGCAGGCGCGGCACAAGGATTTCATCGATATAACAACGAACGTGAAGGTTCGTTTGCGGCGTACCCAACACCAATACAGGATTCATTCCCTGTGTGTAGCTTTCATAGGCGCCCTGCGGAGACACGTAGTTTCCCACGATCGTGCTAATCGTCAGGACGATGCCGTCGGTGGGCGCTCGCAACGTGTATTTGGAAAGCAGTGCGCTGGACGCCAGGTAAGACTTCTCGAGAGCGTTGTATTGTCTTTCCTGGTTCTGGATATCGAAGATCCAGGCGCCCGCTTTGGTCAGGTCACGCTGCTTTTGTGCAACTTCAAGATTTGCCTGTGCCAGAGCCGCGGCGTTGGTGGCGCTGTCCAAGGCATCTTTGCTGATCGATCTTGGATCCATCTCGTAAGCGGCCTGTTGCTTGTTTAATTCGTCCGTGGCAGTTTTCAGCGCGGCTTGCGCAGAGACGACTTGGGCTTCCGCGACGTCGAGGTTTTCCTTTCTGGGTTCGGCTTTCAACTCCTCAAGCAGGGCGTGGGAAGCCTGCGCGGCTGATTTCTGCTGCTCTGTCGTGGCTTTCTGGACGGAAGGGTCAATCAAAAGCAGCGGCATTCCTTTGCGCACCTGTTGTCCTTCCGTAACCAGGATCTTTTTGACGGTGCCGGGCACCTCCGGATACATGTTGATGTTCTCCCCGCTGGATTGAACGCTCTCGACTATGCCTTCAGCATAGATAGCACTCGAGTACGGATTCGCAGGCGGATTGAAGGCCGGAGGCAGCGCTGGTTCCGCCATGGCGGAGTAAATTGCGGTCACAATCCCCCCCAGGATTCCGATGGCAGAGATGATAAAAATCATTTTGTTTTTCATGCTGGCTTCCCTTCCGCCCCGCTCAGCTTGCCGTCCACCATATTCAAGATCCGCGTGGCGAATTCATTGATCCGGTCATCGTGCGTCACGACGATAATGCAGCGGTCCTTGTTGAGGACGTTGTTGTGCACGAAACTCAAGATCTCATGACCAGTGTCTCCGTCCAGCGAGGCAGTCGGCTCATCCATAATCAGAATGTCCGGCTGACTTGAAAGGGCGCGCGCAATGGCCACCCGCTGCTGCTCTCCTCCGCTCAACTTCACCGGGGGCAAGTCGGCACGGCTTTTCAATCCAACGATATCGAGGTACTTCTTGGCTTCGTCGATGGCTTCGTTCCAATCCTTTTTCTTTAGGATGAGGGGAATGGCGGCGTTCTCCGCAGTGGTCAAGCGGGGAAAGAGGTGAAAGTCTTGAAACACGAAACCGATTTTCCCCAAACGAAAATCCGCAAGCTGGTCGGAATTCAGCCCCCAAATGTCGACGCCTTCCACGAAGACCTTGCCTTCATCGGGTCTGAGAATGCCGGAGAGGACGCTAAGCAGAGTCGTTTTCCCGCTTCCAGAGGGTCCCACGATATAAACCATCTCGCCGAATTCAGCTTCCACGCTGACTTGCTTCAGCGCCATCGTTTTGGCTTCACCCTCGCCAAACCATTTGACCAATCCGCTCGCTTGAAGGGCTGTGTTCGGCATCTCATCCCCGGAAAATATCAAACGGCTCAATCCTCAGAACCCGGCGAACCCCGACATAACTGGAGACCGCTGCAATCACCACGACCATTCCCAAGGCAATCCCGAGATTGCTGTAGGTAATCATGGCCGCGTAGCTAGGGAGTCTTTTTTTTGCGAGCCAGACCAGGAACGCACACAGCCCAACTCCCAGACCATAACCAGTTAAGGCCGAAAAGGTAGCCTGAAACAGGATCATGCCAACCAGCTCACGGCTCTTTGTGCCGATGGCTTTCAACGCGCCAAACCGTTCCAGGTTTTCGAGGATGAAGGTGTAGAACGTCTGGCCGGAGAGCGACAACCCAACGATGAAACTGATCAAGGTCATGATCAGCATGTTGGTTCCACCGCCTGTCTGGTAGACGAAAAAGTCTGCGGTCCGCTGCATGAACTCTTCCTTGGTGCGTGCGCGGTATCCGAGCGCCACCACCTGCTTTTTGATCTGGGGTATGTCGCTCGGGCTCTTGGGCTCAACAAGCACGTAGGAGGTCGTGTAGCGCGGGTTGGGGATGTACTGGATGGCCCGCTCGTAGGTAGTGTAGAGGGTCGGAATGCCGTACAAGCCGGAAGTCGGCACCTTGGCAATGCCCACAATGACACCGCGATTGTCATTCAGCTCGAGTTCCGAGCCAATGTGGGGATTTTCGAGCTTGGAAAACTCGGCATCCTTCACCACTATGAATCCATTTTCCGCATAAATGTCTTCAATCTTCCCCTCGACGAGTTCGGGCCGGCCAACCAGGCTTGTGTCGTCCAAGCCGATGACCGTGACGGATTGGTATGTTCCGTCGGCAAGCTTCACGAGCGCCCCTCCGGAGTAAAGAGGCACGGCATATTTCACGCCTTGCATGCTTCGAACCGCGTCCAAAACGTAAGCCGGCATCCCTACCGAGTTGGATACGGTGTTGACAGCCGGATCCATGACCCACACGGTTGCTCCAATGTTGATTATTGTCGAAGAAGCGTGCTTCAAGACCCCGCTGAACATCGAGGTAACAAACATCATGAGAAAGACGGCGAATGTAATGCCGACCAGCATCGCCGTAAACTTCGCGGTGTCATTCACGAGGAGCTTGTAAGCGAGTTTGAGAATTCCCTTCATGGCCGATTTCTTGATTGAGTTAGTGCGTTCACGTTCGCTGGAGAGCACAAGGAAGGACGTGCGGCGAGTCACTCCGAGTGGTGATGTAAAACAGGCCACATTTCAGAGTTCGACTCGCACGCCGCGCCTCGTCTCGCTTCAGCGCAAATCTACAACTCGCGCCACAAACCTTGGTACCGCACGAAGCAATTAAGCAGTTTTGGTTTGCACTTTGGGCAAGCTGTTAATGGCGGCAGCGAAACCTGTCAGGGCCGCGCCGTCAAAGATGAGGTCGATGCCGATCGCCAGCCCAACGAAGAAGGTGCTGGACGTAGTCCAAGTGGCCAAGAGATAGACACCGAGGGCGACTGCGATGAGTCCCGCAAACGCGGTCCATCCCCACCTCGGAAACCGAATGACACTCGCGCCAGCCGTGCGAAACAGCCCTCCCACGATGAAGAGAGAAGCAACCAACATGGTCACGCCTGCCGCACCTGCGTCCGGGTGGCGAATCAGGAGGTATCCAGTCACTACGCGAATGATGGCATTCAGCAGGTACAAGAAGAATCCCGGCCAACTGAACGCCCAAACTGCATTGACCAGCCACAGCACTCCACTGATCGCAAGGACCCAACCCAACGCGAGGATCGAAAAGGTGGTTGCGGTTTGCGATTTGACCACACACACGGCACCAAGAACCGTCAGCAAAATGCCGAATACGAGAAACCAGCCCCAGGATTTTCTGACTTGCTCGAGGCCAGCAACGAAAAGATCAGCAACATTGGTCATTTTCCTTCTCCTTTTTCGCACTGCCGCCTAGATTGGGTATTACCCGCCGGCAGCGCGGTTGAATCAAAACTCAGCGTAAAAAAACCTCAGGAGCGTTCTTTGGAACAACAATCGGCGTTGCCGACTTCGGGTCGGAATTGAATTTGCGGAAGACTGACGGATTCTTCCGGAAGTGCTCCTCCAAGGCATCGACCCGGTGTTGATTGTTGGGATGGTCCGCCAAGATTTCCGGCGGTTGGGCCATGTTTGCATTCGTAAAATCCTGGAACAACCAAACCAGACCCCAAGGGTTGTATCCAGTCGCCGCACAGACATCCGCGCCGGTCAGATCCGCGCGCTCCTCTACATCCCGGGAATAGCCTTGCGAATTGAGCTTGCCAATGAGAGCGATGGCCAACACATGAGCGCGAGTCGGACCCAGAATCACGGCCGCCCCCAATGAGCGCCTCAAGATTTTCTCCTGCTCCTCCATCATCGCCATGCTATCGCGATGGATGGTGTGGGAGACTTCGTGACACAGCGTTCCGGCGAGTTCGTCAGTATTCTTTACGAAGTACAGCAGCGCATCCGTCACATAGACGTTTCCGCCCGGCGTGGCGAAGGCATTGGGTTGCGGTTCGTGAACCAAGTAAAACTTGAACGGGTGATTGTAGCGGGGCTGCGCAGCCCGGGTGATGGCATCGGCGATCGGATTCAACTGATCGTACAGCGGGGACGACTCGATGATTTCGGCTTTGGCCTTTAATTCGTTGAAGACTTCCTGGCCCAACTGGACTTCCTCGTCTTGATTGCTGCTTTGAGCCGCAAACAGGGCCCTTACGCTACCAACCCCCGCGATACACAACGCCGCAGCGGTCGTGTATAAGAGGGCCCTTTGAACCAGTTTGGATAGCTTCATTGTGCATCTCCCCTATCGAAGATGTTCTGAGTCCGCCGAGCGTATGCGCACTGACCCCAGGGTCACGGCGGAGCCTAGTGGCTGAAAGTGATGCCCCAAGATAAACCGCGTGATGGCGGCAACGACCAGGATCCAGCCGACTAGCATCGTCCTGATCGTTGCCGGAGCCAGAGGATATCCAATGACGACCAGACTCAGTATGGCGATCAGGTTGCCCATGAAGGCCATTGCCCTTCGGCGCGTCTTGGTCTCGTCGGTCATAATTCCTCGTGCAGACATGGAACCTCCTGCTAACAATGCTGAGCTTCCAGCAATGCCATCCAGTTCGACCGCACGGTGTAAGGCGCGCGATCAATCGTGCGCCGTGTGCTAAAGGTTGGTTTTCGCAGCCTTGGCCTTCAAAGCGGCTGCCTTGGTCTTAAGAATTTCGACCTTGGCCTTTGCCTGGCGCTCGGCTGCCTCGCGATGTTCCTTGGCTTTCTCCAGCCAAGTTTGGATCTTGGATTCGAGCTGGTTGATTTTCTCGTGGAGTTTTGCTTTCCGCTGAGCATTAGCCTCGGCGCGCTCCGCCTTCATTTGCGCGATGTCGGCTTTCACGGCCGTGACTTCCTCTTCGTTGACCGTGTGCTTCACGTCGGACAGTGCCCGCCGGAATACAATCCCGCCGATCGCTTCCATCCGGGTGTCCAGTGGAGTCGTCCAGTCTTCTTGAATCTCCGCGACGACAGCAAACTTGTTCGGGAGAAGTACCTTGGTCACGTCATCGACGAAGTCGCCACCAATCCTGGCGTTGTCGAGGTCCGCCGCGCTGCCGGCAACCAACCCAACTCCAGCGCCAACGGCAAGGCCGACAGGCCCGCCGAGAAGACCGATGAGGCTTCCCAGAGACGTTCCCACCAGAGTCCCGAGCGGTCCCGGGTCATCGCTTTGCCGCACCGTTGTTGTGCCATCCGCATTCTTGGCAACCACGGCGTAAGCGTAGACGGCAACGCTCCCCTCGCTATCCAGTTGAAGAAGCGTCTTCTTGCCTTCGTAAGCTTTGGTTTCGGTGTCAAATACAACTACTAGCATTCTGTCCATAATTTCTAAGCTCCTTTCGATTTGGCCCTTGCTTCCAACAGAGCATCTTGAATGCAATGCAGGCGCCAATCGGTAAACCCTTCAAAACGTTCAGGCTCGCGCATCACAGAGTTGCCGCTTCTTCGCGAATTCGCGAAGTTCGTGAAAACCTATCTTGGATTCCTGAGCGCAGCGCGCGTGAACTGGAAGCCTTGAAGCGATACTTGTCAATATTCATCGAACGAATCTTCGATTCCAGGGTAGATGGCGGAATGCCGAGCTTGGCTGCGGCACCGAGGGGTCCTGAAACCCGGCCTCTCGTTTCGGCCAGGGCAGCCCCGATTATTTCCCGTTCCTCCATCGAAGATCTTCTGAAGAGCGCCTGTGGCGCCGACTCGAACTCGAAGGATTCACGCGAGAACCAACTCTTGTTCACCGAGAAGTTCCCTTTTTTGTGGATAACCACGGATCGCTCGATTACATTTTGAAGCTCGCGGATGTTCCCGGGCCATGAATATCGAGTCAGCACCTCCATCGTGTCGGAAGAAATCGCACCAACGGTCTTGTTCATCCGCTGCGCGAATTGCTGGACGAAGTGCCGGACCAGCAGCGGAATATCTTCCGGACGGTCACGCAAGGGAGGAATGGAAATTGGGAAAACGTTCAGCCGGTAGTAGAGATCAAGCCGAAACTGCTTCTCCACAATCATTTCTTCCAGGGCGCAATGGGTCGCGGCCACAACCCGAACGTCAACTTTCCTCGTCTTGGTGCTGCCCAATCGCTCGAATTCCCGTTCCTGCAAAACGCGGAGGAGTTTGGGTTGCAACTCCAGCGGGATATCACCAATTTCATCCAGAAATAGCGAACCTTGGTCGGCCAGCTCCAGACGGCCAATCTTCTGAGTGATAGCGCCGGTGAAGGCACCGCGTTCGTGGCCAAAAAGTTCGCTCTCAAGAAGGCCGCTGGGAATGGCAGCGCAGTTGAGCTTTACAAACGCCTGCTCCTTCCGGCGGCTGAGATTGTGAATCGCGTGCGCAATGAGTTCCTTGCCTGTGCCTGTCTCTCCCAGTAAAAGCACGGTCGAATCGCTGAGAGCTACCATTTCAACGAGTTGCAGCACTTCTCGAAGCGCGGGACTCTGCCCTACGATTCCCGCGAAGGCTGTCTTTGGACGGACCTCTTCTTCTGGAGAGAGTCTCTCATCCATGATGATCGAGACGGAGGGCCCGAAGCGCGCGTTTTCATCGCGCGCGTTAGAATCAGATACAGCTCCCAAGTTCATGACAACCCCCCAAGACTGGAATTTTGGCCGTTAAGAGTTACGTCGTGACGATCCGGGTCACTCTGCTTTTCTTTCTCTCGCAATCCACTCGCGGATATATGCTGGACAATTCTTGAGCTTGATGCTGTCTGCTTCGCAGTGCTCGAGAAACCTGACAGCGTCGCGATCCACGAGTGTTAGGTCCTTCAAGTCCAAGACGATACGGTGACCTTCTGCTTCTGTTCCAAACAGGGCATGCAACTCGCCTATGTTCTCTCCGTCCAATCGACCGCTTAGCGTGAAGACCACTTCCCCGTTTACCGTCCGCTGAATCTTTAGCATCTGTCCTCTTCTGGAGCGGGACCCTCTCCCTAAGAGAGCAATCTCTGCTCCAACGATAATTTACTGAAAAAAAGGAAATTAAAGGCACTGGAAACGGCGACAATTCGCCAATTGGCGAAATCCTGTACAACGTTTCTCTGGAGGCTTTAAGATTGGGGAAACCCGGCTAGTTGCCTTTGAGGGAAGCTGCAGTTTTGAAGCGATTCTTGTCAATCTTCAGCGACCTAATCTTCGACTCCAGCGTAGATCGTGGCATACCCAGCTTGGCAGCCGCGCCTGACGGTCCGAACACCCGTCCGCCACACTCGCGCAGCGCAGCCTCAATCATTTCCTTCTCTTGAGCAGCCAGCTTTTCAGAGAGGTCAAGCGGGCTTCTCCCCTTGGTTGCAAGAGGCTGCCGCGAAAGCCAGCTCTCATCCACCGAAAAGATTTCTGATTCGCACACGATTACAGATCGCTGAATCACGTTCTGCAATTCGCGAATGTTGCCAGGCCAAGGATATGACTGGAAGAGTTCTAGGGTCTTTTTGTTCAGCCCCCGTATCCTTTTTCCTGCTTGCCTTGCGTAACGATCGATGAAGTACTCGACCAGCAGGGGAATGTCTTCTCTCCGTTCCCGCAGAGGAGGAATCTCAATGGGGAACACGTTGAGCCGGTAAAACAGATCGCTACGAAAGGTGCCCGCCGCGATGGCCGCTTGCAAGTCACGGTTGGTGGCCGCGATTACCCGGACGTTTGTCTGGATGGAGCGAGTTCCGCCCACGCGGTCAAATTCGTGTTCCTGCAAAACACGCAAGAGAGCAATCTGCGTTTCGGCCGGCAACTCTCCGACTTCATCGAGGAAAATCGTGCCGCCTCCAGCCAGTTCAAAGCGTCCCAACCGTTGCTGAGTTGCCCCCGTAAAGGCGCCCTTCTCATGTCCAAACAATTCCGAGGCAATCAAGTCGCGCGGGATCGCCGCGCAATTCGCGGTCACAAACGCTCGCGAGGAGCGGTGCGAGCGCTTGTGGATGGCACGGGCGATGAGTTCCTTCCCTGTGCCAGTTTCGCCGGTAATAAGTACAGTAGAATCCGTCGGCGCGACCTTGGCCACGCGAGAAAGTACGGATTGCAGAGCGGGAGACGTGCCAACGATCTCCTCGAACATGGATGCTTTGTCAATTTCTTCACGCAGCGCGATGTTCTCATTATAGAGTTGGTCCCTCAACTTCTTGACTTCGTCAAGAGCTGTCTGGAGACCATCTTCCGCCTGCTTCCGATCCTCGATATCAGTCCGGGTACCGTACCACCGGATGATGCGTCCCTGTTCATCCCACAGCGGATTCAAACGGATTAAAAACCAGCGATACTGGCCGTCTTTTCCGAGCAGTCGTGCTTCCGATTCCCATGGAGTTCCTTGTGCAATCACCTGCTCGCGCTCGCGCAGGAGCCTTTCCAAATCGTCGGGATGCAAGACTTTGGCAAGATGGTCCGGCGCAAGAACGTCTTCCAAGGTAAGACCGAAGTATTCGAGATCGCGCCGATTCACATAAAGGAATCTACCGTCCGGTTCCAAAACGAAGATGTGCTGTGGAATAACGTCTACGATTTGCCGAAGCTCCCTTTCTTCCTGCCGGAGCTTTTCTTCCGCCCGCACGCGGTCACTGATGTCCCGAGCTACGTTCAGCAGGAAGCGACGCCCGCCATACGAAAACAGGCTGGTGTGTGCTTCGACAGGGAAGGTTGACCCGTCCTTTCGCCGATGCCAGTGTGTGTCGAACACGGTTTCACCCGCCGCCGCTCGCCCCGCGACTGACTCCATCTGCGCTCGATCTAAATCCGGGTGGAAGGCAACTGCCGTGTTCCCGATCAGTTCCTGCCGAGTGTAACCAAGGCTCTCGCATGCCTGCCGGTTCACATCAACAATGGTCCCTTGCTCGAGATCCTGGACGAATAGGGCGTCGCCCGCGTGGTCCACGAATGTGCGGAAGCGCGTCTCGCTCTCGCGCAGCGCTTCCTCCGCTTGTTTACGTTCCGTAATATCAACCGCAACGCCAAACAATTTAACGACATCCCCCGCGCTATTCAGGACAGGGTGCCTGGTAACATGAACAGTTTTAACCGCGCCGTCGGGAAGCACGATCCTAAACTCATTGGAGGTATTCACCTTTTCGTGGACCGACCTCTCAAAGCCCCGCTTCACCGTCTCCGAATCGTCCGGGTGGATTCGCCGGAAAACCACTTCCCTGGTCGGCGAAACCTCTTGCGAATCTAATCCAAAAACCCGGAGACATTCTTCGGAAACGTGGACATAGCTGTCGCTGGCGATCTCGAAAGCCCAACTGCCTGTGTGGGTCAGCCTCTGCGCTTCCGTCAGGTAAGCCTCACTTCGGATTAGGGCTTGCTCTGCACGCTTTCGGTCTTCGATGTCGATCCGCGCACCGTACCACCGGATGATGCGACCCTGTTCATCCCGCAGCGGGTTGAGACGAATTAGAAACCAGCGATACTGACGGTCTTTCCCCCGCAGTCGTATTTCCGATTCCCAGGGAATTCCCTGTTCAATCGCATGTTGGCGTTCGTACAGGTGTCTCTCTAAATCGTCCGGATGCCAAACTCTGCCAATAAAATCCTCCTGAACTTCTTTCAGAGTCAGTCCTGTGTATTCGAGATCGCCACGATTCGAATAAAGGAACTGACCGTCCGGTTCCAAAACGAAAATGTGCTGAGGAACGACGTCCACGATTTGCCGAAGCTCCCTTTCGTCCTGCCGGAGCCTTTCTTCCGCTTGCTTGCGATCCTCAATATCGATGCTCGATCCATACCACTTAACAATGGTCCCTTGCTTGTCGCGCTCAGCAATTGTGCAGTGCAGCATCCAACGATATTCTCCATCCGCCCTGCGGACGCGCGCTTCATATAGGGCGGGCTCTCCACTGGCTAACGACGCGCGCCACTTGTCCACCATTCCTTCGACGTCTTCGGGATGAATTGCCGCCGTCCATTTCCAGCCCTGTAGATCCTCTAGCGGCAGGCCCAAGTACCTCAGCCAAGTTTGATTGAAGAAATCAAGGTAGCCATCAGGCAGAGCCGTGTGAATCAGCGCGGGTACCGAATCAACAAGGAGCTGAAGGTCCGTGGATTCGAATTTGTGTCCTTGAGACGCCATCCCATGCATCATACACCGACAAGAGTTGCGCAGCGGCCTGCCTAGCATATCTGTTTTGGAGACTTCTTGGGCGCTATGTGATATCAGTCACTTAGGCCATTCACTAAAATCGTCATCATGTTGATGCCACAGTAAGCAGAGAACCTGCAATCTCCCGCAGGGTGGCCGCGGTGAAACGCAGCCCCAAGGTGGTGCGGTCCGCTATGCCTGTCAGTCGCAGGCGAGGCCCACATTATGTCCTCCGGTCGACTCGTCATAGATCTTGGCATTCATCGAGTGCTATCCGCGATCGACTTCTCCTCTTCTTCGATCAAGGCACTAAACCACGCCATTGAGATTGCCCGGAGTTACGGTTCGAAGTATTACCTAGTGCACGTAGTTTCGTCGATCGGCTACGTCATGGTGGGAGCCGACGCCGTGGTCTCTGCCATGGACACAGCCAGCGAGGAATTACGAGCTCTGAAGCAGCGGCTTTCCCGCAGCGGGGCTCTCGAGGGAATTCCATGCGAGATGCTGGTGTGTCACGGTGATATCTGGCAGCAACTTGAGCGTGTTATCACCGAGCACCAGATTGATTTGATCGTGCTCGGCACGCAGGGGAAAACGGGCCTCCGGAGACTCGCATTGGGTTCCGTCGCGGAAGCTGGCTTCCAGAATGCCACATGCCCCGTCCTCACCGTCGGCCCTTGCGCTCCCTCCGACCCGCCACTTCATGCGAAGCTCAGTCACATCCTCTATCCCACCGATTTGTCACCGGAATCCGACAGGGCCGCCGCTTACGCCGTATCGTTGGCGCGAGAGCACGGCGCGCAACTCACGGTTCTGCATGTTCTCGAAAAGGGCGAAGCTGCCCAAGTAGGAAGGCACGAACACGCGTTCACCACCCCCTTTCGGCAACTCATTTCTTCCGGCGTACCGCCTAACTGGTCGTACCAGCGGCAGGTGGGATTCGTGGACCAGACGATTCTCCGCCTGGCTAAAGAGCGCCAGGCCGGTCTCATTGTGCTCGGGTTACGTCCTCGTCGCTACATGGTTAACCCTCAGAGCTGGCTGCACGTTTACAAGATCGCCAGCGAAGCCTGCTGTCCCGTCTTGACCGTCCGCTGCAGCTCAGAAAGCAAAGCTCCCTGAGTCGCAATATTTTTTAGCGAACGCATTGTGGCTTGCGTTCCGCCACAAGGTCGACCGCTCACGCCTTGGCACGACTCTGCAATTGGCCCTCATCGGCAGGCGATCCTGGACTCGGACTTTTTCCCAGCGCCTCTTTCACGTCACTGCCGCTCACCGTCTCTTGCTTGAGCAGTTGCTGGGCCAGTGTTTTGAGGGCCGCGAGGTGGTCTTGCAGCAGCGCCTGAGCACGCACGTACTGTTCGGTCACGAAACGCTGGACCTCCGTGTCGATCACTTGACGAGTCTCTGGACTGATTTGACTGTTGTCTTCGACCGATCCCCCCAGATATTGCAGTTGTTGACCCGCGTAGCGCACCGAGCCGAGCTTTTCGCTCATGCCAAATTCGGCGACCATACGGCGAGCCAACTCAGTCGCCCGCATTATGTCGTCACTGGCCCCAGTGCTAATAATCTTGAACTCCACCAATTCCGCGGCACGCCCGCCCAACATCACGGCGATCCTGTCCTTCAGTTCGTCGATCGTGAGCAGGTAGCGGTCTTCTGTTGGCATTTGCATTGTGTAGCCTAAGGCGCCACGGCTGTGTGGAACGATGCTGATTTTGCTGACTGGTTCGCCATGCGCCACGAGCTCAGCCACGAGCGCGTGGCCAGACTCGTGGAACGCAACCGTAGTTCGCTCCTGCTCGTTCATCACCCGACTTTTTTTCTCGGAACCCGCAATCACCCGTTCGATAGCAGCCTCGAAATCAGCCAACGTAACTGCTGCGGCCTTATGCCGGGCAGCGAGTAAGGCCGCCTCATTCATCGCATTCGCCAGATCAGCGCCGCTGAAACCAGCTGTCATCCGGGCGGCCCTCTCCACGTCAAAGTTTGCCGTGAGCTTTATGTTTTTGCTGTGAATCTTCAGGATTTCCACTCGGCCAACGAGATCTGGATTGCCGATGGCGATCTGGCGATCAAAGCGGCCGGCGCGCAGAAGTGCTGGGTCGAGCACCTCCGGACGGTTGGTGGCAGCCATGATAATCACTGGTGCGCTGGCGTCGGTTTTGAAGCCGTCAATTTCGGCCAGCAACTGGTTGAGAGTCTGCTCACGCTCGTCATTGGCACCCATGCGCGCCACGCCTCCCCGGCTCTGACCAATGGCATCAATCTCGTCAATGAAAATGATCGCAGGAGCGGCCTTGCGCGCCTGCTCGAAAAGGTCGCGCACGCGTGCGGCGCCCACGCCAACGAACATCTCGACAAACTCGGAGCCACTGGTCTCGAAGAAAGCGACCTTGGCCTCGCCGGCCGTGGCTTTGGCCAGAAGTGTCTTGCCTGTGCCCGGCGGCCCGACCAGCAATACTCCCTTCGGAATATGCCCACCGAGTTCAGCGAATTGCTTTGGCGCCTTAAGAAACTGGATGATCTCTTGTAGTTCGGCAATAGCTTCATCCGCCCCGCCCACATCTTTGTAGGTGACGGTAATATCCTCGGGCTTGACCTCGATCGCTTTGCTCTTACCGACCCCAAAGATGCCGCCCATTCCTGCCCCGGCGGCTCCGCCCGCTCGCCGGTAGGCCATGTACCAGAAACCGCCGAGTAGCACGAGAGGCAGAAGGTACTGCAGCAAAATGCCTCCCAGGGGATTCGGTGGAGGCTCGAAGCGGTAAGTCACATTTGCACTCTGTAATTCTTCAATCAGCTTGGGGTCGCCGGCAGGTGCAGGTACGGTACTGAATGGAATGGGCGGAGAAGATTTGTCCTGTTTAGGGTTTTTCATCTTACCAACGATGCCCCTCTCGCCGACGGTTACCTCTACGATTTGGGCATCAGCCAGTTTTTTCTTGAACTCGTTGTAAGGAATTTCGGAGTTTCGAGCCAGCGGAGTCAAAACAAATACCTGGAACAGCCACAAGAGCACCAGGCTGGTGATCAAGTAGCTGATGCCAAAACGAAATTGGCGCTTACTTTGCTCCTGGCGCTTCTTTTCATCCTCGCGGTTATGTTTTCTTGGTGACGATCCCGGTTCGTTCATGTTCCACCTCGTCCTGCCAGCTCTATTTCAAAACAATTTGTGATGCCTAGAGTCTTACGCCATTGCTCCACTGCCTCTGCCTCTTCTTCAGTCCCGCAACCCGTGCTCTTTTCCCCGACAGAGCCACTGCCGGCAGTCCATTACCTCCTGGCCAGGCTGGGGTATTCTTCAACTGGCTCGCCCTGTTCACGCTCTTCACGTTGCACTTTGGGACGGTACCTCTTCAACCGCCTTCGCTATTGCACATCATTCGAACTCTTCCGTTCGCGCCACTCACACACGCGCGTCAATCAGGTCTTTTGGTGTTTGAAGAATTCGACCTGACGGAGGCGCTTCTTGGCCTCTTCGAGCGTTTTGTACGGTCCACCGAGATTCTTGCCCTTGCTCGAGAGCACTTTGTAACCACCCTTCACCTTCTTGATCATGTCTGCTCTCCTTCAAAAGAAACATCCCTCGAATAGGCCTGGTTGCCGTGCACTTTCTATCCATTCTCGCCTTGCTGTCTGAATCCTTGCGTTAGGCAAGCAGCATTTCTAGGCGTGAGCGTCCTTGCCGTGTAACGCCAGGAAGGCCTCTCGTAGAACGCGTGGATCGTGTTGCCCTTTGTACACGGGAGGCGGTGTCCGCTTCAGCCCGAGCAACGAGTAGACGGCCGTTTGCGCGGAGCGGATCGAATACTCCACCGTGAACACCACATCGTCCGGAATTTCGCAGAATTGTCCGATGAACGCGAGGTTCTGTGAATGTTCGGGTACCACCTGGGGACGATCGCCCTTGGCCCGGCGCAGAAACTGGCTGGTGATGAAGGGCATCATGCACGGAATGCAGGTGCAGGATTCGAGGATCTTCGCGGCATGGGCTTCAATCCCCAGATGGCCAATGATTTCCGTCATGATTTCCCGACCCGTGCATGCCGACATCGGCTTGTTGACGAAATTGCCTAGCTGGCCGACGAATAGGCCGTAGCCCCAAAAGACCTGAACATCCGCGGGTTGCCCGATGAAATGGGGCTGGTGCGCCAAGACGATGGACGCTAACCAGCGAGATTCCGGAAAGGTGATAAGGCCCCCCTCTCCTGGAGCGTTGCCCGTGAGGTCCCGAACAAGCCGGAAGAAGGTCGGGTCATAAAGTGTCGTGGTGAAGGACAACCACTTCGATTCATCTATATGGTCTGCGAACTTAGCTGGACACCCGAAATGCGACCTGCCAGCGGCGATTTTCTCCCATAGCGCCCAGGAGCCGCCGTCAGATTTGCCCTTTAGAACAGGGGCCGAGTCCATCGAACCTAGACTGGAAGCCTCGGTCATGGATCCCAGAGTGACGATGACAAAATCCTTCTCGTCCACTTTGATCTCTTCCATGCGGCCGTTATGTTCACAAGTGATGCCAGCGACAGCGTAATCCTGGCCCGTGTTGCCCAAAGTGAGATCCGTCACGCGAGTATTGAGCGCGAAGTTCACACCATGCTGCTCCAACCATTTGCGTAGCGGACGCACCATCGAGTCGTACTGGTTGTAAACCGTTCGCATTATCCCCGTGAGGGTGTTGAATCCCGAAACCATGTGGGTGAAACGCACCAGGTAACGCTTGAACTCCACGGCGCTGTGCCACGGTTGAAATGCGAACGTGGTGCACCACATGATCCAGAAATCCGTCTCAAAGAACCAGGGATCGAACTGATCCGCAATGCTGTTTTGTCCGAGCATATCCTCCGGCTCAATCAAGAGGCGCTCGATGGTCAAGATATGTTTTTCGCTCAGACCGAACTTGGGAGCATCCTGCCGGTGTCCATCGCGGAAGAGGCGAGATTTGGACGAGGTCTTTATGGTTTCGTTGAATTTAAATATCTCCTGCGTGACCGTCTTGGTTTCATCCAGCGTAGGGATTGAGGAAAAGAGGTCGAAGGTGCAGAGATATTTGCTCTCCAGCATCCGGCCGCCTCGCATGCTGTAGCCATCCTTAGGGGTTCCGGCAGCGTCGAGGCTGCCGCCAATTTTGGAAGATTCCTCGAGGATCGTGATGTTGCGACCCTCGATGTCCGCATCGCGAATGAGGAACGCCGCAGCCGCAAGCGAGGCAATGCCACTTCCAATCAGGTAAAACCTTACATTATCGTCCACAAGTCTCTCAGGCATGGGTTCACACTCATTTCAGTTCCGTGCGCAATGCGAAGGGTTCTAGCCCGCGGCACCGTCAATGACGGGGCCGGGCCCGGCATGCGGCCTATCCTTCCGGCAGCTGGAGAGCGGAGATGCCTACTCTGCTGGCGGTTGGTGATCGGAGCCAGCGGCCGTTGCTTGCCGTGTAATGGCCTGCGGGAAAGCCGCGAGGCCGGCTGCAGAATCGGTGACAGAGCCATCGTCGCTCAGCAGTTCGCGTGCGCTCTTGCTGTAAACGGCTTGGTTCAAATCGTCCTCGGGCCGAATGACCACTCCCTTCAGATTGACCCCAGCAAACAACCCGCGGCTGCGCGAATAGGACAGAACCTTTGCCTGCATCAGCGCGTCAGTTCCGGCGCCTGCTTCGCGCCCTACGGGACCACCGGCGACTCCCGCTTCCGCTCCAAGTTCAAACTTGTCTTTCATCAACCCGCCCACGGCGTCGTCGTTCATAAATACAAGAACGAAATCGGTCGCCGATGCTCCCCACTGCGGCCCTACGCTGCCACCGCCGGCACGAAAGAACACAGGATCACTCCAGCCCGTTTTGGTGCGACGGCTCACGACCCCGCGCCCGCCCTCGCCGCCAACAATAAAAGCCGCCTTGATGACCTGAGGGAACACGGCGATGGCTCTCGCGCGCGTAAGTAGATCCCGTGGAATAGCCTTGTCTGGGATCTTCATAATTGCGTCGAACGCCTTGGCAGCCTTTGCGGACTGCGCTGCGGCTTCCTTGCGTTTCGCCGCCTGCTCGTCATCCGAGCGCGCCTGGGGTGTGATTGAGGTGAATGCCGCAACTGCTGCGAACACCACAGTGAGAACAAAAATCCGCTTCCAGTTTTTTTGCTTCACGATAGCCCTCCGTGCCCTCTCCGCATACGAGGGTGGTAGATTCTTCGATTCGACTACTAACTTCATCCGCACCCTTGCACCTCAGCTTGCCTTTACCTTCGATTCGATTCCCTTCAGCGACTTCTCGAACTCCGTAATCCGGGTTTCGAGATCGGCTTTCGTCTGCTCCCACCGGTCTCCGCCAGAATTCTTGAGTTCCTGCAGCTTCAGCCGGATCACTGGTTTCTTGGTCAAAAGCTCCGCGATCGCCTTGATCTCGGCGTTCGCTTTCGCGTTCTCAGCCCGCGCCTTGAGTGTATCCAGCTTGGCCTCAGCGGTTTTGATTTTGGATTCAAGCATGTCGTGGATAGCCTGCTTCGCGATGTTCACTTCGGTGCTCATTCGATGCTCCTCGTGTATTGCATTCGGTTTGCTGCAAAAGTTTTCCGAAACGTCATTTTGTGGTACAGCAAGGCGGAGGCCAGACCTAAACTACTGAAAACGCGGGGATGCGCGCATCACAGAATCCCGAGCCCTTCGCGAATTCGCGAACTTCGTGAAAAGTGGTCCCGCAACAATCAGGGATGGTTCACAAGACGAAATGTTTTCATGCGGTTAGGATTGGCCCTCTTCTTGCACTTACAACTAAGGAAGGATGGAGGAGGGCCGTCACAGGCGTGACGAAAAATCACGATTAACTCCCGAACGTTTGTTAGGAGTGGCCTCGCAGAGGCTTTACGCGAGGACTGGACATTGAAAGCAGGTTGTGAGGTGAGGCATGTTTCGACACACAATCCGATTGGGACGTATCTTCGGCATCGAAATAGATCTGGACTATTCCTGGTTCCTGGTCTTTGGCTTGCTCAGCTGGGTTTTGGCGGTCAACTACTATCCTGCTGAATTCAAGAACGGAAGCGCTGGGGAGTATTGGTTGCTGGGAGCTCTGACGGCAATCATGCTCTTTGTGAGTGTGCTTCTCCATGAGTTAGGACATTCAGTCGTCGCCAAACGGTACCGAATCCCTGTTCCACGCATCACTTTGTTCGTCTTCGGCGGAGTCTCGCAGATCGCGCAGGAGCCCACCAGCGCGGCGATGGAATTCTGGATCGCGATTGCCGGACCTGCCGTGAGTGTTGCGCTGGGGGCGATCTTTTTGGAACTACGGCCGGCCTTCGCCAGCGTCCCGCCGCTCCTGGCTCTCGCGAAGTATATGGCGCTGATCAACCTTGGTCTGGGCGCTTTCAATCTTATTCCTGCTTTTCCGCTGGATGGAGGCCGCGTCTTTCGCGCGATCATTTGGGCCATCAGCGGGAATTTTCGTCGCGCCACTTCCATCGCGGTCTTCACAGGGCGCTTTTTCGGCTTCCTTTTGATCTTTCTTGGCGTTTGGCAGGCTCTAGCCGGGAACTTCCTCAACGGTATGTGGACGGCATTCATCGGCTGGTACCTTGAAAGCGCAGCGGCAAGCCAGGTGCAAGAGCAAAGGGTGAAGGATTTGCTGGCAGGGCACAAGGTGTCGGAGATGATGACCCGGGATTGCGCGCAAATCCCGGATGACCTGACGTTGCAGGAGCTCGTCGAAAACCACATCTTAACCGCCGGGCATCGCTGCTTTGTGGTGAGCCATGGAGACAAGGCCATTGGACTGGTAACCCTTTCGGAAATCAAAAAGGTGCCGCGGTCGTCTTGGCCCACAACGAATGTGACACAAGTAATGATCCCGGCAGACAAGCTCGTGTCTACGCCAGCGAACGCAGAGGCGTGGACGACCATCGAAAAGATGGAGCGAAACGGGATCAATCAGCTACCTGTGGTAGAGCGTGGCAGACTCATCGGAGTATTTTCGCGTGACGATCTGGTTCACTATTTGGGGATATTGCAAAGTCTGCGCGCATAAATCATCCCCTGAGTCAACAATCACGGTGGGGAACCGAGCGTTGTGCCGGCGCTGTGCTTCCAGTGCGTAGACGCCCACGAGAATCCACTTTCGGTGGTGGTAAAGATAGTAGGCGCCCTCGCGATCCCATCAGGCAGCAACAGGCAGCCTTGGGTCGAGCACTACGTTTGTAAGAGCAAGCCGAGGCACGACGTAATGGTGAGCAATTCCCTCCAGGGAGTTGTACAAACCTACGAGGCGACTGCGTCGGCACAGCACTCTCGGGGAACCAATTCACCTGGCAGAAAAACGCGCTTTCCGGAGAAGTGCCGCACAGTGCGTTTCTATGCGCCATGAGCTTCTCATCATCGGGGAGTTGGGTGCCACTGCACCAATTCAGGATCACTATGAGGATTTCTGCACAACGATGGAGTATGATGCGAGCCCCGGACCAAGATTTGATGAAGGAGGAACTCATGCCGCTTCCATCTGACGAGAAGATCGTCCAACTCGCAAACGATTTGCTAGCGCAACTTGATTCCATCTTTGGCCTCCACCCAGGCTTTCGTCCAGCCCACGCAAAAGGCATGATGCTGAGTGGGACCTTCGCCCCCTCACCCGGGGCGCGCTCTCTAACTCGCGCGCCACACGTTACGCGCGAATCTACTCCTGTAACCGTGCGATTCTCCAACGGAACAGGTCTTCCCTTAATTCCCGACAACGTTCCCGATTCGAATCCTCGCGGACTCGCGATCCGTTTCCACCTAGCTGATCGCGTTCATACTGACATCGTGAGCCATTCAACGGACGGCTTCCCGACTAGAACGGGGCAGGAATTTCTCGATTTTCTCCGAGCCGCGGCGACCGGGGATCCTTCAGCCTTTTTGGCTGCACACCCAGCCGCGCTCGCGTTCGTGCAAACGCCCAAGCCAAGTCCGGCAAGTTTCGCGACCGAAGCCTATTTTGGCGTGACGGCCTTCCGATTTATCAACCAGCAGGGGCTCGCGCGGCACGGCAGGTATCGCATTTCGCCTAAAGCGGGCGTGGAGCATCTCGACGACGCGGCAGCCAAGGCGAAGGGCGAGAACTACCTGTTTGACGAATTGGCGCGCCGCATTGCGGCAGGCCCGGTTGAGTTAGACATCCATGTCCAGATCGCAAGTGACAAGGACGTCGTGGATGACGCCACGATTCATTGGGCTGCCGATCGTCCGCTGATTCATCTCGGCACAGTCGAACTGACCGCGAAAGCCCCCGATGACGAGGCTCATCGACGGATCATCTTCGACCCGATCCCTCGCGTCGACGGGATCGAACCGTCGGATGATCCATTGCTCGAACTGCGGGCAGCCATTTACTTGCTAAGCGGCCGGCGGCGGCGTCACGCCAACGAATCGCAGGCGGCTTCGCAAACGGCTTGAGATCGCCTTGTTCACCCTTCGTCATAAGGTCGCGGACATTTCGGAAGCCTTCCACTTGGACAGTAAACGCGCTTTTCGTAGAAGTAGCGTCGAACAAGCCGGTCTGAAAGTTTTCGTTATGGTGATCATTTTCTGGGTGTTCAACGCGAAATAGCGGTTGCACAATAGTTGCACAGATGGTCCCAAACAGGGTGGTTTTGCACAAACATAGGGCATCTCACCCGAACATAAGTTATTGATTCCGAACAACAGCGTGTGGAATCGGGAATTTGCTAAACCGTTGTACGGGCTAAAACCTGTACCGGGGGTTCGAATCCCCCCCTCTCCGCCAGTTCTTTTAGAATCAACTATCTAGCCTGCAATCAGTAAGCCTGTCTTGAGCCCTGCCCAACAAGCAAAAGCACCCAGGTGTAGTAAAAGTGTAGTAGTTCTAAGATTGCTTCTTGCGTTGTTTGCAATTGAACGTGGCCATCTTGGAATGACCCCCTGCAGTTGTACCAGCTGATATGAGAGTCTGATTGCCCGAGAGGGCAGGAGGACTCGATGAAAAGGAAGCGACACACGCCGCAGGAGATCGTCGCGAAGCTGCGCGAGGCGGAAGTGGACCTCAACCAGGGCGCGACGATCGAAGCGGTATGCCGGAAGCAAGAGATCAGCGAGCAGACGTATCATCGCTGGCGGCATCTTTACGGTGGGATGAAGGGGCCGGAGATGGCGCGGCTGAAAGAACTGGAAAAAGAAAATGCGCGGTTGAAGAAGATCGTGGCGCAACAGGCCATGGACATCGACGCGCTGAAGGATCTCAGCCGAAAAAACTGGTAAGCCCGGCGGGCAGGCGACGGGCGGTGGAGCATTTGCTTGCGGAGTGGCGCTACACGGAGCGGCATGCCTGTCGATTAGTGAAGCAGCCACGGTCGACGCAGCGATACGAAGCGCGCATCGATTACGAGGAGCGGAGGATTCGCAAGCGGTTGCACGAGTTGGCGAAGAAGCATCCGGGCTCGGGCTACCGGCGGATGACCAGGCTGCTGCGGAGAGAAGGGATGAAGATCAACAAGAAACGGGTGCAGCGGCTGTGGCGGGAGGAAGGCTTGCGGAACCCGCTGCGGAAGCGGCGAAAACGCGCACGCGGCCACAGCGAGAACAGTTGCGCGGTGAAGCGAGCAGAGTACAAGAACCACGTGTGGTGCTGGGATTTCACGATGGATGAAACGGCGGACGGAAGAAGGCTGAAGTGGTTTTCGGTGCTGGACGAGTTCACGCGGGAATGTCTGGCGCTGGAAGTGGAGCGGCGGATGACGGCGCGAGACGTGGTGGCGACTCTGACGTGGTTGGAGGCGAAGCATGGCGCGCCCGGAGCGGTTCGTTCGGACAACGGGCCGGAGTTCATCGCGCGAGCGGTGCAACGATGGCTGGCTGCGCGGAAAGTCGGGCCGTTGTATATTGCCCCGGGCAGTCCGTGGGAGAACGGCTACAGCGAATCGTTCAACAGCCGGATGAAGGCGGAGTTTGCGGACCGGGAGCTGTTCGGATCGCTGATGGAGGCGAAGGTTTTGGGAGCGGAATACAAGCGGTACTGGAATCAGGAGCGGTTACACAGCGGAATCGGGTACAAGACGCCAGCGGAATTCGCCGCCGAACTTGGGCCGGACTCCGCAACGCTCCGTCCGCCCCAAGTTCAATCACAACACCAACCGACTCTCATAAGCACTGGTACATAAAACGGGGGCAGGCCAATCTTTACGAATTGAATTCACTCTGCTCAAAACGCGCTTGTAGGTCAATTGGGTACTGGGAGGAACTTGTCCGGTAAGCCGACTTCCATGATAGGTCTTTGTCAAGAGGGCAAAAGCTCTCCCGACGCGCTGCGGAGGAGCGCGGGTGTAAGTTCTTTCTGATTCTTCGCCGCGTGTGTTGGCCTCACGGCCGTGGTTCCTCATTCGGAGAGAACCAGACTTCCATTTGCTGGCGCAGCATCGGCTGCCCAGAAGATTGAGTTTGTGTTTTCCTGCCAGTCTCGAAACTTATCAGCGGGGGCATTCCGAGCTTGCGCTCGTTCGCCCAGTCGGCTTAACGGCAAGACCTGGCAGGCACCGCGTCGAAGAAATCCTCCTTGTGTACTGCCGCGTTCTACGCAGCGATGCAGCGGCTCGTTTCTACTACCTGAAAGTTCCGCTGGCCACGGTCGACCGCCATGAGATACGCCACCAACTTCCGCGCCACGGCCAAGGTCGCGCGATTGGCGTTGCCTTTCTGTTTCTCCTTGTCATAGAGCATCGCCAGCGCCGGGCTGTGGCGTGGCGCCATCTTGGCCGCTTCGATCAGCGTGGTCTGCAGATGCTTGTTGCGTTGCTTGGACAGTGGCGTGCGCTGCACCGTGTTCCCCGAACTCTTCTCGGCCCCGCACAGCCCGCAGTAACTGATCGCCCTTTTGATCGAGGAAAAACGCTGCACGTCACCCACCTCGAGCGCCCAGGTCAGCGCCGTGATCGGCCCCACGGCGGGGATGGTCATGAGCCGCTCCACGCGTTCCAGGAGCAGCGGATCACACTCCAGTGAGCGCACCAGTGCGATCTCGGTTCTCTGCAACCGCACCACTGTTTCACGGCACAGGCGCAGCAGCGAAGCTAGTCCTTCATTGATATCCTGGTTGGTCGCCAGCAGTTCACGGAAGTAGCCGGCCTTGTGCAGCCGCTGCTTGTTGTAGCTCACGCCGGCTTCCATCAGCAGCATGCCGGTTTTGTTCTTCATCTGCACCATCTGCCGCACCAGCAGGTTGCGATAGCGCAGCGTGCGCCGCCGTTCGCGAATGGCCGTGGGGGCCATGTAGCACTCCGGCAGAAAATCGCAGCGCAGGCAGTCGCAAATCTTGCTGGCATCGATGCGATCGTTCTTCTTCTTCGCCGCCGCAATGGCCCGCAGCATCAGCGGATGCGCCACTTTCAAGGCAACCGCATGTGGCAGCAGGTGGTCGTAGATCCAGCCCGTGAACATGGTGGCTTCCATCGCCGCGCTCCACGGCTGCGGCAGTGTTTTGATCCACCGGTCCAGGTCAAGGCGTGTGGCGGGAAGCGATCCTTCGGAGTGCATCGTGCCACTGCTGTCCTTCACGCAGTAGCTGATCGACCTCTTGTGAACATCCAGTCCGATGTAATACATAGGTTGCATGGGGGAGCCTCCTTGGTGTCTCTGAATCAGCGTCCGCTGAGTTCAGCTTTTGTACACCAAGCGCTCCTCCCTCGACCTATACATTCAAACTTATCAGGAGTTGACAAAGAAATCGCTGTGGCTATTGGCTCGAAAATTCAAATCGCAACCGATTTGAAGTGATGCTGCCCGTCCAATAGGGCATTAATGCGAGTCCCGTTTCGTCTAGGTTGGCTTCCTGTTGCGTCAAGCCCTTACCGCTAAACTGTGCCCGAAGGAAATAAGTACCGGGTTTCAATTTGTAATCAAATTCGTTCGACGCTGCCGGCCAATATTTTGCCAGGTCGACAGGTATTGAGAAGGCAGAACCAGCCGGAAGAGGCACAATCAATGGGTCCATTCTCCCAGCTATGCCGGCAGGACCTCTAAGGTCAAACCGCCGAGCTTTTCCTTGCGAGTCGGTGAGAATCAGGAAGATTTCTTTCGGATATTGCTTTTTGCCATTCCCAAGCATGATTCCCAAATTCACGACCAGGTCGTTCTCTCCGGCGTTTTGCAACTCAACTCTGAACTTCGGAACTTTTGGCTCGCCAACCTCGTTCGAATCGAGTCGGACGGTCAATTTTAGCTCTTGATTCGCTTGGCCCGACTCTGAACCCGCGGATAATGAACCAGCAAGCAATGGGAGACTTGCTAGCAGGGCAAACGATAGATTCTTGTGACAGCTCTTTGGAAAATTCACGCGAAAACTCCTTCGACTGCTCGTCGCCTATGTAGTTAGACACCAACTGGAAGTCGCTTGGATTATCGGCTGGTGATCGGGCATCCGAGAGGATGGGCTTCAGAAATGATTCCCGTTTCATCCGTGAATACGTCATATCCGCACATTCCTGTCGTCTTTTCCCGCATCAACACCTGATATGAGTTTTTGTCCGCCGAGAGGACTAAACGGAAGGAGTAGCCAGGGAGCGGATCAGACTCTGGCCCGATGCTTTCCCGTGTTAGATTCCTTAGATTCCCGGGCAGCAGTGTGAAGTTCTGTGTACCCGTTTCCTTCAATTGTCCTGAGCGGAGCAACGTCAAGTAGTCGGCATAGTGACCGTGCGCCGCCTTGTATTGTACCTCTGCCGTGTTGATGAGCCGCGCCATGAATTGGATTTCCCATTTTTGAGAGGTCGGCGGCTGTGTGGTTCCCGCCTTACCACTCACCGGCTTGCCCACTGCAAGTTCCAACTTGCGGCTCAGTGAAATCACGGGATTCAATCCGTTCGCAGTCGGGTTCTTGGCCATGATTTTCTCCATAGAGTCCTTGGATACCATGAAAATCAACTGAGCTACTTGCGTGCCTTGGACAACAAACTTAGCCTGACAATCCTGGAACGGGGAGTTTACGGTCCACGTGAACCAAAGCACACCGTCACTGACCGTCGGATCGGAGATCGGAAATTCGCCAGGCATCTGTTGACCTCCAACGAGCGTACTGCCAACAACTCGGAGGCTGAAATGGTTCATTGTGCCATCCAGTTTACCGTCGCGTTCTTTGAGTGTCAGGACCATGTAGGGAGCAGTTTCGTTCGTATTCGTTGCAGTCCATGTGCCAACGAATGCCTCCAGGGGATCGTACTGCGGACCGGCATTCGTTTGCGCTCGGGCCCAACATGGAACAAACAGCGTCGCGCACACCAGCAAAATCCTTAGCCCATAGCTCATCGTTTGTTGTTCCAACGCATTGCTTAGGAGATTGATGTCTTTCTCACCCAATCGTCTACTCGGAATTTGAGCGACACGGAGCACTGCATTCTCAGACATCATTTGGCTGAATACGGTTGCCCAGCACTCCCCTTAGATTTTCCCAACTCGGTCAAG
>CAWCRQ010000079.1:0-24427 GCA_963797885.1 uncultured Acidobacteriaceae bacterium | reverse complement strand
AAAACAGTCGCGGGTCGATAGTCGTTGGTCGTTAGCGATGTTTTGCCAACGACTAACGACTGGCGACCATCGACTTTGTTGGAGAAATCCTGTGTTGAATGACAAACCACCATCCCCCGACGAGCGCCTGCAGCACGAATTCAATCGCTGGGCCGATGAGGGCGAGGGCGCTAAGATGGAGCGCCATCACCTATACATCACCGAGAAAACCATGCGGCGCATGGATCTCAGTCCGGGTGAGCGCATTCTCGATCTCGGCTGCGGATCGGGGTGGGCGACACGTTTGCTGGCGCGCCTGACGGGCGAAGGGCCACAGGGTTTTGGGCAGGTGGTCGGCGTCGACATTTCCGACGAGATGATCCGGCAGGCGCGAGCCGCTTCGAAAGAATTCGACAACGTGATGTTCGTCGTTGGATCCGCGGCGCAGATTCCCTGGGAAGAGAATTTTTTTGACAAGGTGCTTTCGGTGGAGTCGTTTTATTACTATCCGGATCAGGAACGGGCGCTGGCCGAGCTTTTTCGCGTCATGGCGCCACATGGACGGTTGTTCATTCTGATCAATCTCTACAAAGACAATCCGTATTCGCTGCAATGGGTTCCGAAGTTGAAAGTGCCGGTACATGTCCGCTCGGCGGCAGAGTACGTCGAACTGCTGAAGAAGCACGCTTTCGAAAACGTGGAGTATGCGCAGATTCCCGACGACACGCCCACGCCGGAAAATTACCAGACAACTTCGTTCCACTCGCTCGCTGATCTGAAGGCATTCAAGCGCATCGGTGCGCTGCTCCTGATGGCGTCCAAGCCCGATGTGCGGAATCCGGCGCCCGGGTACACGATTTACTAGCTTCGGGCTGCGGGCTACGAGTTTCGAACAACCAGCCCGGTGCCCCTGACGGTTGCTCGCTCGCAGCTCGAAGCCCGTAGCTCGAAGCTAGCCGTCGCAGTGTGACGGCCATCACTCCCAGGCGTATGATCATTGGGTTATCCTGTAGCGAAAGAGGCTTCATGAGCTGGCTCCAGAATAAATTCGAAAAGAACTTCATGATCACGACGGTGGACTACGTCTTCAACTGGGCGCGCAAGTCGGCGCTCTGGCCGATGACGTTTGGGCTGGCGTGCTGCGCCATCGAGATGATCGCGTCTTCCACCGCGCGCTTCGATATCGCGCGTTTTGGGTCGGAAGTGTTTCGGCCCAGCCCGCGGCAGTCGGATCTGATGATCGTCTCCGGCACGGTCACGCTGAAGATGGCGCCGGTGGTGAAGCGAATTTACGACCAGATGCCCGAGCCGAAGTGGGTGATTTCGATGGGCGCGTGCTCCTCGGTGGGCGGGCCGTTTAATACCTATGCCGTGCTGCAGGGCGTGGATCGCATTGTGCCGGTGGATGTTTACGTGATCGGATGCCCGCCGCGTCCGGAGAATCTGTTTTACGCGCTGCTCAAGCTGCAGGACAAGATCGACACCATGACGCTCGCCAAGCGGCCCACCGAAGTGCGACTCGAAGAGCGGATGATGGAGGATTTCAAGCGCCAGGTAATGGTGGCGCAGACGATGCAGCCGAAATGACCGCGATTAGCGGGCGTGAGCGAAGCGGGAGCCCGCTGCGGTCATCCTGAGCGAAGCGAAGGATCTCAGTTGTTGGTCCTCCGTTCTCAGTCAAACACCGCTGTATACTTCTTGTCACAGCGAGGGATCTGCAGTTTGCTGCCACTGCTGGCACTGAGGGCTATGTTCATCAAGATCGCTTCGCAATCGGATCTTCCCCCCAACAACGAAGCCAAAGAATTCCCCTGCGGAGACAAGACCATCTGCGTCGCCAACGTCAACGGGGAGATCAGCGCCATGGATAACGTCTGCCTGCATCGCGGAGGCCCGATCGGCCAGGGCGTGATCTCAGGAGGAAAGGTTGTTTGCCCGTGGCATGGTTGGGCATGGGATCCGAAAACGGGTGAGGCCGGTCCGCCGGGGGCGAAGGTGGCCGTGTATCCGGTGAAGATTGAGGGTGGCGATGTGCTGCTTGAGCAGTGAGTACGAGCCCGGACAGGGCCGGCCTAGCGCTTTAGTTGCACCACGTAGGCTTTTTCGCTGTGCGACTTGCGGGCGGTGCCTTCGACGAACTTAAGAAATTCTCGCAGGTGTTCCTTTTCCGACAGTTCCGCTTCGGAGAATTTCACCCGCACGCCAAACGCCGGCGCGGTGCGCGTTGCGATTCCGCTGATGATGACGCCTTTCACCCAGATCTTTCCGCTTGCCACCCACAAGCCGATCTCCAGCGCCTTGCCCGCAGGCACGGCGCTGGCGGTCTCGACCAGGCAGCCTCCGCGGCTCACATTCGCCAGATTGCCCCAGACCGGCTCTTCTATACCCTCAACGTGAATTTCCACCGCCACATAGCACTTCATCCGCTGAAAATGGCGGCGATCCGATTCCAATTGCGAGGTGAATAAATCCGGTTCGAACGGGGGTGTTTCATCCACTGGTTCGGGATGGGGAAGCGCGACGGCCGGAGCCGGCGCCACGGCAACGGCTACATTTTGCTGTGCCTCGCGGGCTTTGACGGCCGCGTCTTTGATCTCGCGCATCGACCGCAGTAGCGCCGCTTCGCGCTGTTCCGGACGTACCTCGCGGTAGGTCTGGAGCAGTTTCCCGAGGTGGCTGACCAGGTCGGGATCGGTGAGCAGGCGCGTCCAGTCCGATCCTTTGGGTGCTTTCTTCTCTTCGCTCATACGTAGGACTTCCTCGCAGCTTTCCGTCGCAGGGAAGTACTTGACTCTCCTAGACTGAACTTTGGGTCGGGCTCACACAAGATGACCAAGGTCACTATCGCCAGGGGGAGCGCACCTGCAAGCCGTTGTGGGTTCGCGCTCCGTCGTTCCATCGTTCCATTGCGAGGCGTTTCAACAATTTGTATCGGAGCTCCACCAAAAAGAGTCGAAAAGACTTATCATTTCGGTTTCGTAAGGAGATAACCCAGGTTCCATGGCTTCCGCACATCGTCCTACCCGTCAATCGCGGTGTTATCGTGCATTCCTTTTGCTGGACGTTTTTCTGATCGTTTTTCTGATCGTGTCAATCGTCGTCTTCCCACCGGCGCTTTTTGCCCAAAGTTCGACTTCCGATTCGACGGAGAGTTCGACGGGTGGGGCCATGCAGATTCAAACCCCGCAGTTTCAAACCTCGCAGGGTCAAACCTCACAAGTTCAAACCTCGGCACAGAATCCAGTCTTTGGCAGTGTGCCGGACGCCAAGCCCACTCCCGGCGTCCTGCCGCTGACTTTCAGCGAGGCGATTGAGCGGGCTTTGCGCCAGAACCTGGCTGGTCTTTTATCGGAATACAACACCATCGAGGCCCGGGGACAGAAATGGCAAAAACTCAGCGACCTGCTTCCGAACGTCAGCGCGGATGTGCAGGAAGCCGCAGAGAAGGTGAGTCTGGAAGCGCAAGGACTTCGCGGCCACCTGTTTCCTGGTCTTACTCTTCCTCGCGTCATCGGGCCTTTCTCCTATTTTGATATGCGCGCCTCGGCGACCGAGCGAGTGTTCGACTGGAAGGCAATCCAGAAATACCGTTCTTCCGTGATCGGCGAAAGCGTAGCCCGGTTCAATCTGAAGGACGCGCGCGATCTGGTCGTGCTCGCGACCGGCAACGCCTACCTGCAGGCGATTGCCGGAGCAGCCCGCGTGGAAACCGCGCAAGCGCAGGTGGAGACGGCGAAGGCGCTCTACGACAAGGCGGTCGCGCAACAGCAGGCCGGCGTCGCTCCGGCAATCGACACGCTCCGGGCGCAGGTCGAATACCAGACGCGCCAACAGCAACTGATCGCGGCCACGAACGATTTCGCCAAGCAGAAAATCTCGCTGGCACGTGTGATTGGACTCGCGCCCGGCCAGGAATTCGAATTGGCCGACAAAGCTCCTTACCAGGCTTTTCCCATCCCCGATCTTGAAACCAGCTTGCAGCGCGCGTATTCTCTGCGCTCCGATTACAAAGCGGCGCGGGATCGTCTGGTCGCCGCGCAACTGGAGCGGAGCGCCGCCACCGCCGGGTATTTTCCGACCATCGATCTGGCGGCGAATTACGGCGAAATCGGCGCGGTTCCCGGCGATGTGCTGCCTACGTACGCGGTCGTCGGTACGTTGAACATTCCGATTTTCCAGGGTGGCAAGGTCCATGGAGATGTTCTGAAGGCCGAAGCCAGCCTGCGGCAGGCGCAGGCGCAGATGGCGGACGTGCGCGGGCAGATTGATCAGGATATCCGCAACGCGCTGCTCGACCTCAAGTCGTCCGGCGATCAGGTGGAAGTCGCCCAGAGTTCGGTGAATCTTGCCGAGCAGGCACTCACCCAATCGCGCGATCGTTTCTCCGCCGGAGTCACCGACAACCTCGAAGTGGTGCAGGCGCAGGAAGCGGTGGCGGCTGCGCACGAGAGTTTGATCTCGAGCCTCTACCTTCACAACCTGGCCAAGGTTTCCTTTGCCCGCGCCCTGGGACGCGCCGAAGAGGGCGTTCGCGAATACTTGAAAGGGAAGTAGCCAATGGAAGAAAGCAGCAGCGTTGTAGCCGAGCCCAAACCGCAACCGGAAGCGAGCGCGCCGCAGTCCCCGCCCTCGCTGGACAGCGAAGCCCGCTATCAGCGGCGAAGAGCGTTTTTGAGCAGTCCGCGCACGAAGTGGGGGTTCATTCTTGCCGGCCTTCTGATTCTGATCGCCGTTTTCTTGCTGTGGCGCTACCTCGCAAGCTACGAATCCACCGACGACGCGCAGATTGACGGGCACGTGAACTCGGTGAGCGCGCGCATCAGCGGCTATGTGCTGAAACTCAATGTGGAAGACAACCAGTACGTGGAAAAAGGAACGGTGCTGGTGGAAATCGACCCTGCCGACCTCGAAGGCGCGGTGGCGGAGGCGCGCGCTCAATACGCCGACGCCCAGGCCCAGGCTTCCGCTGCCGGCATTAACGTCCCGATCACCGACGTAAGCACATCAAGCCAGGTCAGCGGCGCCCAGGGCGGTGTTTCCGGTGCGCAGGCTGGAATCGCGGCTGCCCGCCAGCAGTTTGAAGCAGCCAAATCGCAGGTCGCGGAAGCGGACGCCAATAACACCAAGGCGCAGAATGATCTTCTCCGCTACAAGCAGCTGATCGACAAGCAGGAAATCTCGCAACAGCAGTACGATCAAGCCATCGACAGCGCGCAGGCCGCCGCCGCAACTCTGCAAGCCGCGCGCGCCAATGCCGACGCTTCCGCGGCACAGATCAAACAGGCGCAGAGCAAACTGGAGCAGGCCGACGCCGATCTTCGCAACGCCGGCAACCGGACGCACACGATGCGATTCATTCGCGCACGCTCCCAGTCGGCGCAGGCCATTGCCCAGCAGAAGAAGGTTGCATTAGAGCAGGCGGAACTGAACCTCTCGTACACGAAAATCATGGCGCCGGTCAGCGGAGTCGTCAGCAACCGCACAGTAGAGGTCGGTCAAAACGTGCAGCCCGGCCAGGAGATGATGAAGGTCATTCCGCTCGGCGAAGGCGACCTTTGGGTCACGGCGAACTTCAAGGAGACGCAGCTCAAGAAGATGAAACCCGGTTTGCCGGCTGACATCGCGGTGGATGCGAACGGCAAGACCTACAAGGGGCATGTCGATTCCATCGCCGGAGCCAGCGGTGCTCGCTTCAGCCTGCTCCCCCCCGAAAACGCCACCGGCAACTACGTCAAAGTGGTGCAGCGCATACCGGTGAAGATCGTGTTCGATCCCGGCGTGATCAAGAGCCATGAACTTCGTCCGGGGATGTCGGTAGAGCCGAAGGTCTGGATTAAATAGCTCCGAGCCGCGAGCTACGAGCGAACACGAATCGGTTGCTCGAAGCCCGCAGCCCGTAGCTCGAAGCAGAGGTTGAGAAAACAATGGGCGCTGCTGCGATTACCATGAATGACGCCGCCGCGTGGCGTCCGGCAGTCAATCCGTGGATCATCGCTCTCACAGTAACGCTGGCCACGTTCATGGAGGTGCTCGACACCAGCATCGCCAACGTGGCGTTGCCGCATATCGCCGGCAGCCTTTCCGCGGGTCAGGACGAGAGCACGTGGGTGCTTACGTCTTATCTCGTCTCCAACGCCATCGTGCTGCCGCTGAGCGGCTGGCTGTCTTCGATCGTCGGACGCAAGAATTTTTACATGGGTTGTGTCGCGCTCTTCACGATCAGTTCGTTTCTGTGCGGGCTCGCGCCCAATCTCGGCATGCTCATCTTCTTCCGCGTCCTTCAGGGTGTGGGTGGCGGAGGCTTGCAACCGAGCGAGCAGGCCATCCTCGCCGATACCTTTCCTCCGGCCAAGCGCGGCATGGCATTCGCTGTCTATGGCATCGCGGTGGTGATGGCTCCGGCCATCGGTCCTACGCTCGGCGGTTATATCACCGACAATTTCACCTGGCGCTGGATTTTCTTCATCAATATCCCCGTCGGCATTATTTCGCTTTTGCTGACGTCACGGCTCATCCAGGATCCTCCCTACTTCAAGCGCCGCCAACTAAAAGAAACCCGGATCGACTACACCGGGCTAGGTTTCGTCGCGCTCGGACTGGGAACGCTGCAAGTGGTGCTCGACAAAGGACAACGCGAAGACTGGTTCGAATCGCACTTCATCGTATGGCTGAGCGCGATCTCCGCCGTGTCGCTGATCTTTGTCGTCTTCTGGGAATGGCGCCACAAAGACCCCATCATCGACCTGCATTTGTTTCGCGTGCGCAGCTTCGCCACCGCGAACTTCCTCATGTTCATGCTCGGGTTTGCCCTGCTGGGAAGCACCCTGCTATTGCCGCTGTTCATGCAGACATTGCTCGGTTACACTGCCGAGCGGTCCGGGTTGGCTCTGATGCCGGGCGGTTTCGCGATTATGCTGGCCATGCCTTTAGTTGGGTTTCTGCTTTCGCGCTACAGCCCGCGGTATCTGTTGCTGTTTGGTTTGTCGATGCTCTCGTTTTCGCTGTTTCATATGACAAGGTTCGACCTGGACGTGGATTTCCACACGGTGATGGTGGCGCGCGTCTATCAGGCGGTGGGAATGGCTTTCCTGTTCGTGCCCATTAACACCGCCGCGTATGCATTTCTGCCGCGCGACAAGAACAATGCCGCGTCCGGTTTGATGAACCTCGCCAGGAACATTGGCGGCAGCGTCGGAATTTCTTTTGTCACCACCGGCCTGGCTCGCCGCGCGCAGCTTCATCAAGGGCAACTGGTGGAGAAGTTGAGCGCCGCCAATCCGCAGTTTCAGTCAGTGCTGCGCGGGATGACGAGCGTTTTTTCGGGTGGCGGCTTCGGGCCCGGTTCCGGAGGAAGTTCCGCGCTGCAGCATGCCTACGCCATGACGCAGGCGAATGTGATCCGGCAGGCGACCATGCTGGCGTACATTGATAATTTCTGGGTGCTCGGCATCGCGATCTTTTGTTTAATCCCTTGTGTGTTCCTGATCAAGAAGTCGAAGCCGGGCGTAGAGATCGTCCCTCACTAGTGGAGAGCCGGGCGTCAGTGGAGAGCCGGGCGTCTCCGCCCGGCTGGGCGGGCGAGACGCCCGTCCTCCACTGTATGACTGAAAGGAGGTTCGCGATGTTTCGCATCGTTACTCTGGAACGCGAATTTGGCTGCGGCGGCGGAGCCATTGCCGGCGAACTGGCCGGCCGGCTGGGGTGGAAGCTCTGGGACCAGCAACTGACCAGCGAGATTGCCCAGCGCGCGCAGGTGCCGGAATCGGCCGTGGCCTTGTGCGATGAGCGGGTCGACAGCCGCCTTTACCGTTTGGCCAAGGCCTTCTGGCGAGGCAGTTACGAACGCAGCATGCCGCTGGCCAATTCCCTTGCCTTTGACACGGATCGCATGATGGCCATGGCGCAAGAGATCATGCTTCACATCGCCGCTGAGGGGAATGCGGTCGTCGTGGGCCGTGGTTCCCCGTTTCTGCTGCGCGACCGGGAGGATACTTTTAGCGTCTTCACCTATGCTCCGCACGACGAAAAAATTCGCCGCCTGGTAGCGGCGGGCCGGAGCCGGGAAGAGGCAGAAGACTTGGTGGAGAACGTGGACAAGGAGCGGATGGCCTACATCAAACACTACTTCAATAACGAATGGCCGACGCGCAGCCTCTATCACCTGATGATCAATACGGCAGTCGGGGACGAGAACGTAGTCGCCACGATTCTGAACAGCATGCAGACGTTCGTAGCTCATCCTGGCGAGATCGCCCTCCGTGGCATTCGCTGAAGCGCGGGAGGTCCAGCGGCTCCGTTCCAAGCGACGGGATCTCCGGACTCGCTCAGCGCGCCGACGTTACGCGCCGACGTTACGCCCCGGCATCTCGCCCGTACGTTATAAGATAGGCGCAAAGGATGGAGTCAATACCGCAAGTGGCAACTTCTGATTCGTATCCCCCGGTGCAGGAGGAAGTGGCGCGGCTCGCCGGCTCGTCGCAGGTGCGCGCCGCATTCGACCAGTTTCGCTCGCAAGAATCGCAGTTTGCGCTCTGGCAGATGGAGGCGACGAAAGTTGCCGCGCCTCCATTCGGCGAGGCGGCACGCGGCGCCTGGCTGGCCGACCGCTTTCGCGAGCTCGGGCTCACCGACGTCGAGGTGGACGAGGTCGGCAACGTTTTCGGCGTTCGTCCCGGCGGCGGAAACCGTATCGTGGCGCTGAGCGCGCATATTGATACGGTGTTTCCGGCGGCGACGCCGTTGAACATCCGGCAGCAGGCCAGCCGCTTGTATGGCCCGGGCGTCTCCGACAACGGCGCGGGCATTGCGGCGATGCTGGCCGTGGCCAGTGTATGCGGCAGCGCCCGCATCTCGCATGCGCTGCCCTTTGTGTTCATCGGGAACGTCGGGGAAGAAGGCGAAGGCGATCTGCGCGGCATGCGGCACGTTTTCGCGACGCCGCGCTGGCGCGACGCGATTGCCTACAGCGTGGTTGTCGATGGCGCCGGATCGGACACTGTGGTGGCGGAGGCCTTGGGCAGCCGCCGTTTTGAGGTGATCGTGCGCGGCCCGGGCGGTCACTCCTGGAGCGACTTCGGCGCGCCCAATCCGATTATTGCGCTCTCCCGTGCGATCGAGGTCTTCCGTCAAACGCCCGTGCTGGCCGCGCCGAAAACCACGTTTAATGTCGGCACAATTCGGGGTGGGACTTCCGTGAATTCGATTCCGGAATCCGCCAGCATGCGGGTCGATCTGCGCTCCACGTCAATGGCGGAAATTGACCGGCTGGAGCGAGCGCTACGCCTCGCACTGGAGCAGGCGGTCGCATTGGAAAATCGGGCCGCTGCTCAGCACGGAACGCGCCGGCCGCAGGCGGTGCAAAGCGAAGTGCTCGAGATCGGGAATCGTCCGGCGGGCGAACTGGCGCCGGGGGCGCGGCTGCTGAAGGTCATCCGCGCCGTGGATGTGCAGTTGGGCAATACGGCGCAGGTGCAGCGGGCGTCGACTGACGCCAACATTCCGCTTTCGCTCGGCCGCGAGGCCATCGCGATCGGTGGCGGCGGTTCCGGAGGCGGAGCGCACACGTTGCAAGAATGGTACGACTGCCATGGACGAGACCTCGGTCTGAGGCGCATTCTGCTTACAATGCTGACACTGTCGGGAGTAGCGGAATGATGGCGCGAATCGCTCCGATTCTGTTGTTGGCCGCGGCCTCGGGCGTGTCGGCACAGAGCATGCCTCAAAAGCCAAAAGCGGACCTGATCTTTACCCACGGCAACATCTATACCGGGGCGGTCGATGCAGGGTCTTCGTTCGGAGCGGGTAAGCGCTCCGAGGCAATGGCAGTCGTTGGCGACCGGATCCTCGCCGTGGGGACGCGCGACGAGATCATGAAGCTGAAAGGGCCAGCGACGCAGATCGTGGATCTGGATAGCCACTTCGTCATGCCCGGATTCAATGACGCCCACATGCACCTGGCCAGCGCCGGCCTGGAGAAGATGAACGTGAACCTGGTCGGCGTCAAGACACTCGATGAGTTCCGCGAAGGCATTCTCGCCCAGGTCGAAAAAGCGGCGCCGGGAGAGTGGGTCGTGGGTGGCGGCTGGGACGAGACTCTCTGGCCGGTCAAAGTGCTGCCCACGCGCTGGGATTTGGATGAGGTAAGCCAGAGCCATCCGGTTTTTCTGATGCGGGTGGATGAGCATATGGCAGTGGCGAACACGCGCGCCTTGCAACTGGCCAGCGTCACCGTCGCCAGCCGCGATCCGGAGCGGGGAAAGATCGATCGCGATGATGCGGGTACGCCCAACGGCATTCTGCGCGAGAAAGCGCAACTATTGGTGCAGGCTGTGATTCCCAAGCCGACGCACGAGAAGCGGCGGCAAGCCATCGAACTCGCTCTGGCAGATCTCGCGAGTCTCGGGGTCACCTCCGCGCAGGATTACTCGCCGTGGGAAAACTTCCAGATTTACGAGGAGCTTGAGCACGACGGAAAGCTGACGGCAAGGATTTCAGAGTGGCTGGATTTCGACGACTCGATTGCAGACCTGAACAGTAAGCGCAGCTCGCATCCCGCGTCCGACACCATGCTCCACACCGGAATGCTGAAGGCCTTCATGGATGGTTCGCTGGGCTCGAAGACGGCCGCGTTGCTTGAGCCCTACAGCGACGATCCGAGGAACGATAATCCGAAGAACGATAATCCGAAGAACAGTGGCCTGCCGCAATACGAAGCGGCCAAGCTGAATGCCATGACGAAGGAACGGGTGCTGGCGGGATATCAAATCGGCTTCCACGCCATCGGCGACAAAGCGGTGCAGTTGGCGCTCGACGCCTTTGCCGAGGCGGAGAAGGCGGCAAAAGAAGGCAAGGTGAAAGCGGCCGACGGTGGCAATGCCGGCAATAACAACGACTACCGGCTTCGCATCGAGCACGCACAGGTCACCACGCCGCAGCAGATTTTGCGTTTCAAGGATCTCAAGGTAATCGCCTCCATGCAGCCGAGCCACTTGCTCACGGATATGAACTGGGCCGAGTCGTATCTGGGCCCGAAGCGCGCCGAGCATTCCTATGCCTGGGCCGACTTCCTTCGCCACGGGGTGGGGCTGGCCTTTGGTACGGATTATCCGGTCGAACCGGTGACGCCGTTCCGCGGTCTCTACGCGGCGGTTACCCGTATGAGCGAGGACGGCAAGAAAAGTTATTATCCCGCGGAGAAACTGAACATCGAGCAGGCGATTGCCGCCTACACGACGGGCGCGGCTTTTGCCGAATTCGCCGAAAAGCAAAAAGGCAAGCTGGAGCCGGGCATGCTGGCCGACTTTGTCGTTCTTGATCGGGACATTACGGCAGTCCCACCGTCGAAAATCCTGGAAACGAAAGTTCTGCGTACGGTGGTCGGCGGCAAGACGGTGTACGTGGCGAAGTGGGTCGGGTCATCGGGTGATCGGACGCGTCTAATAACCGGAGGCAAGGTTCAATGTCCCGATGGCGAGAGCGGGAACGCGCCTTCCTGATCGGCACCCCTGTGTGGAGACGTGGCTCCGCCCCGTCCCGGCGGGGCGAAGCCCCGCCGTCACAACACGCTTCCCTTGGCTCCTGGCGTTCTTGGCGACCGCGATCTAGGTTTTCTGCGTCTAACGATTTGACGGCCTTCGACCGACCCCTGCCTGGGGCGAAGGTATAATGGAGGATTGGCAGTTTTAGTTGGCAGTCTTAGGAGGTAAGAAATGGATTCGCGCGAAAGCGCTTTTTGGGTGCGTCTCAAAGCCAACCGTTGGGCGTACATGTTTACGATTCTGGCGACGCTGGCGGTTGGAATTCTGATTGGCACGATTGTCTCCTATGGAGTGAAAGGCAAGGAGGGACAGAAGTCGTCGGATGCGACCCCGCTGACCATCCCCGCTCCGCAACAGCTCTCCACCGCCTTCTCCCAGATTTCCAAACAGTTGGAGCCGAGCGTGGTGAACATCAATACCGAGTCAACCATTAAGAACCCTCACCGCCGGCGCCCCGTGCGTCCTAATCCGGATGACCAAGACCAGGACAACGGCGAGGACTCCCCCTTCCAGGATTTTTTTGACAAGTTCTTCGGCGGCCAGGGTGGTCAGGGCCAGGAGGCGGGCACCATCCGCCAACGCTCGCTCGGTTCCGGCGTGATTGTGGATGCGAAGGGCTACATCGTTACCAACCGGCACGTGGTCGAAAAGGCAGATCGCATTCGTGTCAAGTTGCAGGATGAAAACCCGGCTTCTGCTGGCCATGATGCCAAGCTGGTCGGCATGGATCAGGAGACCGACCTGGCAGTGATCAAGATTGATATAGATCGTCCGCTGCCGGCCGCCAAACTGGGCAACTCCGAGGGCATGGAAGTTGGCGACTGGGTGCTCGCCATCGGCAGTCCCTTCGGACTGCAGGAAACTGTAACCGCGGGCATCGTATCGGCCAAGGGACGCAACATTGTTCCCAATCGGCAGTTCCAGTCTTTTATTCAAACGGACGCCGCCATCAACCCGGGCAATTCCGGTGGGCCGCTGGTGAATATGGCAGGCGAAGTCATCGGCATCAATACTGCCATCCTTACGGAGACGAGTTCGTACGCGGGCGTAGGATTTGCCATGCCTTCGAACACCGTGGCGCAGGTCTACAACCAGTTGATCGGTCCTGGACACCGGGTGGCGCGCGGGTCCATTGGCATCGAGTTTTCAGCGCAACCGAACCCGGCCATCGCCCGCATTTACGGATCGGGCGTGACCGTGTCGAACGTAGTATCCGGCAGCCCGGCCGAAGAGGCGGGCCTGAAGATCGGCGACACCATCACCTCCGTGGATGGCAAGGAAGTGAAGAGCGGCGACGATCTGGTGGCGGACATCGCTTCCCGCAAGCCGGGCACGAAGGCCAAGCTGGCGTTTGTGCGAAACGGCAAGAAGCAAGACACGACGGTGACCATCGCCGATCGCTCGAAACTGTTCGCTGCCCGTCTGGGCGAAGAGGACGAAAGCCTGGGCGAGGAAGCGCCCAAGGCGAGCAAGTTTGGGGTCACGGTGCGCAACATCACTCCCGATCTGGCCGATCGCCTGAGCATTCCCGCGGGCAAGGGCGTGGTGGTGCAGGACGTGAAGCAGGGATCGTTCGCCGAAGATCTCGGCCTGAATCGCGGCGACGTAATCCTCGAAGTGAACAAGCAACCCGTGAACAATCCGGACGACTTTGTCAAGATCGAGTCGTCGCTAAAGAGCGGGCAGGACGTCGTGTTCCTGGTGCGTCCGCGAGGCGCAAGGGCTCAGGATGGAACGATTTTCCTGGCAGGTACACTTCCGTAACTGATAAGTGCTCCGGCGAGACTGGCACTCCTTCCCCGTTTCGGGGACCATAAGGGTAGGCTGGTCTCGCCGGTTTTTTGTTGGGAGGCAGTCGTCAGGCTGGTCGCCGGTCGTTCGCGGGTTTCAAACGAACGACGCGTCCCGAACGACCAACGGCTGACAACCAACGACTGACGACCGACGACTGATTTCTGATGGTCGAGATGCGATTGCTCTAGGCCTTTAAACATGCAACGCGATCAAATTCGGCGTTGGCGACCGGTGGGGCTTTGCGGCCTGCTGCTCTGCCTCGTTGTGCATGGGGTCGCCAGCGCAGCGGCGCAGACGTTGACTCCGCTAAAGAAACCGGCGCACGCTTCCGCGGCGCCTACCGCGAAAGCAAAGCATCACACCAGCGGGCACGCGTCCAGCAAGCATACCCCAACTAACACGTCGTCTCACACATCAGCTCGCGCCTCAGCTCACACCTCGCCTCGCACTTCAGCTCACAACTCGCCTCGCACCTCTGCCCGGACGTCGGCGCAGAAGAGCAACTCCCACGGCAAGAAGGGCTCCAAGCAGGCCGCGAAGAAGCGCGGCCAGCAGGCGATTGACTCCGATCGCGCCCGGGAAATTCAGGAAGCGCTCATCCGCGAGCGCTACATGGAAGGCGAGCCTACAGGATCGTGGGACGACGCCACGCAGGCCGCGATGCAGCGCTATCAGGCAGACCAGGGATGGCAATCGAAGACGACTCCAGATTCCCGAGCGCTGATCAAACTCGGATTAGGCCCGAGCCACGATCACCTGCTCAATCCGGAAAGCGCAATGACAACGACGACGACGCCCGCCGCGCCAGCGGCGGACAACCCCAAGGCCGGAACCAAACAGACGCCGGCGGCAGATAACCTTCCCCACCAGTAACAGCATAGAGTCGCCTGGAACTCTTCTGGCAGATTTTCCGCCTGCTACAATCGCGCCATGCGAAAACTTACGCAATCCGCGGCCGCGATCATCGCTCGTGCTCCCATTGGATCCATTTTGGTCGCATCTATTCTGTCTATCCTCGCGCCCCCCTTAGCCAACGCACAGAAAGAGCCGCCTCCCGACGTTCCGAATGCGATTCAGGCGCACCCTGGCGAAGAAGTTGTCTTACTCGCACATGCCTCCGGATCGCAGATCTATACCTGCCAAGCCGGCGCAGACGGTAAGTTCACCTGGACCCTCAAGGCGCCCGAGGCCGAACTGAAAGATCGAAAGGGCAAGGTCATCGGAAGCCATTCCGCCGGCCCCACGTGGAAACTGAACGACGGCAGCGAGGTCGTGGGCAAAGCCACGGCTCACGTAGACTCCGCAGACTCCGACTCCATTCCATGGTTGCTGGTGAATGCCGTGGGTCATTCTGGAAAGGGCCTGCTCACGAGCGTGACCACCATTCAGCGCGTCCACACCCACGGTGGTAAGCCGCCCGCCGAGGGATGCGACGAATCGCACCGTGACGCCGAAACGAAACGCAGTTACACGGCCGACTATTATTTCTATGCCCCGGCCAAATGAGGCGCCCTGCGTCGCTGTAGCCTAATCCAGCACCGGCCGCGGGCAGTAAGGGATCGGCATCCCCTTAACAATCGCTCCCGGGTTGCCCTCGACCAGCGCTTCGGCATACTCGGCTCCCACGATTTTCTCTGCCACATCGCGAGCCGCGGAAAGATTCGGGATGCGGCGCTTTGTGTCGTGCGCATCGGAGGCGAGGATATGCACGGCAGAGCGGTCGAGCAGCCAGCGGGCGATGATTTCAGGCCGCTCTCCCCAGAGCCCCGTCAGCGCCGAGGCCGTGACCTGCATCAGGCAGCCCTGTTCCGCCCACTCCAGGATGCGCTGCGGCGTTTGCTGCAGGATCGGGTTCCGCTCGGGATGGGTCAGGATCGGCGTCAGCCCGCGATCTGCCAGGCGGGTGAAACACTCGGACAGCCGGGTCGGGACACTGAAGTTGCTGAGTTCAATCAGCAGATAGTTGGTTTCGCCAATCGTGTAGGTGTGTGGCTGCGCCAGGACGCGCTCCAGATTTTCGAAGGAAAGATGAAGATCGCAGCCTAGACTGAATTGCAATTGCAGCGCGGGACCAACCTTCTCGCGTAGCTGGCCAAGAAGCCCGGAGAGGTATTCGCGATCATAGGCGTAACGATCGTTGGCGTGCGGGGTGGCGACGGTGTGGGTAATGCCGTCGGCTGCCGCCATGCGGCACATTTCGACGGCTGCATCCCAGGACTTGGGGCCGTCGTTGACCTCCGGCAGAATGTGGCAGTGGATGTCGATCACAACGCAATCGATTAGAACACATCTCGAATTGATCGGGTCATCGGGTGATCGGGTCATCTAAAAGATCGGAACCGAGATGGCCCGATGACCCGATGATTCACGAGGTGCGCAGTTGCGCTACTCCCGCCTTATCGTGCACGATAGTGAACACGACCTTTTCGTTCCCATCTTGGAGATTGAGGAGCAAGTTCGCAAATGAGCTTTCTAAGGGCGGCGCGTGCCGCACGGGTAGGTCAAAGTGGCATTCTGGTGGCGGTCTTCGTCGTCCTGGCCGGATTTTCCCTTTCCTGCGGCAAAAGCAACCAGAGCACGTTGACATCTAACCACGATGCCTACGTGACCTTGCCAGCGTGGGGCTCCGTGCTCTTGCTGTACATCGACGGCGCAACCGGCCAAATCATCACGGGAGCGCAGACGCCGCAACAACAGGACTTTACGCCCGCCGGTCTGGCATTCCTCCCGTCGAAAAATATTCTATACGCGATCAATTCCTTCGACGACACGATCTCGATTTTCAATGTCGCCGGCGACGGGACTTTGACGCTCGGCGCCACTCCGACTCCGGTCGGTTCCGCCCCGAATGCGGTGATCATCGACCCCTCCGGCAAGTACTTGTTAGTGACAAATACTTATTCCAACGGTGGCGATATTTCCGTTTTCTCAATCGATGCCAGCACGGGCGCTTTGTCCCCGGTCGGATCGCCTATCCCCGCGAATACGGATCCAACGAATATCCTGTTCACGCATTCCGGCAAGTTTGTTTATGTATCCAACCCGGAGATCGGGATGGTCACCGGCTTTGCGTTTTGCCCGCCCCAGTATGCTGCAGAACCGCAGTGTTCCGACGCGAACGGCGTGCTCAGTCTGGTCCCTGGGACTCCGGTCTCTTCGGGACCGGGAGCCCTCGCCCTGGCAGTGGATGGGAGCGATCAATTCCTCTACGTTGCGAACCCTTCGGCAAGCAACCCTCCCCCCAATGAGTCCACCACCGGCAACATTTCCGGCTTCAACATCGACCCCACCACGGGCGCTCTGACCCCAATACTCGGTTCGCCCTTTACCTCCACGATCGGCGCCCTCCCCACCACGCTCACCGTCAATCCTAGCGGCACGTTGATTTACGCGGTGACCCCGGGATCGAGCTTCTCCATCTGGTGTTTCCAGATCACTCCTTCGAACGGACAACTTGTGGCTTTGACCAACTCGCCGTTCAGCTTGACTGCAGGCGGGTTGTTCGCCCTCTTCGACCCCAGCGGCCGCTTTTTCTATATCGGCAGTGCAAACGGCATTGAGGGTTATACCTACAATCCATCGACCGGCGCTCTCACGCCTCTCCTGGGCTCGCCTTTTTCCACCTTAACGGCGCCCGGGAAGATGGTGTTTGCAGAGTAGAAGCCGACCGGTTAGATTTGGATTCAGGCTTTGTAATGTGTGACTTACGGGGTGGCACTTTGGTGGAGCAAGTCTAGCACCCGCGTGCCATTTCCAGATTCGCCGTTTAGTTTTACATTCCCGACTGAGCAGTTCTGGGGGAGGGCTGCCCGGGCGTCCATGGATTCGGAAGAATCCGGACGCCCGTTTAATTTTTGAAACAATTTGGTAATTTTGTAATCGGGTAATTTGAAAATCTAGCGCGGGTTTGGTTTTGAATTACAAAATTACCCGATTGCCAAGTTACAAAATCCCACCGGGCAGAAAAAGGTGTCCGCGCTAACACGCGCAACAGCCCCCGTTCAATTTGTCGAAATGGTGAAGTTCACCGTGATGCGGGCCTGAGTTTCCACGGGCTGCCCGTTTTGCAGGTAGGGCTTGAAGTGCCACTGCTTCACGGCCTCGCGAGCTGCGGTAGCCAGGATGCCCGGGCCATTGAGAATCTGCAACTCCTGGATGGTGCCGTCCCGCGAGATGAGAGCCATCAAACTGACGGCGCCCTGCACCTTCATCTGCCGCGCCAGCAAGGGATAATTCGGTGGCACCGAAATGCTCACACTCTGCGTCGTTTGCGGCGAAAGCTGCACGCGATCGCCGGCACTCACCAGCCCATTCGGCGCCGATGCGGAAGCGCTGGATGCGGACGCGGTCTCGCCCGAGTTCACATCCAGATGGATGGCATTGCTTTTGGCGGGTAGGGTGATGTGGCGATTTCCGGCTACCACTTCCACCTCCAGAGGAGGCAGCACTGCGCGCTCGGTGGTTGCCGCAAAGGGAGCTGCGGCCGCCGCAGCGGGTGCCGGCGAATTGGCTGCCTTGCGTTCCCGCGTGGGAGTCGCCGGCGCGCTGGAAGACGCCGCCGCGGCCACGCTCTTACTCTTTCGTCGAAGCGCAGCTTCTTGGACTTCACCGGTCGGCGGAAACCAGAAATCCCAGTCTTTCAAAACCACCGCCACCAGCGCCACCAACAGTACCCCCAGCGCGATCAGCATCCGCTTCCGCTGTACTTCTGCCTGCAACGCGGGTGACAAGGGGAGCGGCGCTGACCGCTCCAGATGGTTCTCGGGATGGAATTCGTCGTGAAACAAGGACACGGAGCCTCCTCGGAATCGTAATTCAGTCGAGGGGGAGTGCTGAGCTAGTATGCCCTGAAACCCGCGCAATGCCAAGCGAATCCCGCTATGGTTGCACCTTTTGCTGTTGGTGGGCCGCAAGTTCTTCCGCCCTGCGGGAAGATCGGACGCCCTTAAGGGCTCGCTCGAAAGCCACCTTTTTCTGTAGGTTGCGAAGGCCCTAATGGTTAAAAGGAAGAGCGGCAAAGCGCTCTTCCCCTGGCTCAAATTCCGCGCCTTGGCTCAGGAAACTTTCGTAACCCGATAGTCGAGCTTGTCCAGAATGCCGACCGCGGCGTCCAGAATTTCCTTATCCACCTTACGATTGGAAGCGATGGCTTCCGCCAGCGGGATGGAAATAATCTTGTTCCCCCGCAGCGCCGCCATTTGCCCGAATTCCCCGCGGTGCACCATGTCGATGGCTCCCAGTCCGTAGCGCGTCGCCAGTACGCGGTCGAAAGCGCTGGGCGATCCGCCTCGCTGGATGTGGCCGAGCACCACCGACCGCGACTCGAAGCCAGTCCGTTTTTCGATCTCGTACGCCACCGTCTGGCCGATTCCGCCCAACCGAACATGCCCGAACTCATCGCGCCCTGCTTGCAGGGAGGTCGCGTCACAGTGTTTCTCGTTACCATCGGCAAACTTCGCGCCTTCGGCTACCACCACAATGCTGAAATATCTTCCGCGGGCTTGGCGCTGGCGAATCAGTTCCGCGACCTGGTCAATATCGAAAGGAACTTCGGGGATCAATATGACGTCGGCGCCGCCGGCCATGCCGCTATAGGCCGCGATCCAGCCCGAATCGCGTCCCATCACTTCCACCACGATCACGCGATTGTGCGCCTCGGCCGTCGTATGCACGCGGTCAATGGCGCTGGTGGCCACATTCACAGCCGTGTCGAAGCCGAAGGTGAAGTCGGTGCCGGCGAGGTCGTTGTCGATCGTCTTCGGAACGCCCACCACTTTAACTCCCTTGAAGAAAAGTTTCTGCGCTACCGACAGCGTGTCATCGCCGCCAATGGCGATCAGTGCGTCACAGCCATGTTTCTTGAGGTTATCGACGCAGTGCTGCAGGCCGTCGTCCCGCTTGGCCGGATTGGTGCGCGAAGTGCGCAGGATCGTGCCGCCACGTGGCAGAATGCCACCCACCGACGCGAGGTCGAGTTCCATCGTCTTGTCATCCAGCAACCCGCGCCAGCCCTCCATGAATCCCACGAACCCGTCTTCATAGTGAAACGTGCCCTTGCGCACCACTGCCCGAATGACTGCATTCAGCCCGGGACAGTCGCCCCCGCCCGTCAGCACTCCAATTTTCATCGCCTGCTCCTAGCTATCCTAGCTATCCTAGCTATGATGTCTTGGTACGAGATGAGTGCGCCCCGGAGCGGATGGAATCCGCCCGCACGCATGTTTTCAGCGGGCCCAAATGTGTATTAGGTTATCACGCTGCCTTGGTCCGCGTGCGTAGGATCGGAGCTCTTCCCGCAAGAAACCGAGCAGCCAAATCCCGAAGACCAAGATATTGTTGAGGCGAAAAGCCAAGAGCGAAAAGCCAAACGCCATCCGCCCTCCTGCTACACTTCCCTCATGCGCGTCCTCGGCATCGACTGCGGCACGGAATACACCGGATACGGCATAGTCGACTTGCTCTCCGACGACCGCAACGATAACAATAGGAATGACCGCCTCGTCTGCATCGCCTGCGGCGCCATCAAAGTTTCCCCGCGCGACCCCATGCCCACGCGCCTCTCGCGCATCTCGATCGGCCTGCGGGAACTCATCTCCCAGCACCGACCCGACCGCGTCGCCATCGAAGACGTTTTCTACGCCGCCAACGTGAAGTCCGCCTTGAAACTCGGCCAGGTGCGCGGAGTCGCCATGCTGGCCGCCGCTTCCGCCGGAATCGAAGTCGCCGAATACTCGCCGCTCTCCATCAAGTCCGCGGTGGTCGGATACGGCCGGGCCGAAAAGCATCAGGTCCAGCAAATGGTGACGCGCCTTCTGAATCTAGATCAGATCCCCGAACCCGCCGACGCCGCCGATGCGCTCGCCATCGCCATCTGCCATCTGCACACCGCAGCGACGCAAGAACGCCAGAGCGATTTGAACGGCAATTTTAAATATGTGACTTGTCATCCTGAGCGGAGCAGCCCGCCTCGCTTGCGAGGCGAGACGCGGAGTCGAAGGACCCCTACACCCTAACATCTCTTCCGCCGCAGCAAGGCATTCTCCCCCGCTGCACTCCGAGGATTGGAACTACGCTAAGATCAAACATGGACCACGGGACCGTGATGGTCAATATTCCTCACCAGGACAGTCCTGCTCTGCTAGTTTCCGCCACGCAGCATACAACATCCGATCTACTAAGTGCCGCAACCTTGAAGAACATCGGCCAGATATCCTTGTCTGCCTGCCGGCTAGGCTGGGTCGTGGTATTCCCCTCCGGAAAAAACGAGGTCTACTTGGGTGCGCCGATGAATGTTCCTCAGAAATCGAACCCGGTGCGACCTGGGGTGCCCCTGCACAATCAGTAAGCCCCGAGTATGCAAAACAGAGCGCGGCGGCGGTTGCTTTCTTCGTCGCTGAGGCTTACCCGTCAACTGGGGAGCCATGGAAGGCGGACTTAGTGCAAATGCGGCAGCGGGCCCGGAGCATGGCCGCTCAGGCTGAACGCCGACAGCTGCGTCCTCTTGACACTCCTCGCCACCATCCCCAATCATTAACCGGCCATGCCCCATCCATTTCACATTGTCTGCCTGCTAATGTTTTCCTCGATCGTCTTTTCTTCGACCCCTGCCTATTCGCAAGCCGAAGCCCCCGCCGTGGTCACCTTCAGCCTCGATTTCCCCACGTCCCAGCCGGAGCATTATTCGATCCGCGTTCAATCCGATGGCTCGGGCCGCTACCAGTCCAGCGGCCGCCTGTCCCCCGATCCCGACGAGACCGATTCCCGCGACAACGATTCCCACGACAAGGATTCTCACGACAACGATTCTCATAACAACGGCAGCTTCGATCTTGACTTCACCGTAGGCGCGGCTACGCGGCAGAAAATCTTCCAACTCGCAGCGAAGGCCGGCTATTTTCAGATGGACGTCGACTCCCATCACAAGAGCCTCGCCTTTACCGGGAAAAAGACGCTCGGCTACAAAGACGCGCGGCGCAGCGGAGAGTCCACCTACAACTATTCCACCAAGCCGGCAGTGCAGGACCTGACCAACCTGATGCAAAGTCTCTCGACCACGCTCGAATTCGGACATCGCCTCCAGTACGATCGCCACTATCAAAAGCTAGCGCTCGACGAAGACCTCAAGCATATGGAGGAGCTGGCCCGCGCCAATCAACTGATCGGGGTCACTGCCATTCAGCCGATCCTCGATCAAATCATCGCCGATCCCTCCGTGATCAACGTAACCCGCGCCCGCGCCCAACGATTGCTGGAGCGCGCAGACATTCGCTGATCCTTCCCCAGCACCCGACGCACTGCCGGCCCTCAGCCGCATCCTTCCTGCTCAGGCGCGAGCTCAGATCGTCCCCGCATGGCCGGCCGAACAATGGGCTCAACCGACTAGCGACATTTCGCTGGATGCGCAACCAAAGTATTGCTAACATGCTTCTCCCAGGAGAACCTCCATGGCAAATTCGTGGTTTCGTACAGCGGTTCGTCTTCTGTCAGTTCTTGGGTTATTGATCCTTGCTGCAACTTCCGGGGCGCAGACCCGCCCGCCAATTCTCGAACAGATCGCCAAAACGTATGGTCTCGACTCGCTGGGGCAAGTCGAAGCGATCCGCTATACCTTTAACCTACAGTTCCCAGGAGTGAATGTCTCCCAATCGTGGGAGTGGGAGCCGAAGACCGGCAAGGTCTTTTTATGGACTCCATTCTATGGACTCCAGAAGGTCACTTATGTGCGCTCTGAGCTCAGCACCCAGCCCGACGACGTGAAAAACAAAATCGACCCAGAATTCATCAACGGTAATTATTGGCTTGTGTTCCCCTTCCATGCTTACTGGGACACCAGCGCTACTGTGACCGATCAGGGTGCGCATAAACTGCCCGTGGGCGACGGATCGGCCGAGTTGGTCTCAGTGAGGTATCCCGCCGAAGGCGGCGGTTATACGCCCGGCGACACGTGGAACCTCTACGTCGGCAAAGACAACCGCGTTGAGTACCTTGCCTTCCACCACGGCGGGAACTTGAAGCCGGCGGTCGTCACCGCAACGTGGACAGGCTACAAAAATGCAGGTCCTCTCCTGTTCCCAACCGAGCACCGCGGGACCGTCGATGGCAAGCCCCTACACCTCTTCTTCTCCGATGTGTCAGTCAAGCTACGAGGGTCGGATACGTGGATGAAAGCGGAATAGACAACATGAAAATCATAGGAGTCGAAGAGCACTTCCTTACGAGCCCCGTCAGAGATGCCTGGTCTGCTTCATCGTCGGCGGAGCGTGACGTCGGTCTCGGCCTCCATCTCGGAGAGATTGCAGGCCGGCTGGACGACCTAAGCGACGCCCGCATACGTTTGATGGAGGCAAGCGGGGTCGATATGCAAGTGCTGTCCCTGACGACGCCGGCGTTGCACAACCTCGATCCACGCCAAAGTGTCGACCTCGCCATCCGAACCAACGATCTGATCGCTGCGACGGTGACACGCCGGCCCGACCGCTTCGAAGGGTTCGCAACCCTTCCTACGCCCTCACCGCGAGACGCCGCCCGAGAACTTGAGCGGGCAATTGTGAGACTCGGATTAAAGGGAGCGCTGCTGTGCGGACGAACCCGGGAGAAGAACATCGATCACCCGGACTTTCTGCCGATATTCGAAGCCGCTGCAAGCCTGCATGTTCCTCTCTATATCCACCCGCAGATTCCACAACAGGCTGTTCGTGTCATCTACTACTCTGGGTTTAACGAACAGGTGGATCTAGCATTCGCAACGTTCGGTCTTGGATGGCATTACGAAAGCGGGATCCAATTCCTGCGGTTGGTTCTCGCCGGCGTATTTGATCGCTTTCCAGAGCTTCAGATCATCTTAGGGCACTGGGGAGAGGTGGTTCTGTTCTATACCGAGCGCCTGAGCGTGCTCAATAGAGTCGCAAAACTCCAAAGGTCCGTAGCTGATTGCATGCGACAGAATCTGTACGTCACACCGAGTGGAATGTTCAGCCAATCCTACCTGCAACGTTCTATTGAAGTCGTTGGCGTTGACCGAATACTCTTCTCGACCGACTATCCATACCAGTACCGCCCTGAACACGGCGCGCGCGACTTCCTTGAAGAAGCCACTCTAAGCGATGAATCAAAGCAACAGATTGCCCATCTAAATTGGGAGCGGCTATCAGCACGAGCCAGCCTTTCCGGAGGCCAACGTCGCGCATCGAACGGATAATGCACTCGTACTCAACGGCGGCGTGTTGCGTTCAAGCCGCCTGCGATTCTAGCGAGAGCGCGAGTGTAGGCGGCAATGGTTCCAGGAACGGCCTGACTGGCCTCAATTTAGCACTGACAATTCACAAAGCAGTCCTCCGGTGATCATCTTCGGGTTTCTTGCCCCCTTGGTTGGTGAAAAGCACCGTCTCATGTATCGTCCGCCAACCCAAGTTATCCAAAAACGGGCTTCGAGGAAGTCGGACGGATTAGTAACGCGAAGTCGGCATAGCGCTACAAATCCAGGATCAGATGCACAGAGAAATACATGGCTCCATGCGCGTTTACGGGGACCTATTTTTGCCCTCTCAGTGCAAGCCGCTCGTAATCAGTCAGTAAGGGGAAAGGTGGGGCGAAGGCTCATGCGGCTGACCATGGATGAGCAAAGCTGCGCAGAAGAAAATCACGAGCGCGCGCAAGCACCCGGAAATCACCCTGAACGTGGTATAATTTTCCTATAAATCCAGCCCGATAGTGCCTGTAGATGCAAGAACTTAGCGACATTTGCGCCGGGGAAAGAGTGGGCGAAGCTTCGCTCCGCTGGGACGGGCGAGACGCCCGTCGCCACACTAAATCACAAGTGCCTTTACTGAGAGCTGACAACTGAGAGCTGAGAGCTAACTTCATGGCTGACGATCAGAATCCTGAGCTTCCACTTACTCCTCCTCCCGGAGGCGACGGTCAATCTCCGACGGGTCCGGGCGCCCTCAACATACAGCCCGTCAACATTGAAGAGGAGATGAAGCGGTCGTATCTCGACTATTCCTTGTCGGTGATTATCGGCCGCGCCCTGCCCGACGTGCGCGACGGACTGAAGCCCGTGCATCGCCGCATTCTTTACACCATGCAGCAAATGGGTCTGGCTCCGGGACGCGCCACGC
>CAWCRQ010000078.1:0-4906 GCA_963797885.1 uncultured Acidobacteriaceae bacterium | reverse complement strand
GCCTTCTCGCGCCGGGTAACGGCGTCGATGATTGCGGTGTAGTCGGGAGTACTCGGTTTTCCGGTCAGCGAGTTGATGCGGGGGATGTCGTATAGCCCTCGATCGATGCGCCGGATGTCACCCGAGAGGGCGAGGCGCTGGAGCGCTTTGTCGATGGCAGATCTGGTACCGAGGCCAAGGAAGTCGTTTGGGGTCCAGACGCGGATAGATTTGTTGCGGTGCGCACCGATCAGGCCGCGCCCGAACTGTGGCGTGACTTCGCCGATCTGGCGCCGGAAGCGGCGCAGCAAGCCGCCGAGCGCGTGGTTCGTGGTTATGAGCAGTGGATCGGCGCGTTCAGAAAACACAGCCAGGCCGCGCTGATCGTTCATTCCCTGGAACGCCCGTCAGTCTCCAAGTCTCGGAGTTCTCGACAGTCAATCCGAGACGGGACAATCCGGACTCATCCGGCAGATCAATCGTGAACTGCGGCGCATCGCTGCAGGATTCCACGGGGTGTACACGCTCGACTACGACGCGCTGGTGGCTCGCGCGGGCAGCGAGCATTGGCACGACGAGCGCAAGTGGCTGACGGCGCGGCTTCCCATCGCCGCCGGTCATCTTCTGCAGATGGCGCGCGAGTGGATGCGTTTCATCGTGCCGCTCAGCGGCCGCACCGCCAAAGTTCTGGTCGTCGACCTCGACAACACGCTGTGGGGCGGCGTGATCGGCGAAGACGGAATGGCCGGCATTAAAGTGGGCACCGAATATCCGGGCGCGGCGTATCAGGCCTTGCACCGCGCTCTGCTCGATCTGTCGCGCAAAGGGAATTTTGCTCGCCGTGTGCAGCAAGAACAATCTCGACGATGCCATGGAAGCGCTGGAGAAGCATCCTGGAATGCTGGTGCGCGCGAAACATTTCGCGGCGCTGCGTATTAACTGGACCGACAAGGCGCAAAATCTCCGCGAGATCGCGCAGGAACTTAACGTCGGCATCGATGCGCTCGCCTTCCTCGACGACAATCCCTTTGAGCGCGAGCAGGTTCGCGTCGCGCTTCCGGAAGTTACCGTTATCGATTTGCCGAAGAATCCGCTGGAGTATGCCTCCGCCGTCAGGAATTGTGCGGCATTCGAGCGGCTCACCCTTTCGGCGGAAGACCAGCAGCGCACCGAGATGTATGCCGCACAAAAGCAGCGTGCCGGCGCCGAGCAGAGCTTTCAATCGAAGGAAGATTTCTTTCGCTTCCTCGAGCAGGAGGCTGAACTGGAACCCGTGTCGGACCTGACGCTGGCGCGGGTCGCGCAACTGACGCAGAAAACCAACCAGTTCAACCTGACCACACGACGTTACACCGAACCGCAGATTGCGGAGATGGCGAAACAGCCGGAGTGGCACATATTTTCGATCCGGGTGCGCGATCGTTTCGGCGACCACGGACTGGTCGGGGTCGCGATCGCGCACGACGAAGGCGAGCAGTGCGAAGTCGATACCTTCCTGCTGAGCTGCCGCGTCATCGGAAGAACGGTCGAAACCGCGCTTCTCGCCCATCTCGCCGAGAGCGCCGCCCAGCGCGGACGCAAGCGGCTGGTGGGCTGGTTTCTGCCGACGAAGAAAAACGCTCCGGCGCGCGATTTCTATCCGCAGCACGGATTCGAGCGGCAAGAGACAAACGGCGCGGGCTCGTTGTGGGCGCTCGATCTGAAGAGTTCCACGCTGCGCTGCCCCGATTGGATTAAGCTGAAGGTGAAATGACAGAAGTTGAACGACGGAAGCGAAACCGGGAGGACGGAATTGACGGCCAGTACGTTTGAGCGGGTGCGCAACGTCGCCAGCGACATTTTCGGAATTCCAGCCGACAAAATCACGGCGGAATCCTCGCCGGAAACGATCGAGAATTGGGATTCCATGCAGCATCTGAATCTGGTTCTCGCCATCGAAGAAAAATTCGGAGTGCAGCTCGAGCCCGAAGATATCGAGCAGATGAAAAATATCGACGCGGTCGCGGCGCTGGTCGAGAAGCTGCAGTCGGCCGCGCGATAAGATATTTAAGTCAATTCCGGCAAGCTCACGTCTTCCATTCATGGCCATCGTCATCCAGCCCTATCGTCCCGAGCACGAGCCTGCGGTCGCGGAGTTCAATCAGCGCCTTCGGCTAGCGGGCGAGGACGAGAACATGGTGTTCTATCGCTGGGCCGAGCCGCGCTGGCTGCCGCGCTCGGCGGAGTCGCGCATCTACAATGAATTTTTCGTCGCCGTCGATGGCGGAATCGTGCGTGGCGGCTACGCGCTCAAAAGCCAGGAGTTCTTTTTTTCCGACGGACAGATTCGCTCGATCGGGTACTATCACCATCCGCTGTCCGAGGGCATCGTCAACAAGGCTCATGCCATCGTGGGCACGCTGCTGCTGCGCGACGCGATGATACGCGCTCCGCTCCTCTACTGTCTCGGCATGGACGGATACGATCGTCCCCTGCCGCAGATGCTGGTTCGTCTGGGATGGGCGCATTGCCTGGTACCGTTTTTCTTTCGCATCGTGAATCCCTCGCGCTTTCTGAGAAATATGCAGACCCTGCGCTCGTCGCCGTCGCGGAAGTTTCTGCTGGACCTCGCAGCCTACAGCGGCGCTGGCTGGGCCGGCTCGAAACTGTTTCAGGGCTATCGCGCTTTGGTTGCGCCACGGTCGCCGGCGGTTGAGTTCCGCGAAGTCGCGAGCTTCGAAACCGCGGACGTCGCCGAGAGCTTGCAGTCCCCGTGGGAACAGGCTCGGCAGACCTGCTCGTTCACGGCGGTGCGGAATGCCGAGGCTTTGCGCACTTTGTATCCTCCGGAGCAAACGCATCTCACGCGCATGGTCGTGAAGCGCAACGGCTCCGCGATTGGATGGGCCGTGGTCGGCGAGCGCCGCAAGGACGCGAAATACGGCAACATGCGCGTTGGGTCGGTCGTCGACTGCCTCGCGCTTCCGGGAGAATTATTTTCGGTGGTGCGATGCGCCACGCAGACGCTCGAGCAGCAGGGCTTCGACCTGATCCTCAGCAATCAGAGTCATCAGGCCTGGGGCGCGGCGTTCAAGGCCGCAGGCTATCTGCCGGGACCGTCAAATTTTATTTTTGCCGCTTCGAAGAAGCTGACGGAACTGCTGGCTCCGTTCGAAGAAGTGCGTCCGCGGATGCATCTGACGCGCGCGGACGGGGATGGGCTGCCGGGGAATTTCTAGAGCGGCTGTCAGCTCTCAGCTTTCAGTTCTCAGTTACAAACTCACCTTCACTGGGTCGCGTGGGTTATTTCGGGAGATTCTTTTCCGTTTCGGTGGAGAGCTTGTAGCCGAGTTGTTTCATGATTGGGCCCCAGTGGGCTTCCATGTATGTCACGGTTTGTTCAGGAAGGACGGCTCGCCATCCGCCGGAAGACGCTTTGCGGACGAAGGGCTTGTCGGAGCGGGTGTGGAATGTGGCTACCCATTTCTTGCCTTGCGTCTCTTCCATTTTGCGCATGTTGGCGGCGGCACTTCGTTCGATGGCGCGGTCGATGCGCTCCGGGTCGGGATTGAGGCCCATGAACTGGGCTACGCGCGCCAGTTCGCGCTGCTGATTAGCCTGCAGATCTTCATAGCGCATCAGGAGGAAGCTCTCGTGTCCCTGGCGCGTCGCCAGCCAACTGTTGACGTGGTCGGCCCAGGAACCGATACGACGCCAGAAGTTGCCGTCCATCCAGCGGGGCACGAATTCTTCAATGGGGCAGTCTTCGGAAATCGAACGCAGCTTCATCTCCCAGTGATAGTTGGAAATGGCCACATCGCGCGGGTCGCGCACGATGTAGATGACACGGCGGTAGCGAGCGTCGAAGCACTCGTGGCTCTTGAGCACGCGCGGGCGGGGACGGCGGCGCAAGACCCAGTCGGCGGTCTTGTACATGTCCGGAACCAGGCGTTCGACATTCAGGAAGGTGACGGGCTCGTTTGGATTAACGAAATTGCCGACCAGGAAGCGCGTCCAGGTGTTGCCGGAACGCGGATAGGACGTGAGAAAAACGTCGTCGTCGAAAATGGTGATTTCGCGCTCGAGCAGCGTGCGGCGAAACAGCACGTCATGAACCCGCGATAGATGCCGGAATGCCCGGCGAAGGAGTAACGCCATGGGTGCTTCCCCAGCCCCTAAAGGGGCATTTGATTTCGTATTGACGGCATCGCTAAAGCGATGCCCCGATACGAACCCAAACTTTCAGCTACCTGATATGAACCCGAACTCTTAGCTACCTGATACGAACCCGAACTCTTAGCTATCTGCCAGATTCTTTCCGTTACTCTGTGTCTTAATACCTTACTCTTCTTATGCCTTACTCTTCCGCCGGGCTGCGGTCGGCGGCGGAGCGGTTGCCTTGCAGCCATCCGAGAAATTTTTGCTTGCGCGCAAACATGGTGCGAGCCTCGTTGCGCAACTTGCCCACGATTTGATAACGAGACTTGGTGAACCAGGGCACGCGATGCGGCGTGCACCCGTATTTTTCTTTGTACGTGCCTTCGCCGCCCCAGTCGAAGACGGTGGTGCCGCGCTTTTTCCAGTAGCGCATGGCGTACCAGTGGCAGGCTTCGTTGGGGCGCAGGCTCTGATGGGAACGGAAGCTGGCGTTGCCCCAGAACTCGGCGATCTGGTTGAAGCCGGGATAGATTCCGGTGGCGATGCACTTCTTCTCGGGGTCGCGCGCTCGAATCAGTAAGACATTGCCCACCGGCCCAACGTTGCGAACCAAGGCGCGGACGCGTTCGACCGAATAGGTGGGAACAAGGGACTGTTTGGCGAAAACATCCTCGAGTTGCTCGTAATATTCGTCGGCGAAGGCTAGGTCGTGCGCCTCTTCGATTTTTAGGCCGCTCTTATCCGCCTTGCGAATGCAGCGGCGGCAGGCGCTTTCCATGCCGTTGAACAA
>CAWCRQ010000077.1:0-8610 GCA_963797885.1 uncultured Acidobacteriaceae bacterium | reverse complement strand
GGGCCCGAATAAATAAGCGGCTCGACGACGGCGGTTCCACTTGGCTGGGTTTGCTTGGTCAGGACTTTCCGTCAACTGACAACCGGCAACTCTCTCGCAACGGCACTCGACCCAGTCATTCGTCCCACACCAGGATCATCGGTTGGAACGATCGCATGGGTGCCCGGGGGGCCCGCGGGTTTCGAGACCTGGGTGACAATAACCAGGTGTTGCCGCACTCAAGCCAGCTTTTCCTGGGTGGGCCCTTTGTGTTTCTGACAACCGACAACTGACAACCGTTTTTTCTTCCTTCCCAAAACGGCACCCCCGCAACACTTTTTTCCTTGAACATCAACCCTCGCATGAAATCTGTGCCTCACACTGTTGATGACTGAGAGCGTACCCATAGGCCTCGCAGTTGCTTTGAGTCAGGCAGAAACGCAAGGGGGCGCAAGATGTTCAGAGTTTCTGCAATTCGTGCGGTCGGTCGATTACTCGTCCTCGCTCTTGTTGCCAGCATTAGTTCTCACGCGCAGTCGCAGCCGCCATCGCAGGCTCAGGGAAAACCGAGCCTGATCTTCTCCACTACCTTGGGAGGATTGAACTGCAACTGCGACAATCCCCGTACCTTCGCGGAGAATACCGGCAGCGACGCCGCGGGAAATACCTATGTCACCGGTGCTACCCGTGTGCTCGATCTTCCCGTGCTGCACGCCTTTCAGCCGAAACCCGCTACTGGTGCCTCGATGACGGCGTTCGTGGCGAAGCTCGATCCCTCCGGCCAGCTGCTCTGGTTAACCTACCTCGGTGGCGACCAGCAGACCATGGGTGAGGGTTTGGCCGTCCTGCCCGACGGAGGAGTCGCCGTCGATGGCATAACCAGTTCGGATGAATCGGGACCATTCCCCACCCTGAACGCGTTTCAGGATACGATTGCCGGAGGAGGCGCGGACTACTTCGTAAGCGTTTTCGACAAGGACGGCAACCTGCGCTACTCGACTTACTTCGGCGGGAGCAACGCCGAGGGCTCGGGATTTGTCGACAACAACAGTAATGGCAACAATCTCGCCGCCGACGCGCATGGGTTGGTGTATCTGGTCGGGACCACCGCAAGCTCGGACTTCCCGAGGACGGCGAATGCTCTCCAACCTGCTCTCAACGGTAGCAGCGATGCGATCGTGGCGATCTTCAATCCCTCGGAGAGCGGCGCCGACTCGTTGATCTACTCCAGCTTTCTCGGAGGTAGTGCCAATGAAAAAGGGCACGGCGCCGCGGTTGACGCCACTGGCGGTCTGATTACGGCAGTAGGCTACACCGACTCTTGCGACTTTCCGACCACGGACAATGCTTATCGCAAGAAACATCCGCCGAATGGCTGGGTGAGCAACGGTTTTGTTGCCCAGTTTACGTCGAGCAAACCCGGCGACCCGACGTCCGAATACCAATTCCGTTACTCCACTTACCTGGGCGGTAACACGGACCAGGCTCGTGAGGACGCCTACGGCGTAGCGGTTGATCACAACGGCATCATTGCCGTGACTGGCCGCACGGTATCTCCCGACTTTCCCACAACCATCCCTTCCGTCTACCCCAGTGCGCCCTACCTCGGGCTGGACAAATCGAACGACCAGCCCTACATGGTGAAGATCGATCCGTCTCGGGAAAAGAAGGCGTCGTTGATCTATGGAACCTATCTGGGCGGAGGGGCTGACCATTCGTTCGCTCTGGGCGGCGGAGGCTTTGGAACCTCCATCGGCGTCGATTCCCACGGCGCGAAAGTATTTCGAAAGCGTGGAGCACACAGCCGATCACTCAAGCGCATGGGGACGACCTCGCGGGCGGTGCGATCGCGCGCCTGGCGCACGATGAGCTGAATGGAATGCGGAGGAATATCATAGGCGGGAGCGTAGGTGGCGGCGGCGCCAGTGGCTCATGGCCTTAAAGACATCTTGAAGAGCAGATTTATCGGCGGTGCGATAGTAGCGGCCACACATAAGGCAATCATCCCAGGGTTAAATCGAGTTCGACGACGTTGGGATTGAAGGGAGCGATGCCGGCCGCGGACTGCTCCAAGGGATCGAAGGGCAAGGGCAACTGATACTCGGCGTCGGGATGTTGCTCACGCCACAGGATGACGAGTTGCGGCGGGAGCCATACATCGAGGACCTGCAGGCGCTCGACAATGGCGTGGCAAGCGGCGCAAAGAGAAATCATCAGCGCGGGTTGAGAGATGCCGGGGACGCGATGATGGACGACGATCCAATCGCGGTCTTCTTGGGCGGGCCGGTAGAAGCAGCCCTGGCAGGTCCATTTATCGCGGCGCAAAACGGTTTCGCGATGCCCGCCGAAATATTCCTGATCGTGATGTTGGCGAGCGAGACAGCGTGGACACATGCCTCGCGCTGCGATGTCGAGTGAGCCACAGGCGCACACGAGGACGGCCTGAAGGCGCTGGCCGCGCGGTGCGTCTGCGAGATGTGCGAGAGATGTGCTCACGGTTTGATTCTGAGTATTCAGGGGGTTATCAGGAAGTTGCAAGTTCTAGTTTGGTGCGTCGCGAGATTCGGATCTGGCGAAGTAATTTGAAGAGCAGATAAGGCCCTACAATCCAGCCGATAGGCGAAGCCCCGACCAACAAGGCGAACAGCGGTTTGAGCACGAAGTACAAGAGCCAAAAGGCAGGAGTCGCGAGCAGGACGATGCGGCGACTGCGAACGTAGGATGCCAAGCATTTCCACACCAAGTAGGTAAATGCCAGTTGCAGGCCAATGATGCTTTGCAGAAGGATTGCTGGGCGTTGGTCGGCGGGTGGATGGATCGCTTCGCGTTCTTTCTTCACGGATTCGGATCGCCGCACGGCTGGCGCTGGTGGCAATAGGCGTACGGACGAAAAGGACGGAAATGTCGAATGCACTTTAGGGGATCCAGGCTTGGGGCCAGCCGCGAGCCAGACGCCGGCGAGGCTGAAGCCGACAAGGAAGAAGATCACGGAGACTGCAAGAGTCCGATATGCGGTTCGGGCAACGGTTGCGTTCTCCTGGGCGACGCAGTGTTGACAGCGAAGTTGGGCAAAACGGGCGGAGCACGAAGAGCAGAGGCCACGGCCGCACGAGCGGCAGGTCGCGGTAGCAGGGGTGGCGGGATGAAGGTTGCAATTCATTGGGCTATCTCTCCGAATCGTGCGCCGTGCAAATTGGAGCTAGGCCGGGAATCGAGTACAGGATCTTGCGCGGCCGGCAACTGGATTTGGGTTCCATTCTTGATCCAGACGGTAGTGGTAAGTGCAGCTTGGGTCTGGAAGCGCAAGACGGTCTGCGGCTTGACCTCGATCTGTCCACTGGGCGCGACGTTGCTGCCGTGAGGTTGGCCGTTGTTGGTGAGGTATTCGGTTACCACGGGAACATCTCTGCTCTTGCCGTCGAGCTGGGGCAGGCGGAGAGTGGTAATTTCAAGCGCCATTTTTGCTTCCGCGATGAAATGGCCTGCGGGCTTCGCCGAGACGACGCGGCCAAGCACGGGCGTTCCCACCGGGATCGCGAGTGCGCCATCAGCAAAGACGACGGCGGCAACGGTGCCGTGGAAATGGTCATTTGCCTTCGCGGTTTTCGATGTCAGTGGGTCGGTGATGCGAACCTGAATGGAGGTGTTCGCAGGTATCGTGATTGTTCTCTCGACTGGGGCGCCTGGGGCCGCGGCGGCTACCGGGTATGTGCGGGCTTCGGTCGAGAGCTGCTGAGTCTGCGCCCCGTTGGGATTCGCGAGAGCGGGAAGATGTCCTTCGGTCGAGGCGCTGGCCTTGACGTCAAGGTTGTTGATGACCGTTTTTACGCCGTCCACGTTGCCCACTTCGAGGCCGGCGAGTACCTTGTCGCCTTCGCTCGAAACAGTGCCGGTCAAAGTAACGATGCCGCGTGAAGTCTTGGGGACGATGGTAAGTCCCCGGAATGCCTTTTCATTTTGCAAGACGGCTTCCACGTCGTGCATGAGCTTGGCATCGCTCGGGGGCGGTGTAGTGCGCTGTGCAAGGGCGTGGGGAACGACGATGGTGCTTGCAGTGACGGCAAGAGCAACGAAAACAAGGGAGAGTTTGTTCATGACAGAGACTCCAATTCTTAATTCTTATCGGACGGCACAAACGATTTAGAGACTGATCCCGTGATTGATGGTGGTCGCGGGATTGGTAGGAGACTGTGCGTTTTCTGCGACGGTCTGCGTGGGCGAGTGCCCGGCTTGCTCAAGCGCATTCTCGCGGGTGATGGGCTGGGCGTGGCGGTCAAAGAACTGGCCTTGGGTGTCGATGTGTAACCAGCGGTGGCTTTCAGGATGTTGGTAGCTGTGGATGCCCTCGGTTTCGCGTTGCCACTTGTAGCCGTGAGCTTCCGTTTGAAGAGCTGTTTCGATGGGACCGTACTGGCGGTTGCGCTCGGCTTGTTCGGGCGTGAGCTGAGATTGTTGTTCCGGTTTCAATTCATTGTGGTGTTCCATAGTGTGCTCCTTCGGAGTTTGGGACGTGTGAATGCGGGGCGGGTGCCTCGTGAAAATCGAGGGCGGAGGTTTTGGTCACATCGGTGCTGAGGCGCTGGGCAAGCGTCGCGGCATCATTGGTGTAAATGTGAGCGTCCTGGGACGCGCGCGAAATGGAGACGTAGGCAAAGCGGGGGTTGAGGAGTTCGGAGAACGAATTCGTGTCCATGTTGACGAGGACGCGGCTTTCGGTCAAAGACTGCGAGCTGTGGCTGGTGACGGCATAGCCGTGATCGAAGTGCCGCATCCGAGCGGGGTCAAAATTGACGGTTCGTCCGTCATCCATTTTCACGGTTAAGCGATTGTCATTGCCGATGGCTTCGATCCGGCCGCGATCACGGTTGTGTACGTCGAGATCCTTATTATTATGCGTGAACTGGATGCGATCGCCGGTCGAGAACTCCCGCGGAAGGTTGGTGTAAACATTCACTCCGCGCAAGCGCTGCGGATCGTAGGCCACCTGCTGGCCATCTGCTCTGGCAACGGTCACTCGATTGTTTGCGGGGTCGGTCGCGACGACCGTGGCGTAGCTGTGTTTTTCGAGGCCAAGCTGTTCGCTGCCACGAATGTACCGCACGGTGTCGCCGGGGTTGTACCTGGCGGCCCACGCTCGATCTGCGCCGCTCATGTCGTTTCGACCCACGAGGACCGGGAAAGAAACATTCTCTTTTCCGAGTGCGCCAGAGGCTTGTAACTCGATCCTCACGGCCTGATTGATGTCTCGCCGGGAAGCGTTGTCGGGCGAGACGATCAAAGTCTTTTCGGGGTTCGAGGCGTAGTCCCTGGCGATGGCGGCGATGCGCTCTTGGGGATTGGAAAGCTCGGTGACGCGCCCCTGAGATTGCAGCAGCGAGATGCCGGCGTGCGTCTCATTCCTGGCAAGATGTTCGACGGCTTTGAGCAGTTCGGGGTCTTTCTGCCGCACGATCTGGTCGAGTTGGGCGGTTCGCATTCCGGCGTCCTGCAGTTGCTCGAAGGGTTTTCCCGCGTCTACGGCCTGATGCTGGCGGGTGTCGCCGATGAGCAGAACGCGATCCTGGGGACCTAGCCGGTCCAGGAATTCCTTCATCTGCTGGGTGCTGGTCAGACTCGACTCATCGACCAGGAAGAGGCGGCGGTTTGCCGTGTCGTCGGGGTTGGTCTGCGCCTGCTCGCGGGTTCCCATCGCCAAATAGGCTTGCAAGGTGTCGGCGGAGATGCCGGCAGCCTCGCGAAGTTGGTGAGCGGCGCGCGCAGTGGGGGCGAAGCCTGCGACGGCGTAGCCGTTGTGCTGGGCAGCTTCGCGGATGGATTCGAGCGTGGTCGTCTTGCCAGCCCCCGCGAGTCCCTGCAAGCCGTGGATTTGATCGCGTGAGGTCAGTATCTCCTCGATGGCGCGGCGCTGGGCCGGGTTCAAAAACTCGAGCGCAGCGGCGTGAGACGCAGCGCGTTCTTCGCTCATGATGGGCGCAACGGTGTTCTGGCCGCGCTGCATGTGCTCAACTGTCGCTCGTTCTGCGGCGATGGTTTCGGGCGTCGTCAATCGTAGCCCGGTGTCGTGCTTCTGAGCGGCTACGGTTTGGAATTCGCCGATCGCGTGGCGGTGCTCGAAGTTGTCGCGCACCTGGCTGAAAGTAAGGTCTCCCATACCGCGGCGAAGCGCGTCGCGCATGATGTCGCGCTGGTCGATGACAGCCTCGCGCTCGAAGTTGCGTTCCTTGGCATAGGAAACGGCTTCCTGCGCGCGTTGGGGCGGGTCGGGTACTCGGTTCTGTTCCTGCGTATGGGCTCGTTCGCGGGCCTCCGCCACGACGCGATCAGCCTGATTGCCGAACCTCGCGGCGAGCTGGCGGTGAGCTTCCATAACCTCAGCGGGCGTATGAATTTCCTTTTTGTCGCGGGTGTTGTGGGCGGCGATCTGCGCGGCCTCCGGCCCGCTGAAGCCGCTCTTCGCCATAGCCTCCTCGATCTGCTGGCGGCGGGGACTGGAAGCGTCCAGGTACTCCTGCGAATAGCCTTTGATCTCCGGTGCGCCTCTCTTCCCTGCCTCGATTTCATAGCCAAGATTGCGAAGCTGATAGGTCAGTTCCGCTTGATAGACAGCGGTTGCGAACTCTTGACTCTTGAAGAGACCGCGCTCCTGTAGGGCGCGCGTGGAGCCATCCTGGCGCTCCGTCATATTGAAGATGACGGCGTGGGTGTGAAGCTGGGGAGCGGCGTAGCCATTGACCGGGCGGGCGGTGTCATGCTCGAACTTTGCCGCGATGAATTTGCCGGTGGTTTCGGCGGCGTGGTTGCCGCCGATCCGCGCCTGGGTGTACCGCTCCAACTCTGTGAGGGCGGTTGTCACGGCGTGCCGATGGGCTTCTCTCACGCGCTCATCGCCGCCAACTAACGCCGTCAAGGAAACGGATTTGGGAGCGGAGAACGTCGCATCCCAACCGGCCCGGTGCTCGACTGGCTTGACGGTCGTTCCGTCTGCCGTCGTGTAGGACTGCCCGCTGCGATGCCGCACCAGTTGCTCGCCAGTGATCGGGTTTTGGCCTTCGCTCAACCGAGCAAAGTGCTGCGCGTCGACCGCTCCGGCTAGGCCGAATCGTTCGGCCAACTTACCCTGCCACTCGCCGACGACGGCGCCGTCTTGCTTCCAATAGTTTTGCTCGGCAGAGGTGAACTCTTTGGCGTGGTAGGTCTGCGCCTGGGCGGAGCTGAGCGGTTTTGAGATGGTGAGCAAATGCGCCTCTTAATTCGTAATAAAGTCCAAGGTCGTTTGTGTCGGCTGCTCGGCGTTGACGATGTTGTCGGAGGCCTCCGCGCCGGTGTTCTTTCCGGCGTCGGGCGCAGCCTCAACGGTGGCAAACTCGCTATTCGACGAAGTCGCCTCGGCGTTTGTTTCTTCGACCGGCTTTGCCTCAAGATCAACTTTTGCGCGAGGCACTGCTGGCACAGCGGGCGGCGGCGCGGCGGAGCCGTTGCGGGCTTTGGCCCTTATGTTCTTGGGATCGAAGGTGAGCTTCTCGTCCGGCAAATGTCTGCGCTCGAATGGAATCTGATGCCCCTCGATATCGAGGTAAGGAAAGGAGAAACCGGTGACGTAATTCTCGTATTTGAGGAAGGCGTGCAGGTCGGGCAATCCGGAGATCTCTGATTCCATCACTGCCGGCTCCACCTGGATATCCAGAGCGAAGTTTCTACCCGAGCGCGTTCCGTCGAAGTGGCTTTCCTTCATGCGCTCGATTTCGACTTTGCCGATCGCTTTGCTGACCCACTCGCCCGCATTCGGCTCCTTCGTTTTGAGGAAAATACTGGTTGTCGGCATGGATAGCATGACCTCCGCCAGGTGGCCGTAAATCACCTCCAACTGGGCCTTCCCCTGAAAACCCATGATGACGGGATTGTTGCTCTTGCGGTTTTCGGTCAGGGCGGTGTGAAACTGGGGAAGACGCTGCAAGCTGGCGAGCTCGTCGAGCACAAACCAGACCCGTTTCTGGTGTGCTTTTGGTTCGTTCAGCAGGCGGAGCACCAGCATGTCGATCCACACGCTTTGCAGTGGACGAAGCGCCTCGCGCTCGCCTGGAAGCGAGGTGATGAAGATCCATCCCTGGCGTGTTTCGGACCAATCCGTTGCGGTCCATTCTCCGTTGCCCGCGCCCTTGTGCGGCAAGAGCCGAAGGCTCTTTGCCACCTTGCTGAGTGAGGCCAACACACCTACTCTTTGCGGGGGCGCCGTGTGGTCGATGAAGTTGGCGACTTCTGTGCGAGCGACCCGATTGTCGATCTCTTTTGGATTACTCATCCACTCGATAAGCTCCTCCGGGGTCGGTCCGTAGCGCAACAAATACGCGAAGATCTGCTGCGGAATCTCGAAAAAGAACTCGCCCTTTTTGTCTTGCGGGGGCTGGAACAGCGATACCGCAATTGCGTCCGCCTCTGAACTCGTCCGCAACTCCTCCGCTGGCCCCCAATAGGGGCATCGCCGGTCGAGCGGATTGAGAATGATGTCGTGCCTCGGGTCGTAAAAGCGGCGCGTGTACTCCAGCGCCGGATCGTAGACGATAGCGGAATCGCCGCGGCTTCGAATCTGCCGGAGCATCTGCATAATGATGGTGGTTTTGCCTCCACCGGTGT
>CAWCRQ010000076.1:0-8171 GCA_963797885.1 uncultured Acidobacteriaceae bacterium | reverse complement strand
AGCGCGGACCACCGCCTCTGTGGTCCGCGGAACTTCAGTCGCAACCCCGATGGTTATTATCGAGCGGCAAGGTCATCGCGGTCCGACAGGTAAAGACGCGGACCGCAAACGCGGCGGTCCGCGCTACTTGCTCCGCGTTTCTAAGGCGTCGCCGCGCTTTAACTCTGGTTAAGCTCCTGGCGGTAGCAGCGTCAGACCGAACGGTCGAGCCAGTTCAACCAGTTGTGGGGGATTGGGGGCTGGCGAACATTTTGCCACCGCCAAGAAGTACTCCTCTAGTCCGCCGGGAGTGATAACGAATACCAAACGGCTGGGCGTGGACGCCACGTTGCGAAAGCCGTGTGGAATGTTGCGGGGCAAGATCGCGGAGGCACCAGCGGAAACGGTCCGGCGCTCATCTCCGACATGCAACTCGTAGCTACCGTCAAGAATATAAAATATCTCGTCCTCACGTGAATGGATGTGACGCGGTGGACCCCAACCAGGCGGCGTAACCTGCTCGATCACTGTATACCGTCCTCCAGTACCGGCGGCGGTGGCGATCAAACGCATTGTGGTCCCGAGCATCGTGAAGGTGGGTCCACCACCGGCATCAGTCAGAACCGGATCAAAAGGCGGTGCGGCGAAACCGGCCATAGCGTCTACCCTCATCTTGGCTTCACTCATCGGTTTAAGCTCCTTCCTTGGTCAAGACCACTAACTCAAGTACTTCCATCGACCATCCATGACTCGTATCCTCGCGTCGGCACAATACTCGCCAACTCCCTTTTTCGCCTCACGGTCGAGAACATCGCAATTGCATCAGTTGTGCTATGGGTATGGGATGGGGTCCAAGCAGGTCGGAGAGAGCCTCCGAGAGCGTGGGAAAGCGAAACTGAAATCCGGTGGAGAGAGCCACTTGTGGCACCGTGCGATGGCTATCGAGAAAGAGGTCTGCACGCTTTCCCCACACCAGCTTGATCATTCCCCTAGTCCCGTGAGTTTCCACAGTTATCTACGGAATGGCCTTTCGCCAGGGCGTCGCGGGCGATCAACCGTCCGGTTCCGCCCGTTGCGCGTCATCGCCGTGACCAGGGCGCCGGTTGCGACGGTCAGCAGGCTGACCTCGCGGAACGGGCTCAGGCCGGTGCCCAACGAGCTGACGACGGCATCGCAGCCGTTCAAGCGGAATGGCCTTTCGCCTTGACGGCCTGCTGAGCAGCCGCGAATACATCGCGTGCGGACGTCGTACCCGCTACGTGCTCCGTACCCGTGATTCCGAGGTCCATCCATCCCGCGTTCACGCTGTCATACAGTTCTTCGGCAGGTCCAGTGTGGCCCTTCGGGACGCCGAACTGCTCGAACGCTTCCGCCCACCCCGCACGCGGGACGGCAAAGGCTTTTACGTCGCGTTTTAGGACTTCACCCAATTGTTCGGCCACTTCATCCGCGCTTACCATCGAACCCAGTTCGATGACGCGATGCCCTGACCACGCCGGCCCGGTCAGAAGCGTTGCCACCTCTGCGCCGATGTCGTCTGACGCGACCATTGTCGATTTCCGGTTTGTAGGATTGTAGAAGACCGGTAGTGTCCCGCCCTGGGCGGCCTGTAAACCGTAAAGAAAGTTTTCGAAAAAGCCGCCTGCGCGCACAAATGCGACCGGGGATGACAGGCTGCGAAAGCCTTGCTCCAAAAGTGATAAGGCCGTGATCATCCCCAGCCCGCTTGTTCTATTCGCGCCCATCGACGAGAGCGCCGCCACTCGCGGGGGCACTGCCTTGGTCAGCGCCTCGACATAGTTCGCAATCACGCCCTTTGCTTCTCTGTAATCAGGCGAGGGTGCCCATACAGCCGGCAACATAACAAACGCGCCCTCAACACCCTTGAGCGCCGCCGCTATGGCTGTCGCATCGTTCCAGTCTCCATCCACCAACTTCACGCCCTGGTCTGCCCACTTCGCCGCTTTCCCGCGATTGCGCGCGAGTGCTCGCACCTGTTTGCCTTGCTTCAACAGATGCCGCGCGGTCACGCCCAGACTCCAGTGATGCCCGTCAGTAAGTTGCGGCTGCTTTGATCGTCCGCCAATTCCTGCACTTTGCTCACTGTGCCCAATTTTGTGCCCACCTAGGTTCGACATGGCCGAAAGCACCGCGTCCTCCGAGGGATGAACATAGCGGCTGGAAATCGCAACCGAACTGTGTCCCGCAATGCGAGCCAGCGTCCAAGCATCACAGCCCGATTCGCCCAAGCGAGTCAGAAAGGTGTGCCGGAGATCGTAAAGCACGAACCGGCGCACCTTGCTGAGTGTCACAGCGCGGATATGCTGCTTCTTTAGACTGGAATGGTCTATGTGGCCGCTGAGGGTCGGAGCAGGCCACAGCCAGCCCTCTGCGGGCCTTCCGGAGCGTTCCCAGCGCATCTGTAGGACAGCCCGCACCCTCGGAGTCATCGGCAGCACGCGGCGGGCTGCTGCCGTCTTTCCGTGGCGGACCAACACAGAGCCATTGCGACCGTTCGCCCAGGTCGTATCTTCCCAGCACAGCCGATAGCACTCATCCGGGCGCATTCCCGTGTCGGCCAGAATCGTGGCAACATCGGCAAGCAGAGGCGAAGCAGCCGCAAGATACTTGCTCTCCTCCTCCGGACTGATAACCCGCTCCCGATGGTTCTCGCCCGGCAGCACGGTCAGCTTGGGAGTGGATTCAACAATGCCCCATTCAACTGCAAGATTTAGGACGCGGCGAAGGACGCGAATCGCACTATTGATGGAACTCACCGCAAGCCCGCGCTTCTCATCTTCCGCGTCCCTCCCTCGATTCTGTAACCGGGTCTGCTCATGCGCTGCGAACCCGGACAGCATCTCGTTCGTGATCTTGTCTAGCTGGGTTTTCGCCAGTGGTTCGTAAGCATTCAGTCGCCGCATCCCAGCACGAAACCACAGCCAATTATTGATGCAGGTGCGCTCGAAAGTGGCTTTCGCCCACGGCTCAATTCGCCGGTCACAAAATTCTCTCAGTGTGGGCGCGGGCCTCTTATCCCGAATCCCGACCTCGCCCTTCGCCAGCGAGGTACGATGCGCTGCTTCCATGTTGCGCGCAACTTTGTCGTTCCCCTGCTTTGTGGACTCCCGTACCACCTCGCCATTCCACATGAACTTGTACCAATACACATCACCACGTTTGTAGATGCTCATTTCTTGCCGCCTTTCTTCTTGCCACTGCCCTTCGGACGCCCGCCCAGCTTGCCCCATTCGCGCATCTTCGCCACAAACGCACGCTTGCCCCACTTCTTCATGCGTGCCTCTGCGCTGCGACGGCCCATGAGACTCGCTGCGCTGCTGGCGTCCTCCGGTTTCTTGTGTTTCATGCCCTAAGCGTATCCTAACGTTAGGATAATGTCAATAGACATCTTGCCAGCCTTGACTGTCAGAATTGCAGAGGTACACTCAAAGCGAAGTCGGCTAGGGTCGCTCCTGAACGGCGGGCGCATCCCGGCCCGCCTGCACCGGCTCAAAACGGGGATGCCACACGGGAGGTGGCAATGCCGAAACCGCAGTCACGGAAGAATCCCGACACGAGATCTAAGGACGACCCCAGCCGCAGAAATACGGGTCATCCCGGCGGGCCGAGGATAATCCCGGCGGAGGAACTGGCGGACATACCGATCAGAGATCCTTTTGCTGAGAAACAGTTGATGGAGCGCGGCGGCTCCCTGCGCTCCCTGAGTGCCGTGGCGGTGACATATTCGCGGGAGAGCTTGCATGCGCGAATCGTAGAACTTTATCGGCGTTGCTATGAAGAGTCAGCGGCAAGTAAACAGCAGAAAGTTATCGGTGATTTCGTGGCATCGTTTCCGGATTTGATATTCGAAGCCAGTTGGTTAGCAAAACTGGTCAAATGGGAAGTAGCAACCCGCGACTACAGACTCCTCCGCGCTTTGGCTGGGGGCTTCAGACGAGCAGCGGAACCGGGGCCTCGTCTCAATCGCTCTTGGCGAGATACAAGAGTTGGAGCGGCCCGAAGTTTTCGCACTACGCTGCAAAGTGAGCTGAGCCAGTGGGGGAGAGGGTGGGAACGTAAAATCCCGACGCGGGAATGGATTGACGAACAGGCAACTGAAAAAGCAACAGAACTTGTCGGAACCTATCCGTGTCTGAAACCGCATAAACAGAGACTGCAAAGGCTGCTTTCCCAGGGAAAATACTACGATGCTTCGGTCTTCATGGCAGGTAAGGTCTTCCGCATCCGGGAGCGGGATCTTCAGCGCGGTTTGAAAGTCCGAGCTCGACCCGTCGCATTTTCGCCGGAAAATTGACGGTCTCTCTGTATTTCCTTCAGCGTCACCCTCTGCGATGCTTCATACGTCCGCATTACACGTACGGACTGAGGTGTTGCGAAATGGAACAGACACTCCCACAGTTGCTTAACGAACAGCAAACGGCCCGCATACTTAACGTTTCCACCGCTGCCTTAAGACGATGGCGACGTGAAGGCCGCGGCCCGGAATTCGCGCACGTGGAACGGTGCGTTCGATACCCCGTGCAAGCTATCGAGCGCTTCCTGACCGAAAATTCTTCCGCCAACAAAAAAGCTGCCGACCGCAAATCGGCAGCGCAACAGGAGGTGCGTGGTGGACACGCAACGCTCCGCGCTTAATTCTACTTCATTCCATCACAAAAGGCGTTCCGGGGAATCCAGTCGGAGAGTGCCAGTGCCGGCGAGCGTTCCGCAACTGCTCACGTTGCTCGCAGTGGCAAAGACGCTGTGCGTCAGTCCGCACACGGTCAGAGCTTGGATTCGCCAGGGCAAGCTCCGGCCCGTGCGCATCTGCCGCAGACTGCTGTTTGACCCCGCTGAGGTCACGCGGTTCGTGTCGGAGGCGAAGTGACCGCTGCAACTTGCCCTAAGAGTGTGCGAGACGAGACAGCCGAAGTGATGCATTGCCTTCGGTTATCGCTGTGTGAGCCAACATTTATGCAGGCATTAGTTCAGCTTGTTTCTGGTAACGGACAGGATGAGCAATGGGAGATTGCGGAACGCATAGGTTCTGGCGCGTCCCCTGAAAATGGCAAGGGCTGAGGGTGCTTGAGACACCCGCAGCCCCGTACAGCGCGATTTTGTGGCTCTAGCAGCCATTTTACGCGAGGTGCGAGAGACGAAGAAACAGATCGCCAATGGAAGCAGCGCGAGACATTCTGAAACGAATTTCCGTTTCTGGAAGCAGACCACCTCGGAAGAATCCTGCTCCGGTGTGGCAAGGGCAACAATACCCAAAGCACGATGAAGGGGTGCGCCTCGTGCGAGTGTCCAAGATTCACGGCCCGCAGTGGGTGAATCGTTACAGGCGATGGTCAATCCGCCTTGTGTGTCTGCTAACAGACGAACCTGGCGAAGTCAGTTACTTCATGAACATGGGCAACAAGCGCGACGCGCCGCGTGCTGGCAGGCAATCGAACTACTACAAGGCGTGGACCCTAGCGAACGGCGGACCGCCCCGTAAAGGTGAAACGATGGTCCCCGAAGTGTTCCTCGATAAGTTTTTCCGAGTGCGCATCGAGGATTGCAGGAAAGACGGCGACGAAAAAGAGAAGCCAGAGAGCGAGGTTTACTCGCACGTCTCCGAGTTGCTCGAAATCGTCAACCCTTAGCCTGAATCATGAATCAAGAATCATTTAATCATGAATCAAGAATCACGCAATCAAGCAATCAAGTAATCAACCAATCAAGGTTGCCATGTAGGGGAAATGCGAGATTTCGACGGCGGGGAAACAGGTTTTCAAGCTTCGCCTTCGCCGGGCGAGGTTAACGCAAGCGAAAGCAAACCAAAGGGCGGGGTGGATTCGGTTCTGCCCCGCTCAGGCCATAACCGGGGCAATACGGCGCATGCATGGACGGTTCTCGGCTGAATCTGCGGCTCTGCGGCTTGCGGTCGGCGGTGAATTACTAAAACACCACCTTTCTCATGCTCTCTAACAACGACTGCATTTTGAGCCGAGCGGCGTCAAGCTGATGAACTTCTGGCTTTGAGATTTGTGAGTCTCCTCTGTTCACGATGATTATTTCAAAAGGCTCTCCAACACCGCCAGGGAACTGCTTGGTTGCAAATGATAGCGTTAAGAGTGCTAGTGACCGAGCGCTCTCTATAGTCAGCTCTGGAGAATAAAGCTCGTCTATCAAGAATCGGGCTGAGGCGTTGTTTCCAGTACAGAGTTTTTGCTCAAGGCGAGATACAGTCGGGTCACAGCGGGGCCACTGACTGACCACCCATAACCCAAATGTGTCAACGCGACACACAAGAAGTTCGGTAAAAAAGTTATCTTCCCTTCGTATCTGCTTAACCGATTGAGAAAGGCTCTCGCGCCATTCCACATCACTTAAAGCCAAGTCCTGCTCTGCCCGCAACCCCGCAACGCCACATTTCGTGCGGCTGTTTCGGCACTAGGGCCTCCCGCATAAGCGCAGACCACCTTTCCTTGAGGACTAAAAGTGAACTTGGAGAATAGCATCTCTTGAGCAGTCGGAGATTCCCCATACTCGTAGCCTGCGCAATACAATCCCTTGGTATCACTGGCAATGATTAGGAAGTCTCTAAACACCATAGCAGCCTGAAAGGTCATGTTGAATTCCTCAAGAGCGACTGGACGGCAGGGCCTGACAGTCTTTTCTAATCGAAGAATGAGCCTGAAGGAAGCCTGAGCGGGTGGCCGAGGAAAGCTCCTTTCAGGGTTTGAATTTAAAAAACAGTCTAGCAGTCGTCGAGGCGGTGGGAATGTGGGAATCGCGAAGCGATTTCCAAGGGGGGTGCGAAACCCGCAGGGTTTTGCACCCCCCGTCAATTCCACCGCCCTTTCTGCCGCGAGCTTCATTTTTTTCCGAAGCCGGCAGGCCGCAATTGCTCGAGGAGTTTGCGTTTGGCTTGCTGCATGCGCTGGGCGGCTTCGGTATCGCTGACTGCGGCGGCGATGCGTTGTAAGACCGCGACGGTGAGCCCAGGGCGCAGGTACTGCGCAGGCTGAGGCAGGGCCAGTAGCGTCTCCAGCGGGGTTTGATAGCGCCGGTAAAAGCATCGTTTGCGGCCTTTGTCGTCGACTTCGACCTCGGCCTGGGCGCAGGGGCGATGGTAGTTCAGATAAGGGTTGAAGTGCGCGGTGTAGAAGTGCTGGAGGGGCTCGGCGTGAGCGGCGTCGAGGTAACCGTAGCCCATGTGTTTGCGGATGACGGCGCCATTCTTGGTTTCCACCAAGCCGTTATCGTTGCTGTGCCGCGGCCGGCTTTTGGTTTGCTCGATCAACAGCTTATTGAGTAGGCGCGCCACCGTGGCATTGATGAACTCGCTGCCGTTATCGGAGTGAAAGCCGCGGATGCGGAAGGGGAACTGTCGCAGTAGGGCGACTAGTACCGGTTCCAGCCAGGCTTCGCTGATGCGTGCGGTGGCGGCCACGATCTGCCACTGCGTCACCTCATCGACGGCGTTGATGTGGTACACGCCTTTGGCCCCCGGCTGATCCCCCTGGTGCACGGTGTCGACCCGCAGATAGCCGGGCTGGCCTTGCGGATCGGGCCGCCGCCGCTCGCCAATCGTCACCGCCGTGGGCTTGGTCTTGACGTAGTTCAGGCGGCGTTCGCGATAGCGCGGCTGTTGCCGCAGGTTGTACAGGTGGGCCACCGAGATCGTGGCCAGCCGCTGGTATTCCGGCTGGTCGTACTGCTGATACGCGCGCTGCAGAATGCGCCGCGTGGCCGGTCCGCTCAAGCTTTCATGCGCCGCATCGACGGCGGCCAGCAGCTCCACGTCGGCGCGGGTATAGCGTTGCGGGAAGCGGTGCCGTCGATAGCCGATGGGCTGGAGCTTTCCGTGGGCCCGATAGCGGGCAATCAGGCGCGTCACCTGGGCCCGGCTCAGGCCGGTCATCTTCTCCACATAGCGCCGCAACAAGCCACGCGCCGCGCGGCCTTGCTGGGCATACTGGTGTTGGCGCAAAACCTGCTCCACCCAGCTGTAAACCTGCTGGCGGCTTTCGCCTTCGAACCGGATGCCTTCGCTGGCTTTTAGAAAAGCCTCGATCTGCTCCAGGTTCAGCTTCTCTGCTTCGTGCACGCTGGTTGTCAATTCTCAGCATGCCACTCGCTCCAGGCTCATCTTGTGTTGGAAACTGCCTCCTCCTTCAGGCTCATCTTGTATTGGAAAAGAC
>CAWCRQ010000075.1:0-12635 GCA_963797885.1 uncultured Acidobacteriaceae bacterium | reverse complement strand
GTTGGCATTCAGATCGGGCCGGAAGCCGCTGCGCGCCGAGTTATACGTTACCCGGAGATTGAGCCCTGCCCGCTGTTTGAGGGTGTAGGTTGACTCACCCCAGTAGGCCTGAGTGATTTGTTTGTACGGGACAAGAGGTTCGTCCAGTATGTATCCCGTAGCGCTATCGTTTTGGAATGCCATATACGTCAGCATGTTGTTCTGCTGGTAGGAGTACCCGAGTCCCAGGTTCCAACTCGGCCTAACCTTCAGCGTGGCGCTGGCCGTGTCAATGTAGAAACGGTTGCGTCGCTGAAAGGTGGGAGGCAGGCCGGCGATGTTCAAGCCAAACGAGGTCGTCGCGCCTGGGGACGGAGAAGGGGACACGAGGTTGCGGGGGCTGTCCGGAAGTGGAACGGCAGGGAAGGCATTCTGCACAATGATGTTGGTATCGTTGCGCAAACGCCAGCCATGACGAGGGCGTAAGCGTCAGGTTGGCGAAAACGCGGTTATTGCTTCGCGGCACGATCAGATAGCCGGGGTCATGCGTACCCGTCCATTCGTATCCCGCTCGTGCGCTCCACAGATTGGCGTCGTGATAACGAAGCGCCAACCCTGCAGTGTTGCTAAAGGACGACGGCACTACCTTCAGCAAATCGGTATTGTCAACAGAATAAATCTGCGACCCGTAGATGTTATACCTGGTGTCGTTCCACAAAGCGGCATCGGACCGGGTGATACCGTTGCGCTTGTAATAAGTTTCCACATTGAAATCGTGCGGCAACTCGTATTCCAGCTTCAAGCCTTCCCCAGTGGTTGTGATACAACACATTGCCGTACAGGCTATAGTAAGGCGTGAAATTGTTGAGCAGATTCTGCTGGTGATAATCGGCGGTCACGCGCAGCCGGTCCAGCGGGCGCCAGTTCGAGTCTCGTCCGTGTCAAAGTTGTTCTGAGGATAGCTGGTATAGAGGTCGCGCAAGCGCGTGTAGCTGACGTCCCCATTGAAAATCAGCTTGGGGGAAGCCGTCCAATTTCCAAGCTCACGCTGTCCGACGAGTACTGGCTTGGGGATCGGGATGTCGATGGCGTATCCAGTCCCGGTGGACGAGGCGGGAGTCAGGACCCAGGCGCGGGTCCTGACCGGAGGGAGATTAACCGAAGACGGGCATTGAGGGCCCGGAAAACACAAAGGCGAAGGCTTCACAGGCAACTGGGGCGACGTCCAAACCCACCCGTAAACGTTCCGGTCAGGAACACGAGCCGGTCGTTGAAGCTGCTGAACTTCTGTTGGTAGGTGAGACGCACGGAGCCGATGTCGAAGTCCGCCCCGCCGCCAATGTTCCGAGTCGTGTAGTTGGCGGATTGAAACTGAGATTGGTAGTGGCATTGGGCGCCGCACGCTTGAGAGAAGCCGGTAATGGGAACAAAAGAGTTTTCATCCAGATAAGCAAACTGGGTCACGCCTGCTCGCGCCTGCCAGTCGCCCTTCACGAACAGATGAACCGGCAACTTCGGCAGCTTCACCTGGGCCTGCGCCTTGCCGAACCGTCTCACCATGGCGAACGTGGTGTGAGAGGGGATAAGGTCGGTGAAGCAGTCCGCAGAGGGTAGGCAATTATTAGCGGCAGGAGGAGGGACGCCAGGTGGGAATACGTCCAACGCCGGAAACGCGTACAAAGGATAATGATCAAGTTGCTGCATGAAGCTGCGCATGTCAAAGCTCAAGCGCGCCCATTGTCCTGCTGTGAGCTGTGACGCAGCCTGGTAATCCTGGCTGCTCGGCACATTGCCCCGCGAAACAATGGTCAGGTGGTTTTGCGTGGAAACGTATGACGTTGCCACATCGGCTCCTGCCGACTGCTGCAGCGTCTCGTACTCGCCCACGCGGCCGCCGAAACCCGTCTGGTCCACGAAGCGGCAGGAACCAGGAATAAGGGAGTAAGCCGCATACGTATTGTCGGTTTGTGTTTCGGCAGCATTTGGGTCGCCTCCCACCATGTTCGCACCCGACAAGGGAGCCATGTTTGCTAGATGACATCATGCCCAGCGCGCCGCCAGCGGTTCCCGCCGCAAACGTTGGCGCGTCGAATGGAACCAGACGCACCATCGAGGAGGCGGCCATGCTGGAATGCGAGGGAACAAGCGCCGCTCCTGAGCCGGACGAGGCACGAAAGACTGGCTCGGACGGCCCTTTGTCTATAAATCGGCTGCCCTCCGCTCGGAGTGGGAGTATCGGTGCCGTGAATCGACCCGTGACAGTTGGTGCAGCGGTCCGAGATTGGCAGACTGGCTCCGTTGTGGTGCCCCGCATGACATTGCAAACACAATGCCGGCTCACTCACGGTCAATAGATTCGAGTTCGGTGAGCCGTGGGCGGTGTGGCAGCTCATGCAGTTCTCGGTAACCGGGGGATGCTGGTAGGCAAATGGGCCACGATACTGTGCGTGGCAGCTCAGACATAGTTGATTCGTATTCGCCGTGCGCAGATTATTGCCCCCGGCTCCTCCGTGCGGATCGTGGCAGTCCGCGCAGCTCATCTTCCCTTCGCGCAGCGGATGGTGGTAAGGCAGGCTCATCTGGGCACGTTGGGTCTGGTGACATTTCAGGCATGCATCATTCGCTTGCCAGCGGGGTTGCATCATCGCTTTGGTTTCGGGGACCAGGTTCTCCACATTGCCGACCCGGCCCGGTGTCATCACATCGGCGATCACATCAAGACTGGCCTCAGTTTTGGATCCAGGCTTGGCATAGTTGTGAGTCTGATGGCATTCAGTGCAGCGAACCTTATTCGAAGCGTGCGGACCTGCCATCCAGTTACGGATTCTTGCGTCCTGAGCGTGACAGCTCAGGCAGACGCCGTTAGCGTCGGTGGCAGAACGCTTGCGGAAGGAGATGATCTTCGAAATGTCTCCGCTGCCCAGCACGTGCAGGCTGCCGGGACCATGGCACGCTTCGCAATCAACGCCCTGCTGAGCATGAAAAGCATGCCGGAAATCGGTGGCGACTCCAGAGTGGCAGGTCGTGCACGTTTCGGCGCCGACCGGCGTGGCGCCTGGAATTTGCACATATTTTGCGTACGACGTTATCCCGTAGGCAGACTTTTTCTCTGCTGAGGATGGCGCTGGCGTGAACAGGAAGGAAGTGGAGAAGAAAAAAGCAAGGAGCAAAGCACGTCGCCACATAGCGACCTCCCGAACTACTACCGACGCTAGTAAACTTGTTGCAACGATGATGTGATTCATAACACCTATACATGTGACCTAGGTCAGCAGCGTTAGTGACGCCCCCTCACGGCTCACCGCCGAGTCGCAACCATTGGAAACTGACCTTTACTCTGAAGCGGGTGCGCTGGGTTGCGAAAATTAAAAAGGGGCGTACAATTGGCCAGTTTTTGGAGTCAAGAAAGAAAAATCCGTGCTATCTGTGTGACCGGAGGAGGTCAACTATGAGAAGAATCGCCGGGGCGATGCTCGCCCTCGTTGTTTTGCTGACTGCTGGAATGTCCGGGATCGCTCTGGGCCAGGAAATGCCCGCACGTAACATGCCACCCAAAGTACTGACGGTCTTCCGGGAGCATACGAAACCGGGGAAGTCGGGTACGGCACATGAAAAGACCGAAAGCATGTTTGTTCAGGCCATGAAGCAAGCGAAATGGCCAACCCACTATCTGGCTGTGGAATCGCTTTCGGGTCCGCAGCGTGCGCTCTTTTTCACCGGCTACGATTCGTTCGCCGCGTGGGAAAAGGATACGCTCGCAACCCAAAAGGATAAAGCGCTGATGGCTGCCCTTGACCGCGCCTCTGCAGCCGACGGTGAACTCTTGAGCGAGACCGACAGCGCCGCGTTGGCATTCCGCGAGGAATACAGCCTGCGTCCCGAGGTGGACATAGCTCACATGCGCTATTTCGAAATCTCGCGCTTCCAGGTTAAGCAGGGACATGACAAGGATTGGGACGAAATCGTGAAGCTGGTAACCGCCGCGTACAAGAAAATTCCCGACGCCCACTGGGCGACTTATGCGGCGGTCTATGGACTTCCAGACACGACCTACATCATCTTCAACCCGATGAAGTCGGCGGCGGAGATTGACAAAAACTTCGCGGCGGGCAAAGACTTTGAAGCGGTGATGGGGGAAGAGGGCATGAAGAAGCTCGCTGCGTTGTCGGCGGCAGCGATTGAGTCGAGCCAGACGAACCTGTTCGCGTTTAATCCGCGCATGAGTTACCCGGCGGACGAGTGGGTTAAGGCAGATCCCGAGTTCTGGACTCCAAAGGCCGCTGCCGCTCCCGCCGCCGGCAAGAAACCAGCGGAGAAGCCGGCTGATAATCATTAATCATTAGGACCTGAGTTTTGAAAGCACTGAACCCGCCCTTCGGTTGCCGCAGGGTGGGTTTTCTTTTTGACGACACATATCCGACCGCATTGTCCATTCGCCTTTGCCGTGGTTTATTCTTACCTTTCTTCGAGGACCAAGTGTGAATAAGCGACTCTTGTGGATTCTGCTCGCATGGCTCTGTGTGTCTTTTCCTTTGGCGCTTTCCGCCCAGCAGTATGACCCGGCGATGTACCAGGAACTTCGCTGGCGCATGATTGGCCCGTTTCGCGGCGGCCGCACGGTGGCGATTTCCGGTGTTCCGGACCAGCCGAATGTCTTCTACATGGCGCCCAACAACGGCGGAGTTTGGAAGACGACGGACTACGGTCGCACCTGGAATCCGATTTTCGATGGTCAAGCTAACAACGATCAAGCTAACCACGCTCAGCCTAACAACGCCCCGCTCTCCGGTTCGATCGGAGCCCTCGCCGTCGCGCCATCGAATCCGAATACGATCTATGTCGGCAGCGGAGAAGGCCTGCGCCGGCCCGATCTTTCCGTAGGCGACGGTATCTACAAATCGACCGACGCGGGCCGCACCTGGCAGCATCTGGGTCAGCGTGATGGCGCTCTGCGCGATGCCGAGCAGATTGGATCGATCCTGGTCGATCCCAAGGATGCGAACCGCGTTTTTGTCGCCGCCCTCGGGCATCCTTATGGTCCGAATGCCGAGCGTGGAGTTTACCGCTCGTTCGATGGCGGCCAGACCTGGCAAAAGATTCTCTATAAAGATGACAATACCGGGGCGATTGATTTGGTATTCGATCCGCGAAACTCGCAGGTGATCTTTGCCGGCATGTGGGCCTCGCGCCGTCCGCCGTGGACGGCCAATGACAGCTATAACGGCCCGGGGAGCGGACTCTACAAATCGACCAACGGCGGCGACCACTGGCGGCAAATCACGAAAGGATTGCCGAGTGAGGCCGATAAGCTGGGCCGCATCGGCCTGGCCGTTTCGCCAAGCGATCCCGATCGCATGTACGCCTTGGTAGATGCGGGGAAAAAGAGCGGCGTTTATCGTTCCGACGATGCCGGCGAAAGCTGGCAACTCGTGAATACCGAAGAACGCGTCGCGGGACGCGGCGACGACTTCGCCTGCGTGCGCGTCCATCCGCGAAATAAAGATGTGATCTATGTGGCCAACACTTCGACCTACCGCTCCACCGACGCTGGCAAGAACTTCACGGCTATTAAGGGCGCGCCCGGCGGCGACGACTACCACACCATCTGGATCAATCCCGAAAACCCCGACATCATCGCCCTCGCCGTGGACCAGGGCGCGACCATCAGCGTGAATGGCGGCCAGACCTGGAGCTCCTGGTACAACCAGCCCACGGCGCAGTTCTATCACGTCATCACCGACAACGAGTTCCCTTACTGGGTGTATGGCGGCCAACAGGAAAGCGGGTCGATCGGCACCGCCAGCCGCAGCGACTTTGGCGAAATTACTTTTCGCGACTGGACGACCGTTGGGGTAGAAGAATGGGGCTACGTCGCGCCTGATCCGCTGCATCCGAATCTGATTTATGGCGGCAAGGCTACGGTGTTCGACCGCAATACTGGACAGACGCGCGACGTTTCGCCGGTGGTTCTGCGCACCGGGAAGTATCGCTTCAATCGCACCGCTCCGTTGATATTCTCGGCGGTGGATCCGCACGTGCTCTATCTCGGATCGAATGTTCTTTTTGCCACACGTGACGGTGGCAACAGTTGGCAGATCATCAGCCCCGACCTGACGCGCGATCTAACGAACGAAGATCCGGGCTCTGCAGCGACTCTCGGGCCGTTTGTCGCGGCCGATCCGGCGAAGGGCAAGCATCGCGGCGTGATCTATTCGATTGCTCCTTCGCCGAAAGATGCCAACCTGATCTGGGCCGGAACCGACGATGGCCTGATTCAAGTCACGCGCGACGGTGGCAAGAACTGGCAGAACGTGACTCCGCCCGAACTGACGCCCTGGAGCAAGCTCGCGCAGATGGACGCGTCACATTTCGATACCCCAACTGCCTACGCTGCGGTGAACCGCTTTCGCCTCGACGACCTGCATCCTTATATCTACCGCACGCACGACGGTGGAAAGTCGTGGCAGAAGATTGTCAGCGGCCTGCCCGAGAACGAGCCCGTCAACACCGTCCGCGAAGATCCCGAGCGCAAGGGACTACTCTTTGCCGGCACCGAACGCACCGTGTATGTGTCGTGGGACGATGGCGACCATTGGCAATCGCTGCAGATGAATCTGCCGCCGACTTCGATCCGCGATCTGGTAATTCATCACGACGATGTAGTCGTAGGGACTCACGGCCGTTCGTTTTTGGATCCTCGACAACATCACGGCGCTGCGGCAGTTCAGCCCCAAGGTTGCGAATGCAACGTGGTATCTCTTCGCGCCGCAGCAAACATATCGCGTGCGCCGCAACAACAGCACCGACACGCCCCTGCCGCCCGAAGAACCCGCCGGACAGAATCCTCCGGATGGCGCGATGATTGATTATTGGCTCAAGGACGCTGCCTCCGCGCCAGTCATAATCGAAATTAGCGATGAAAGCGGAAACTTAGTCCGTCGTTTCTCCAGCGCCGACAAGCCCGCGCCGGGCGACGAAAGAAAATTCAACGTCCCAATGTACTGGGTGCGTCCGCCGCGAACGCTGTCAGCGGCGGCGGGAATGCACCGCTTCGTTTGGGATCTGACCTACCCCGCCCCGGACGTGTTGACACGCGACTATCCGATTTCTGCGATCTATCACGACACGCCGCTGCATCCCTTGGGCGCGACCGTGCTGCCGGGGAAGTACACTGTCAGTTTCTCGAACAGCGGTGGCAAGATGGTGGTGAAGGCGCCGCTCGAGATCCGCATGGACCCGCGCGTGAAAACCTCGCCCGAAGATCTGCGCCGCCAATTCGAACTCGACCGGAAAATTGCCGGCGCTCTTCACAAAGACTACGAAGCCGTACAGCAGGTGCGCAGCCTGCGCTCGCAGCTGAAAGCGCTCGCGGGTGGGCCGTACGCAAATAGTGCGACAAGTAACTTAGCTCTCGCAGCGGTCGCAAAGACGGCGGCCGCACTGGAAGCGAAAGCTGCGGCCATCGAAGGCCAGGCAGGCGGCTACGGCGCGCGCTACTTGAGCACTCCCATAGGCCGCAGCCTGGCGCGCCTGAATAGCGGATTCAACGCACTCGTAACCGCTCTCGATGCCGCCGACGCCGCTCCCACGACCCAGCAAGTCGCGATGTTCGGAGAACTGGACAAAGCGCTCGAAGAGCAGTTATCGGCATGGGCGCAACTCAAGACGAAAGATATTCCGGCGCTGAACAAACAGCTGAAGAAAGCGGGACAGCCTCCGATCGATCTGCAAGAACCGGCTCCGAGCGCGGCCGCCGAGACCGCGCCGGAAGAGTGGGATCAGAACGAAGAATAAATGGTCGCGCGAGGACGCTTGTCCCTTCCTGCGGTCGTTCTAGACTCTTCCTTTTTCGTTGGCAAAGATTGCCAAGGGATGGGACCCCCCTATTTTTCTCGATCCATTAGAATCAATGGGTTAGAGGGAAAATCTTGGAGAATAAGGACTTACATGGAAAGTCTTCAGGAATAATGACTTAGCTCGACTTTCCCACTTTGGGTGCGGCTTGTTTACTCCAAAGGCACTATCCGGCGTCGAAAAAAATTTAATACCCCGGTCTTTTAGAATCATAGAGTTGGCTGGAAATTCCTTTCAAATCTTTGAGTTTAAAGGAGTTATTAGTAAAATGTTCAGGAATAAGGAGTTCGCTTGTTTGGCTCTCTCGCAGGGTTTCTGCGGGGGGCTTGACAGCCGACTGGCTCAACTTCGTGTTTTCAAAGAGCGCCGACTAGTGGGGCTGGGGCGGCTTCGAGGAGCGTCTTGGCGACGGGCACACCTCGGACCTGCTACAGGTCGATCTCCATTGTCGCCGACGGGCGGTTGGATGTCCGTGATGGTCGTACATCGCGTTTGTGATGAAAAAGGTCAGGGGCGGATTGCGCAAGTGAAGACGCTCGCGGCATCCCACGTCTCGAAAACCGCGAGACGTGGGGCACCCGGCTGGAGGTCTACTCACTCAGGTTCCCAATCGATTTCCGGCAGCCACTCAAAATACTGTTTCACGTAATCCGCCTCTTTTGGGACGCACACTACCTTTACGTCAGAAGCGCGTACATTCCAAGACTCAAACCCATCTATCCCCAACGGCGTTACGGATAACATCCCATTCATTGCGCTGCTTCCTAGACCACCATAAAAGGCGTTGGTAGCTTGCCGGACAATCGCCCTCAGTTTTTCGCCTTTGCGCAACACCTGTCTAATCTCCCTTTTTGTGTTTCCACCACCCATCATGAGAGCGGCGATTGAATTGGCCGGGGCGCTATCCGGCACATCCCGCCAGAACTCCACGCCATCCCTCAGGGCTTCGATCTGCTCATCATAGAGAATATCCCTCCTCACCGGACCGGGAACCCATTGCGCACCTTGCAGCTTGACGGCAACATCGACAAACGTGCGCAAGCAGAACTCAGCGCTGCTTTCATGCCAGTTACCGGGATGACCGAACTCAGATTGCTTCCACTGCGGGGTGTTCGCGCCCGCACCCCAGCGACTAATGTGAGGCAGGAACTGTTGTAGGGCGAGAAAGTCGTTGCCGTGGATGCCAAAACCAACCACGCGGATGACATCTTCAGTACTTGCGTTCCCGGCCTCAAATCCACGCAACGCACTATTTTCTTTGAACACGATGGACAACGCGAGCGCAAGCTTTTCGAGTGTGCCTTTGAAATCTCCTTGGCCTGCACTTTCCTTTGCTTCGTCGAAGAGTCGCTTCACGTCGGCATCCAAGAGCAGCGCAGATTCGTCGAGTTCAGCAAAAGATTGCTGCAGGTCGTCCCAACACCATTTCGTGATGTGCTGAAAAACGAACTCGCCGACACGGGACCACTGCTTTGCATCCGGGAAGAGTCCCTGATGCTTCAGCGAATTCCGGGCAGTGTTGAGATTGCGAAAGTACTCCTTGGCGTGTAGGTCGTTGCCTCGCGTTTTCTTGTAGGACTCGAAATAGTCCATGAGATACGAGGCGCCCTTCTGCGGCAAACAGCCGAGCTGGTCACAGACGCTTGCGATCGCCAGTTCAGCAGCGTCGTGCGCGGCAATTATGTTCGCAGCAAGCGTGTGCCGATCATGCACAGCGACTGGTTGGAACCTAATCTTTTCCAGGAATGACTTGCTTAGCAACAGTCGGTCGAGCACTTCTGGTTTTAGCGGCATGATGTCGTGCTCCTGCGCTTTATACTTGTCCAGCGATACACTCGCACATACAAGCTTTGCGCTTGTGTTACCAAATACTACCAGCACGTTCAGAGGGCTACCGGCGCGTTACAGCCCGTGAACGGCGAGCTACGCTGGGAATTCGCGCCGCACATACTCCATCGCTGCCTCACGCGATCCGAGTCGTCCTTCCAGTTGCGCGTCCTCGACTGCTGTCAGCACCTCTCTGAATCTTGGGCCGGGCTCATAGCCTGCTTCGATCAGATCGCGGCCGGTGATTAGCGGAGTGGGGCGGATTGCCTCGGGCGGGATCGAACGCAACTGCTCTCTTGAATACTCGTACGCGTCGAGTTGGCCGTGGCTGGACAGACAGTCTATGCGATGCAACTCCAGATGCTCGTCGAAGGCGGGCAGGCGCAGAAACTTTTTCAGGGTGGATTGGTTCATGCGCTGGACATCCGCAAACCGCATGTGATTCGCTACCAGCGCCAGGATCTGGTCGGTCTCGTGGTTCGAGAAGCGCAGGCGGCGGCAGATTTCGGCGGCCATCTTTACTCCTACTTCCACGTGGCCATCGAAGCGGATGCGGTCGGGCGCGACGCGGAAGGTCGGCGGCTTGCCTACGTCGTGGAGGAGCGCTCCCCAGGCCAGCGTCTTGGAAATGGAACCGGAGCAGCCCGCTTGCAGTTTCTCCAGCAGAAGCAGCGTGTGCACGAAGACGTCACCTTCGGGATGATACTCGGGCGACTGCTCCACTCCCTTCATGGCGGCGATTTCTGGCAGGACTTCCCGCAAGAGGCCGGTTGTATCCAGTAATTCGAAGGCGCGGCGGGCTTGGCCCTCGGTGAGCATCTTGGTCAGTTCTTCTCGCACGCGCTCGCATGAAACCTGGTTGATGTGAAGCGCCAGCCGCTTTATCGCCTCCAGCGTTGCTGGATCGATCTTGTAATCAAAGCGCGCCGCGAAGCGCACGGCGCGGAGCATGCGGAGTTTGTCCTCGGCAAAACGGCGTTCGGGGTCGCCGATGGCGCGGACGATTCCGGCTTTTAGATCTTCGCGGCCACCGACGAAATCTAAAACCTCGTTAGTTGCCGGATCGAGCAACATGCCATTGATGGTGAAGTCGCGGCGCTCCACGTCTTCACGCGGGTCTTTGGTGAAGCGAACCTCGTCGGGATGACGGCCGTCGGAGTAGCCCACATCGGAGCGAAAAGTTGCTACCTCGACGGTTTCCTTGCCACGCTCGCGTTGACGGGCGGGGACGCCCGTCGCTCCACCGGTTTCCGCTGGGGGGACCAGTACTACTCCGAATTGCTCGCCTACGGCGATGGTTTGCGGGAGGATTTGCATGACCTGCTGCGGAGTTGCGTCGGTCGAAACGTCGTAGTCGGCGGGCTCGCGGCCGAGAAGGAGGTCGCGGACACATCCGCCGGCGAAGTAGGCCTGGTGCCCGCGTTCGCGCAGGGCGCGGACGATTTCGGCGGCGTGTTGTTTGGCGTTCGACATCGGCGGTTAGTCGCGGTCGCGTAAACTAGAGCTGGTCTTACAAACAGTCTTCCGGGACGCGATCTCCGGCCCTCAGAGGCTAAAGCCCGCGTTCCTTGTGGTTCTGGGCAGCACGGCTGAAGCCGTGCCCTTCCCAAAACCATTTGTGTGACCGGCTCTAGAAAATCAACAGCAAGAGCTGAGACTAAGAGCTAAGACTAAGAGCTAAGAGCTGAGATCTAAGAGCTGAGAGCCAAGAGCTTAATTATGCCTGACACTTACATCCTCGGCATCGAAAGCTCCTGTGACGAGACGGGAGCGGCGGTGGTGCGCTCGGGGCAGCGGGTTTTGTCGAACATTGTTGCCTCGCAGATCGCCACGCACCAGCCTTATGGCGGCGTGGTTCCGGAACTCGCCTCTCGGGAGCACTTGCGCGCCATTGTTCCGGTGGTGCGCCAGGCTCTGGCTGAAGCTGGACAGACTTATCAGTCCGTCGATGCCATCGCGGTCACGCAAGGGCCGGGACTGGCGGGGGCTCTGCTGGTTGGCATCAGCTATGCCAAGGCGCTGGCCTTTGCGCTGGAGAAGCCACTGATCGCTGTGAACCATCTGGAGGGACACATCCACGCCGTATTGCTGGAGCAGCGGCAGAGCGAAAATGGTGACCTGCATTTTCCGGTGCTGGCGCTGGTTGTCTCGGGCGGCCACACGCATCTGTATCTCGCCCAGGTGCTGGAAAATCTCTGGACCTACCGGAACATCGGGCACACTCGCGACGACGCCGCCGGAGAGGCGTTCGATAAAGTCGCGAAGCTGCTTGGACTCGGCTATCCCGGAGGACCGATCATCGACCGGCTCGCGCCGTACGGTGATCCGCAGGCGGTCAAGTTCCAGATTTCGCAGATCAAGCACCCGGAGCGGCGCGATCGTAAGCTCGGCGATCATAAGCTCGGCGATCGTCAGCAAGAGAATCACGGGCAGCTTCCGGCGGCAGAGGATGGGCCGCACTTAGTTGGGCCGGGCTTAGTTAGGCCGAACTTTGATTTTTCCTACAGCGGAATCAAGACGGCGGTTTTGCGATACGTCGAGACTGAGAAACTGAAACCTGCGATCGAGGCCCGGCGGCGGGCTCTGAGCGGCATCGATAAGCCGACGCTCGAAGACATCCGCGGGCTTTGTGACCGGCAAATCCTCAACCTGGTGGCTTCTTTTCAGCGCTCCATGGTCAACGACCTGGTCATGAAGACGCTGGCGGCGGCGCGCGCTTATGACGTTCGAACCCTTTTTGTGAGCGGTGGGGTGGCCGCCAACCAGGAATTGCGGGCCAGGTTTGAGCGCGAAGCGGCGATGCAGGGCCTTCCTGTTTTTTTCCCGTCGCGCGCGCTTTCCACCGACAACGCGGCCATGATCGCGGCCGCGGCCTTTCCGAAATTTCTGCGCGGGGAATTTGTTGCCATGGATTTTTGCGCTGACGCCGGAATGTTGCTGCGCTAAAGGCCGGTGGCGAAACTGCCCGAACAGGC
>CAWCRQ010000074.1:0-13950 GCA_963797885.1 uncultured Acidobacteriaceae bacterium | reverse complement strand
ATAGGCGGCGACTACTTTTGCGCAGGGGGGATCCCCTTGGCTTCTACGATCGACCATCGCCAATCTTCATCGGGGCCGGGGGTGATCCCGATATTTTCGTGAAACGTGGTGGTGCTGAAAGGCTTGGCCGTGGCCTTGAGGTGATAGAGAAGGGTTACGTCGGAACGCCGCTCGACGGCGACGAGCGCGTTGTTTTGGGCGGCGGGAATCACCCGCGCACGCGCGGGTACTTTGGCGCTGTCTCCCGGCTTGCGCTCGAGGGTCAGGCCGATGGTGATTTCGCGAATATCCCAATCGGTCCCGTTGAATACCTCGAGCTGCAGACTTTCGTCCTGAATCGAACCAGGGCCGTCGAGCTTGAGCAGTTCGGTGAGCGGCAAGTCTTCCATCAGAACGGGTTTGACGAGCAGCGAACTGGCCCGGGCGTTGAATGACAAACTGCAGGTTACATCGGGTGACGATATTTTCAGCGCATTGCTGGAAGGGTCGATGGAAAATACAGTCTTGTCTGGTTTGGCCGGCCTGGCTTTTTTTGCGTCCTCCATGACCTGGGCCAGATTGTCGTTATCGATGACGGTGCGCGCAGCATCAGGCTGTTGTTGTTGTTGCTGCTGCTGCGATTTGTTGTTGCGCAGGTTGCGCGCGAGGTCGCCGAGCGAGGGAGCATCGTCTTGCGCCCAAGCGGCCAACGGGAACAGCGACGCGACTAAAAGCACACTGAGCGCAACTAACCGTAAGCTGGGGAGTCTGGATCGCATGATTTCGGTCGCTGAGGGGCGCATGCGCTCTCAGCGCGTCCACCTATGGAGAGTTTAGGCGAGATGAAAGGGAAAAGAAGTTACCGAAGGGACACGGTAGTGCCAGCACTTCCGTGTTTGGCAAAAGGGATGGGAAGGGGGCATGGACGCGCTCAAATCGAAGCGACGCGCAACGGGACGCGTCCATGCCCCTTTTCACCACTCGTTCCTTACAGCAGGCCAGAGGTACGGAGACGGGCGACCGGATCGGTTACCTGCATTGGTTGACGCCGAAAAACCCAGCGCGCCACCGCAATCCCCAATGCCGCATAACACAGATGCCAGATTTTCATACAATCGCTCCCCACGCCGGACCTTTACGGGGGGAGACTACGAAGGTCCGTGGCGAATTAACCCTAACTCTGCTCTATCGGCAGGTCTAGCCCACGAAGGTGCTATTAATTTGCGCAAAAGTAATCGTGGGTGATGATCGCGGTATCGACGCGGTTTGGAAACGGCGTTTTATTGCGTGGAGTTTTCGATCCAACCGCCGCCGACGACGATGTCGCCGTCGTAGAAAACCGCGGCTTGGCCCGGGGTGATGGCGCGTTGCGGCTCGTCAAAGGTAACTCGGACTTCGTCCGGCGCGGCGGATTCCCCAGCAGGTTCAATGATGGCTGGCGCGGGTTGATGCTTGTGGCGGATCTTCACTGCGACCCGCATGGGCTGGCGCAGCTCGGCCGTTGAAATCAGGTTCACCCGGCGGGCGCGGAGAGTGCGCGAGTAAAGCTGCTCGTCCTTGCCGACCACCACTTGCCGCGTGTCGTTCTTGATTTGAATCACATACAGCGGCGAGCCGGTGGCTACGCCGAGTCCCTTGCGCTGTCCGACGGTGAAGTTGTGAACGCCGGCGTGCTCGCCGATCACTTTGCCATCGGTGGTGACCATCTCGCCGGCAATCGTTTTGTTGGAAATCATCTTTCCGGCAATCGTTTTGCTGGAAGTCATCTCTGCGGCAATCATCTCGTTGGAAGTGCGTGCCGGCTGCTCTTCCTGCTCGGCGAGATAGGCTTCGAGAAAACGCTTGTAGTCGCCGCCGGGGACGAAGCAGATTTCCTGCGAGTCGGGCTTTTCGGCGATCATTAGGTTGTGCTTGCGGGCGAGTTCGCGCACCTCCGGCTTGGTCATGCCGCCGAGCGGGAATAGAGTGCGGCTCAATTGCTGCTGCGTGAGGCCGAAGAGGAAGTAAGTCTGGTCTTTGGATTTGTCGGCTGGGCGCCTCAGCAGCCAGCGGTCGAGCTGCTCGTCAAAGGCGACTTGAGCGTAGTGGCCGGTGGCAATCTGATCGGCGTCAATCTGCTGTGCCACAATAAGAAGCTGGTCAAACTTCAAGTGATTGTTGCATAGGCTGCAAGGGATCGGCGTGCGTCCGGCAAGATACTCTTCGACGAACGGCCGCACGACATCGCGCTCAAAGCGCTCCTCGTGATTGACCACGTAGTAGGGGATGCCGAGAGTCTCGGCCACGCGGCGCGCATCGTAGACGTCGTCGATCGAACAGCAGCGACCCTGTATGGATTCCGGCATGCCTTCGTGCCCGGCGAGACGGCGCTGGTTCCAGAGTTGCATGGTCAGGCCGATGACGTTGCGACCTTCGGCGCGCAACATGGCTGCGACGGTTGAGGAGTCGACTCCTCCCGACATGGCGACGGCGATGGTTTCGGTTTCCGGCACGTTAATCCTTCAACCTGATCTGCCTTCGTACGTCAGTCGCATGAATTTCTACTTCATGCTTCTTTCCATCTACCGAAGAACGAGGAGCGTCGGCTTGCCCCACTCGCATTCCAGCCGGGCCGACGGCTAGCGCTTCGTTATCCGGCATGAAAAAAATCCAATAATCATCCCGCTCGTCGGGGCTGTCCAGATAATCAGCGGGCGAAACCACCAAACGGAAATCGTCGAAGAAGAACGTGGTTTTTCGGCTACGAGGATCAAAATCGATGTCGGTCAACGGTTTCTCCTCGAGCCACCGGGTAGAAATCGTTATACGTTTCCGATCAGCATCCGAGTCAACTAATTGACGATCGCCGCGAAGCAGCTTCCAGTTCGACAAGTAAATCCAAATATGCCATTGTCCATGAAGGTGACCATGGGCTCTGATGCGCGGGCCGAATCCAAAGGTCAGAAAGCTGCCCACACCCAGCTTCACCCTCCAGGGCCGGTTTCCTAAGACGGGTTGAAAGTGTTGACGGATTTCGGAAGCTGCAGCCTTCATATCGAGTCTACCAAAACATAGCCAGGCCAACCTGGACTATCGTGCCATAGCTGTATCCCATGCCCGTGACTTTTCGGTGTAACGTTTCCTTCTGGCGGCGTGTAAACTGACGGCCAAGAATTCGTTCAATTTCGCGCACGGCATCGCGAAACTGTCTATTTTGGTCCCTGTTGCCCAAGTCGCGACTTTTATTTCGAAACGACGGCCTTGTAAACTGGGCTAAGCTCCCGTAGCCGCGCTACCGTTTCCGGAATCAGGCCCAATGCAAACTCTACATCCTCAGCCGTATTCTGTTTCCCGAGACTGAAGCGAATGCTCGCCTTCGCGCGGTCGGGACGCAGCCCCATTGCAGTCAGCACGTGCGACGGTTCGATCGCTCCGGAAGAACACGCGGCGCCGGTCGAGACTGCCAACCCTTTCAGGTCGAGCGCGATGACCAGTGCCTCGCCCTCGATGCCATCGAAATAAATGTTGGTCGTATTCGGGACGCGCGGCGCGGCTTCGCCGTTTAATCCTGCGGCTTCGATTTTGAGCAGTTCCCTTTCCAGACGGTCACGCGCCACCGCCATCTTCTGATCCGCGCCATCGCCGCGCCGTTCGAGGCTGGCGATGGCCAACTCGGCTGCCTTGCCTAGACCTACGATGCCGGGAACGTTCTCCGTCCCTGCGCGGCGCGAGCGTTCGTGGCTCCCGCCATAGAGCATGGGCTCAAGCTTAGTCCCTTTGCGGACGTAGAGGGCGCCCACACCCTGCGGCCCGTGAAACTTGTGGCCAGAGATGGTCAGCAGGTCGCACCCGATTTCGTTGACGTCGATCGGGACCTTGCCCGCGGCTTGCACGGCATCGGTGTGGAAGTAAATGTCGGCTTCGGCAGCAATCTTTCCAATTTCTGCGACGGGTTCGACGACGCCGGTCTCGTTGTTGGCGAACATGATGGTGATCAACTTCGTATTCGGCCGAAGCGCGCGCTTCACATCCGCCGGATCCACCAAGCCGCGGCCATCCACGGGAAGATAGGTCACCTCGCATCCTGTCGTTTCACGATACTCGTCACGATACGTGTCACGATACTTGGCCAGGTGCTTGCAGGCGTTGAGTACGGCGTGATGTTCGATGGTCGAGGTGATGACGTGGTCGCCCGCGTTCGCCAAACCAAATATCGCAAGATTGTCGGCTTCCGTACCGCCGCTGGTGAATACGACCTCAGAGGCGCGGCAGCCGAGCAGTGCTGCCACGGATTCGCGCGCGCGCTCGACCGCGGCCCGCGTCTCCTGCCCATGATGGTGGATGGAGGACGCATTGCCAAAATGCTCGCCAAAGTAAGGCCGCATGGCCTCCAGCACCTCGGGGAGCACCGGAGTAGTCGCGTTGTTGTCGAGATAGACCCGTCGGATCATGCTGCTTTCTATTGTACTGATATCGTAGAGACGTTCGATGCGAGAATCGGGCTTCCGGTTCGCCGGGCGAGGCCATGCGCTTGGCCTGGAAGGGCGCACGGCGTACAATATTTAATCTGCCCTTTGCCGCTGGAGAACGTGTGTCCTTCAGCAGAATTCCCAGAAATTTACGGAGAAATTCATGAAGACAAGACTGCTCATTTTCGGCCTCATTCTTGCTCTCGCGACGCCCCTGGCGCTCGCCGACGAAGGTATGTGGTTATACAACAATTTCCCAAAAGATCGGGTCGAGAAGCAATACGGCTTTCTGCCGACGCAGGAATGGCTGGACCATCTTCGGCTGTCGTCAGTGCGCTTTAATAATGGAGGCTCAGGTTCGTTCGTGTCGGCCGACGGCCTGGCATTTACCAATCATCACGTGGGCGCCGACTGCATCGAGAAACTCGGCACCTCCGGCGCCGACTACATGAAGACCAGTTTTTACGCCAAGACCCGGGCCGACGAGGCCAAGTGCCCCGATCTCGAACTGAACGTGCTGGTCGGCATCGACGATGTCACGGCGAAGGTGAAAGCTGCTGCCCCGGCAACCATGTCCGCGGCCGCCGCTGGCAAAGCTCAGCGCTCCGCCATGAGCGCCATCGAAAAAGACTGCGCGACTTTGACCGGCCTGCGCTGCGACGTAGTCACGCTCTACTCGGGCGAGGTTTACGACCTCTACAAATACAAAAAGTACACCGATGTGCGCCTGGTGTTTGCGCCGGAATATGACGCGGCATTTTTCGGCGGCGATCCCGACAACTTCACATACCCGCGCTATGACCTGGACATCACTTTCTTTCGCGTTTACGAGAATGACAAGCCGGTCCATCTCGACAATTATTTGCAGTGGTCGAAAGTTGGAGTGAAGGATGGCGATTTGATCTTCGTTTCCGGACACCCGGGGCACACGGATCGCCTCGATACGGTGGCGCAATTGCAGTTTCTGAAGAACGTCGATTATCCTTCCCGCCTCGCCAGCTACAAGCGACGGATCGACATGCTGCAGAAGTTCAGCGCGGAGTCGGCGGAGAACGCGCGCATCGCGCAGGAGGACATCTTCGGGTTGCAGAATTCACAGAAAGCGATTAACGGCGAGCTTGAAGGGTTGCAGGATAAAGCCGTGCTGGCGCAGATGAACACGGCGGAGCACGAGCGGGAAAAGGCTTACATGGATAAACATCCGGGCGAGCCCAACCCCTGGGAAGAAATTTCCAACGCCACGAAGGTGAACCGCGAAATTTATGACCCGCTTACCTACGTTGAGCGCATGCGTGGGTTCTCCTCGCACCTGACGGTATACGCGCGGACTCTGGTTCGTCTCGCCAAGGAAAAGTCGAAACCGAACGGCGATCGGCTGCGCGAGTATCGTGATTCTGCCCTGCCCTCGCTGGAACAGCAACTGTTCAGCACTGCTCCCACCTACAAGAATCTTGAGACCGCGACTTTGGCCCTCGCTTTGGCCCAGATGCAAGAAGCGTTGGGACCTGAAGATGCGGCGGTGAAAGCGTCGCTCGGCGGCAAGTCGCCCGCAGAGGCTGCCAAGGCGCTGATCGCCGGTACAAAGCTGGAGGATGTGGCCCTCCGCAAGCAACTTTATGAGGGCGGTAAGGCAGCCGTGGATGCGAGTACGGATCCACTGATCGCTCTGATGCGCAAGGTGGATCCCGAGGCACGGGCGGTACGCCAGCGTTTCGACGACGAGGTGGATGCGGTGGTGCGGCACGAGGGCGCGACCATTGCTCGGGTGCGATTTGCCCAGACCGGCTTCACTCAGCCTCCGGACGCGACTTTCACCCTGCGCCTCAGTTATGGCACGGTGAAGGGATATGAAGAGAACGGAAAAAAGATTCCTTACTTCACGATTTTCGGCGGCGCCTTCCAACATGCCGAGAAGCACGGTAGCAAGCCTCCGTTCAATCTGCCCGACAGCTGGGTGAAAATGAAGTCGAAGCTCAATCTCGAAACGCCCCTGAATTATGTTTCCACCGCGGACATCATCGGCGGTAATTCCGGCAGCCCGACCGTGAACCGGGCAGGCGAAGTGGTCGGAATTATTTTCGACGGAAATATCCAGTCGCTGGTTTTAGACTTCTACTACGACGATCGCGAGGCCCGCGCTGTACATGTCGATTCGCGCGGCATCATCGAAGCGCTGCGGAAGATCTACGGCGCCGACGCTCTGGCCAACGAGCTGACGGGCACGAAAGCGGCAGCTCAGGCGGCCGGCGAATAGAAGCTAGACGTTGTGTGTGACGGGCTCTGCCCCGTCTTGGCGGGGCGAAGCCCCGCCACCACACGAGCTAGCCCCGTGCTATTCCGGCCAGAGCGAGGCTGCGGTCCTGCTCAAAATCTGTTGTTGCATCTCTTCGCTGATGGGCAGAGCCTTGAATTCCTCAAGATTCCGCCCGACGTCGGGAACGCCCGGGCCTGGCCAATCGGTGCCAAACAGCGTCTTGTGGGCGATCTCGTCGAGCCGCGGAAAATATGTCAGCAGCGTTTTCGGCGGAATGCCGCTGATGTCGAGATAGACGTTCGGGTGCCGGCGGAGGAGAAAGAACGCGGTGTGCATCCAGAGCGGGCGGCCGCCGTGTGCCAGGAGGATTTTGAGCTTGGGGAAATCGACAGCAACATCGTCAAGGTAGATCGGGTCGCCGTACTTATTGCGCGCGTCGGCGAAAATCGATGTCCCGGTGTGAAACATAACGGGGATCCCATTGGCCTCGGCCGCCCGGTAGATGATTTCCAGTTCCTTCACTCCGTTCAGATAATCGTTTGGAAACAGCAGTTGATGCGGCGGGTGGATCTTGATCATGCGAAGGCCGAGGCGCAGGATGTGCTCGACATCCGCCAGGATGTTGGTGGTGTGCCGCGGATGCAGGCCACCACAGGGGATCAGGCGCTTGGGATCGTGCTTCGTGTAGTCGGCGACGAACTGATTGACCTCGGGGGTAAAGCCAATCACTTCCGGCGCAACGTAGTTGATCAGTGCGGCGCGGTCAACGCCGCAACGGTCCAGATATTTCAGGAAGGCCTTGGGCGAGCGGCAATATTCGGCGATCTCGTCGAAATGGGCGCGCTTGCGCTTCATCAGTTCAAGGGCATGCGGCTTGAACAGTTCGATCGGCTCGATGTGAATGTGGCAGTCGGTGATCATGAATCAGTGGACAGTGGACGGTGGTCGGGGCCAGTTTCGCTGCTTGCCGCTGGTGCTGTACAGGCTTTGGTTTTGCCCCGAGCCAAGAGCTAATAGCCAAAAGCTCTTTTCAGTACAACGGCACTTTCGGATCCACTGTCCGCGCCCAGCCGTCGATTCCGCCGCGCATGGATTGAACTTTTTCGTATCCCTGTTGGCGCAGCCAGTTGGTGACCGTCAACGAGCGCACGCCGTGATGGCACACGACCACGATGTAATCGTCGGGATCGAGCTCCTGGTGAGCGCGCATCGGAATGTCTCCCATGGGAATGTGCTTGGCGCCTTCGATGCGGGATGCTTCATACTCCCAAGCCTCGCGAACGTCGAGCAGGGTGAACGCTTCGCCGCGCTTTTGCAGCGACTTGACCTGGCCGGGAGAGATTTCGAAGTCCATAGTTTACGTCTCAGGTGTCAGGTCTCGGGTCTCAGCAAAACCTAGCTCTCCGCAGATCATTGGTGTCGCGCGTCATTCCCCCGAGTCTTCGCCGCACTTCCCAGCGTAGTCAGACTTACTAGCGCAGCCAGGGCCCAGAGTGCACCGGTTGCAATTCGAGCGGCACGCACATCGGCGGACGGAATGTTGCGCCACAGGGTCAAGCCACATCCGGCCACAAAATTGATAACGAGCAGGCCAAAAAACACGCGCTCGCGCAGGCAGCGCGTATCGAGCGCCAGAACAGCCAGTAACAGGATCCACACGATGTAGGTCGCGGCGGTCCAGACGTCGTGCGGCCACTCATACTCGTTGCGAGTGATGTGGCTAAACGAAATCCACGCGAAGTAGGCGCAGCCGAGGAAGCCCGCCACGCCCCACAATGGTGTGCGGCACATGAGGTGGCCGGAACTGTAGGGCCGCTCCTCCCCGGTCGTTGCCCTGCCCTTACCGTTCTCTATTTGCCTGTCCATTTCGGCGGTCGTTTTCTCAAGGAAGGCAATGATACCCTTGCGCGCGTCTGCGGTCGAGACCAGTTCATCAGTTCAGGCGCATGAGTGCCCGCCCCACACCCGTTAAAGGTTAATCGCCGACTTGCGCGGCTCGCTAATGGTGGACAGCGGATCCCTCGCACCGGTTTTTTCTTTGATCCACTTTTTTTCGTTGCGGATGATGTCGAGCAGCAGCTCTTTATCCTTCGCACTGGGCAGATTCTCTTCACAGTGCTGCTCGTAGCTGCGGTCGTCGAGCGGCTCGCCGGTCTCGCAGTGGTAGTTCTGGCCTGCCCATCGTCCGATGTTGCGATTAAAGTGTATGTCGGGCGTGTAGAGCTTCTTCTCGCCCGGCTTCAGTGATGTGTTCAGCCGTTCGACCAATCCCGCAACTTCCTGACGATAGAGATGGCGGCTGTAGTCGTTCAGGTCGTCGAGGTCGGCGGCCTTATCGTTTTGCAGTTCGTCGTACCGGCCTTTGATTCCCCACACGTACGCCCAGTGCGCCGAGGAAGAATGATCCGTACCGAAGAGATCGAACGAACTCGATATCCACTTATTCAGGTATTTCTGCAAAAGCCATCGCGGAACTACGCCCGCTTCGACCACGCGCCGCAGCCCGTCGTTGCCGGTGCCCATGTGGAAGGCTTCCTCGCGCAGCATGTAAGAGGTCGAGCGTCCGAGCGGGGCGAACGATGAATACTTCAGCATCTGCAGTTGGAATTTGCCGTCGCGGTCCACGAAATCGGTGTAGGTGAAAAAGTCCAGCCAGTTATCGACGTCGACGTTGAAAGTGCCGAGCAAACGCTTGTTTTCGAACGCCCGGCGCTCCAGCAGTTTCTGAGCTTCCACCTTGCCGGAAGACCCGAAGAAGTCGATGAGCAGGGCGCACATCTGCCAACCGTGGCGCATCTCTTCGATCATGACGCGAGTGATCGCGCGGCGATCATATTCCGTGGGCGCGGTTTCAAACAGGTTGCGCTGCTGCTCGACGCTGGCAAATTCGGTGTCGCCCTGGTAGACGATCATGTTCATGAGCGCGTCGCGCATTTGCTGCGTAGGGACCTGGCGCAGGTTTTCCCACTTGTTGCGGCCCTTGTAGGAACCGAACTGGATTTCTTCCGTCTCGATTGCGCCGTAGAGCGTATCGAAGTGGAAGGCCTCTACGTCGCCTTTGTTGACGCCTACCTCCTTGCGCCACTCGTTGAAGAGACCTACCCAGTCACTGAAGTTTCCGATTTTTGCTACTTTGCCTGGCATAAGACCTCAAATCTCTACCACAGGGATCACAGAGGAGCACAGGGAAAAACCACAAGGTGTCCTCTGTGTTCCTCTGTGTTCCCTGTGGTTCACGCATTTGTCCTTACTTCGCCTTAAACACCGCCGGACGCTTCTCAACGTATGCGGCCAGACCTTCTTTGGCGTCGTCGCTCTGGAACAGAATCTGCTGATTCTCGCGCTCTACCGCCAGCGCCGATTCGAGCGGAATCTCCCACCCAGTCTGCACGGCCCTCTTGATGCGTCCTACAGCTTTCGCAGCCTTGTTCGGCGGCGTGAACTGGCGCGCATATTCCATGATGTTCTCCATGAAGCCCTCACGCTCGAAAATGTCGTTCACAATGCCGAACTCTTGCGCTTCTTCGAATGAAAACGTGTTGCCGGTGATCATCAGTTCGATGGCTTTGCTTTTCCCCACCAGGCGCGACAGCCGCTGCGTTCCGCCGGTGCCGGGGAGCACGCCGAGGTTGACCTCGGGCAGGCCGATCTTGCCCGCGTCTTTGCGCGCGATACGGAGGTCGGCTGCCATGGCGATCTCCAGCCCTCCGCCGACGCAGTGGCCATTGATCGCCGCGATCACGAGTTTAGGAGTGTGCTCCAGTCGCAACAGCGTTTCATTCGCGTGCAGGCAGAAGTAATACTTGAACGTGGGATCGACCGAGGCGAGCATCTTGATGTTCGCGCCAGCCGAGAAAAACTTGTCGCCGGCGCCCGTGAGCACGATCACGTGGACATCGTTATCCATGCGCGCGCTGAGGATGGCCTCGTCGAGCTGGCGGTTCATTTCGTAGGTGTAAGTGTTCGCCGGAGGATCGTTCAACTCGATCACGGCGACGCCGGCGTCGGTGCGATAGTTGATGAGCTGCTTGGTGGTTTCGCCGGTGGCCGGCTGTGTCGTGGTCGCCATAGATTGCTCCTTATTGGTTTGTCGATAACTTGTTCGCGTTAACTTTTTCTGCGCGGCTTGCCGCCGTGCACAATTCCGTTGAGAACAATGTTGCCCATCTGCTCCGCCTAGGACGCCAGTCCCTATCCAAATCTCAGCTCTTGATTCCCGCCATCAACTTCTCGATCTCGGCTTTCTGCTCGCCGGAGAGCGGTAAGAATGGCAGCCGCGACGAGCCTCCGTAATAGCCGTTGAGGTCCATGGCGTACTTCACGCCGGGGATGCCGAGTTCGCCGACTACGCGCTGGGCTGCGAGCTTTATGCGCTCTTGCTTTTCGCGGGCAAGCGCGTTGTCGCCATCTTTGAGCGCGGCGTAGATTTCGTAACACGCGGTGGGCGCGGGGCAGGCTAAAGCGAGGATGGCGCCGACCGCTCCCAGTGCGAGCGATGGTTCGAGCTGGTGAGCGGCGCCTACCATGACTTGAAAACCGACCTCTTTCTGCCGCGTTTTCAATTTTCCTACGACGGTGACGGCAGAGGATGACGGCTTCGTCGCGATCGCATTGTGGACGGGCGGGGACGCCTGCTCGAATGCCGGCGAGACGCCGGCGCTACGTAGGGGGCCCGCTAGTGAGGCTACGCTTACTAATTCCCTGCTCTGCTTTTCGCTTTCAGCGACGGTGGCTTTGAGCATACGCGGAGTTACGGCCTCGAACGTTTCGGTCACCGTGGCCTGCCTCTTTATATTAATGTTGCGCGTGCCCTCGATCATCGTTTTCACTTTGTCGAGGTTGCCGCTTGATTCCTTGATGGCGGCGATGTTGGGATGGCTCGCGAGTTCGATCACCACTTCGGCGGGGATGTCGTATCCGGTAGCCTGCGGGAAGTTGTAGATGATGATCGGCAGCGCGGAGCGGTCAGCGACCGTGCGATAGAAAGCGAGCAGGTTCGCGGGCAGCATCTGCCTCTTGTAGTAGTGCGGAGTGCGCACCATGGCGGCGTCATAGCCGAGTTCGGCCGCGTACTCGGTGAGCCGCAGAGTTTCATGGGCGGACTCGATGCCGGTGCCTGCGATCATGACTTTATTGGGCGCGGCGGCGGCGAGCGCGGTCTTCAGCGCCTCGCGGCGCTCCTGGTCGGAGAGCAGAATCGCCTCGCCCGTTGAGCCGAGCACCACGATGCCGGCGACCGGCGTGCGCGAGTAGCGCTCCACGTTGGCTTCGATTTTCTTGTAATAGACCTCGCCATCGGGATAGAAGGGCGTCGTGATGGGCGGGAAAATTCCGGATAAGAGCATGGTGGGCCCCAATCGTCGGTCGTTCGTCGTTGGTCGTTTGCGACCGCGACTCAATTATGGAGTCTGGATTGAGCGTTTGTCATCTAGAGGTCAGGCGGGATCGTGAGGACGCCTTCACGCTGGGTGGGACGTTCGAGGAATGTAGGGGCCCTTCGACTCCGCAACATCTTCTCGCTTCGCTCGAAGATGCTGCTCCGCTCAGGGTGACATTCTCATTCAGGGATAGTTTTTCCGTTATCTAAGTTCGACCTACCCGCTCCGCGTGCAGCGCCTGCAGAGCCTGCACGCGCACTTCTCCGCGCTGCAGGGCGGCGATGCCTTCGGCGGCGGCTCGGGCCGCGGATAGCGTGGTTATGGTGGTGATGCGTCCGGTGACTGCGGCGCGGCGGATCGCTTTCTCGTCGAAGTAGGGGTCGGGACCGTGCGGCGTGTTGACGATCAACTGAATGCGGTCGGCTTTGATCAGATCCACCGCGTTGGGGCGGCCCTCTTTCACCTTGTAGACGCGCTCGACCGCCAAGCCAGCTTCTTCCAGGACGTCCGCCGTGCCGTGCGTGGCCACTAGTTTGAATCCCATGTCGACGAAGCGACGCGCGACTTCCTCCACTTGCGGCTTGTCATGGTCGGTAACGCTGATGAAAACCGTGCCCTGCGCCGGCAGCTTCTGGCCAGCGGCAATTTGGGCCTTGGCGAACGCTTCACCGAAATTGTCGGCGACGCCCATGACTTCACCGGTGGAGCGCATTTCGGGGCCTAGAACCGTGTCGACGCCGGGAAATTTCGACCAGGGAAAGACCGGCGATTTCACGTAGAAGCAGCGGCCCGTATCCAGATCGGTGCCGCGCTCGATGTTCTCTGGGAGAAACTCGCGCAGCTTGCGGCCGGTCATGAGGCGCGCGGCAATCTTGGCCAGGGGTACGCCCGTAGCTTTGGAAACGAACGGCACGGTGCGGGAGGCGCGCGGGTTCACTTCCAGCACATAGACTTTGCCATTCCCATCCGCGGTATGACTGCGGGGCTCCGCTCCGCTTGGACGGGCGGGGGCGCCCGTCCCCACATTTCCCACATTCCCTACATGCGAACCGCGCGGAATCGCAAACTGCACGTTCATCAGGCCGATCACTTTTAGAGCGCGCGCCAGCGTGAAAGTGTATTCGCGCATGCGCTTGAGCAGCGCCCCGGGAATGTCGACCGCTGGCAGCACACAGGAAGAGTCGCCGGAGTGGATGCCGGCTTCCTCGATGTGCTGCATGATGCCGCCGATCACGACGTCCTCGCCGTCGGAGAGCGCGTCCACATCGACTTCAATCGCGTCTTCCAGAAATTTGTCGATGAGGATGGGGCGGTCTTGCGAATACTCGACGGCCTGCTTCATGTACTGCGTGATGGTGTCCTCATCGTAGGCGATAACCATGGCTCGCCCTCCGAGGACATACGAAGGGCGAACCAGTACCGGGAATCCGATTTTCTTCGCGGCTTCGACTGCCTCCTCGACCGAGGCGACCATGGCTCCGGGGGCCTGCGGTATATCGAGTTCCTCCAGCAATTTGCCGAAACGCTTGCGGTCTTCTGCCAGATCGATCGATTCGGGCGTGGTGCCGATGATGTTGACGCCTGCAGCCTTGAGCGGCAGAGAAAGATTCAGCGGCGTCTGACCGCCGAACTGCACGATCACGCCGACCGGCGCGCCGCCGGAGGCTTCGTGCTCGCAGACGGCGAACACGTCTTCCAGCGTGAGCGGCTCGAAGTAGAGGCGGTCGCTGGTGTCGTAGTCGGTGGAGACCGTCTCCGGATTGCAGTTGATCATGATGGTCTCGTAGCCGTCCTCGCGCAGCGCGTAGCTGGCGTGGCAGCAGCAATAGTCAAATTCAATTCCCTGCCCGATGCGATTCGGACCGGAACCGAGAATGACGACCTTCTTTTT
>CAWCRQ010000073.1:0-42251 GCA_963797885.1 uncultured Acidobacteriaceae bacterium | reverse complement strand
CGGTCCCGTACTGGAACGATTGCTCTTCGGAAGATAGAGCGTTCGAAATTCACATCGCAAGGTGGCGAGAGTCACGGAGGTGTTTCTCGAAGGACGTTGGTCCCAATGGTCTCAACTTCCGGGAATTTCGGTAGTGGTGCAGTTTGGGGTATTCAAACTGCACCACTACCGGAATTTCCAGGCACAGGACGTGTCGTGTAACGTGTAGTAGAATGAAGGGACTAACCAACTGTCGGGGAGTGGCTCAGCCTGGTAGAGCACCTGGTTCGGGACCAGGGGGTCGGAGGTTCAAATCCTCTCTCCCCGACCAATCTTCGTTTTTTGCCCGCTGAAAGATCAGATCGAACGGCTTCCGGTAAGCGGGCCAAAGACTTACGCCGTCCGTCACGCAGTTCAAAAGCACTGATTTGAGCAATTCACCGCGTTCTGATGGATTCCTCGTAAGGTATAGAAACTGCGCCTTGTTCGCGAGTTCAAAAACCCTTTCGACCGTTAGCACATTTTCTCTCGTGATCGGAGCACTCAGGCTCGAAAGTGCGGCCTCTAGTGTGCGCTCCTACTCTCGATATTCAGCCTGCTTGCGCGTTCAAAACTGCTCGTCAATCTTGCCGTCGAGCTTGTCCTCGTAAAGCTGATCCATGCGGGTGCTGATCGTCGCTAGCCGTTGCTGAAACGCGGCAACTTGCTCCTGCCTTTGCGCCTCAGACCTTTGCAGGTCGGCTTGCAGGGAATCCACAATCGCTCGGACAACCGCATCCGGCACGTAAATGTTCTTGAGCAGATCGCCCAGGCGATCAGACAGGTCCTGCTCGCGCATATACGGCAAAGAGCACTTGCCGCGACCATGCGAGCAACGGTAATAAACGTGCCGTTTCTTTTGAAGCTCGGTTGTGACCGTGCAGCCATCATGGGCGCAACGCAGCAGACCAGCAAATGCAAACTGGTGCTTGCGGTATTTCGGCTTGTGGCGGCCAGAGAATGCCTCCTGCACGCGCTTGAACAAATCCGCAGATATCAGGGGCGCATGCGTGCCCTTGTACTCGACACCCCGCCAAACGAACCGGCCGATGTAGAACGGATTTTTCAGAATCGTTTCCAGATATGCGCGGCTGATCCGCAGACCGGCCTCTGCGAGCACCGCGCTTCGCAGGGTGACTAGCGAATACTCACCGCTGGCATATAGTTCGAAGATTCCTTCGAGCGCGTCGATAACTTGGGAGCGTATCGCATCCCGCCGGAGACCGGCATTCTCATCCCATCTGGTTGAGCGGCTCATTGTCGAGAGTGCCGAAGACAAGCTGTTTCTGGTCGTCGCAGGGGCCCGACACGCACCCACATTTAGTACATCTCTTCCCGGGAAGAGACCACCATGTAGTGGAGGCCGTTCCCGATGTTGGCCCAACAACTGTTGTAGTAGATACCAGATTTGCCGCCGCCGTGCCACGTGAATGAGGGCGCCACTAAAGCAGGAAGCTGTGCGTACGGGGAGGTTGCACTGTTGGTCGTGGCCACGAACACCGATCCGTATATCACGGCATCAGCCCCACCGTCTGTCACCACGGTTCCCTGGCCAATGACCAGGATCAGGCCGTCGAATTGCATATGGCCGTGGAAAGTGAGCGTTCCGGTTACAACCAGCACGCCCGCGCCGCCGGTGACGATAGCATCGCCGCTTATATAGGTGATTTGCGGGCTGGCGACGGAGCCGTACGTCCCGGTGCATGGTGTTCCGAAAACTCCGTCCGACCTAAACTTCAGTGCCGTCGTTCAGGTTCAGGGCCGACACTCGCACCTCACACACCCACATCGCATCCGCTGATTCCCACGAGGTTTTCGGTAGTGTCTCAGTTTGGATTTTCTGCGACCTAATGCAGTTCGGGGTCTATTGCCCAGTGGTCGGAAGCTCGCACTCGAAAAATTCCAACTCCGTCTCGGCATCCTCTCGGCTATTATGATCGGACATTCGGCCACGCTTCACGCAAAACCATACCTCAAGCCCTAGATTCCAGCGAAGGTCATGCTGTTTCATTTGGCTCAGTCCCCCAATCCTGAATCGATAGCTTGCTTTCAGGAAAAGATTCAATTTGCCAGAAGCACGATTTCCTCAAGACTCCAAACATGATCGGATAGACCAGCGGCCATGCTGGGGGTGATCCTCAGCGTCTTGTGGATACTGGCGAAATTGTAGTGTACCGCGTGGATCGCAACCATCGCGGCGTGATTTTCGATCTTCTTAGAGAATGCATTGGTCAGCCGCGTGAAGCGCCTCATGCTCATTCGCATGGTCAAATTGTGACGCTCTACGTAGCTAGTACTCACGTGCTTGGGATCGGGATTGCCGCTTACAACCTTTATACCGCAGATGCAGCAACTGGGCGAATAGCGGTGCTGCTCTTCGATGGAGGGAGACCCGTAGATTTTCTGCAACATATCGTAATCGCAATCCATCCCAAACGACCTTCGATCGCATCTAGATATGCCCTGTGGCCGTCCGTAGTGACTTGCACGCGCCCCTCGATTCGGCTGGCGCAATCGTCCATTAACTCTTTCGCCCAGCCCGCGTCCCTCCAACTAGATAGCTCACGCAGAGCTTCGTGTCTGCGTCCGAACCTGTCCACGTCCACGTGTCGCCCCAGCCTTGGGCCTTCTTCTCGGGTGTCACGTTCTTAACCATTGAGCGTCGGACCGCATCTCAGTGTGAGACATAACAGGCTGACAAAGCAGGAAAGTTCGAAAATCGTCTGCTAGGGCCGACCAATTTCCTCAATCCCATCATTGAATTAGCGAGCTTCCCTTTCCCCAGTTTTCCGGAACTTGGGTCAATTTGGGTCGATTAAGCAATTCCTCGACTTTATCTACTGCTGTGGTACGCAGAAATTCAATCCGGCTGGCGTAAACAACGGAGAAGTCGGGCTTTCCGTTCGATTCGATCTTTTCGCGATGGATACGTTCGATGGGCCGGTTTCCGGTTTTTCCGCAACAGGTTTGCCGGTACAATCCGTTCGGCATGCTTCGATTTCGAACTCCTATTCTCACGCGACTTTCTGCTGTTTCAGAACTGTTCGGCGACCTGCTCCGGCTGGTGAACGCATCGGTGCGCTCTCAGGGCTCACTGGTAGCCGAGAACCTCTTCCTGCCGAAGCAGCTGGCCTTCTATCAAGAGCGTAAGGCAAGGCCGCGTCGGCTGACCGATGCTGCCAGGCTCACGTTGGTGCTTTGGTCCCGATGGTTCAATTGGGAGGATGCTCTAATCATCGTCAAGCCGGAAACCTTGATTGGCTGGCATCGGAAGGGATTCCGTTTGTTCTGGCGCTGGAAGTCCAGGCCGGGAAGACCTCGATTGCCAAAGAACATCCGAGAGCTGATTGTGCGCATGGCACGGGAGAATCCGACCTGGGGTCAGTCACGAGTCGCCGACGAACTCTCGCTCAAACTTGGAATTGTTCTGTCACCCCGCACGGTGCGCAAGTACTGGCCGTGGGAGCCCAGTGATTGCCGCAGGAGAAGAGTCTCTTCACAACAATGGAAGACCTTCGTGCGCAATCACGCGAACGCGATAGTGGCCTGCGACTTTTTGGTGGCGGTGACCGCCCGTTTCCAGTTTGTCTATGTGCTCGTTATTCTGGAACTGGGTTCGCGGCGGATTCTGCATTGCAATGTGACTGCCCACCCCACGGCAGAATGGACCACGCAGCAGTTTCGGGAAGCGATCCCAAGCGAGCGACGATACCGGTTTCTCATTCATGATCGGGACTCCATCTTCTCCGCTGAGTTCGACCACGAACTGGTACAGGGGCTTGGACTGACGGTGCTGCGAACGCCACCCCAATCACCCCAGGCCAATGCCCATTGTGAACGACTCGTTGGCACGGTACGGCGCGAGTCCTTGGACTTCCTGGTCCCTCTCACGGAGAGGCATCTCCGTCGGCTCCTTGGCGAATGGGTCCGCCATTACAATGGCGGTCGTCCACACCGCAGTCTTGGACCCGGCATCCCTGACCAAGGGCGAGGGCCGTCAATCACGACTGGAGGCAATCGCCACACGATCGCAGAGGCGTCACAATTGAGTGCTCGCTCCGTTCTTGGTGGATTGCACCACGAGTATTCTTGGAACAGGATTGCGGCATGAAGAGACGGGCAACAGGCTTGATCAAGTCACCACTGGATTGGCATATGGCCGCGGCTCCGGTACCGCCTCCTATCATTCCCGTGCTTGCCGAGCGTGGTGGGACACAGCTCAGAACACCGCGCTGCACCGTCGTGGTGGATACTCGCGAACAGAACCCGCTCGACTTCTCTCGTTTTGAAGGATGGTTTGCTGGGATCGAGACGAGACACCTGAAACTGGGAGATTATTCCATCGCGGGACTGGAAGACCGTTGCGTGTTGGAGCGGAAAGACCTACCCGACCTTATTCGCTCCTTCACCGCTGAGCGTCCGGCATTTGTCCATCGCCTGCGGCTCATGAGCCAATATTCCCACCGCCTGCTCGTGGTCACCACAGCTCTAAGCCGGATAAAATCTCCCCAGCCCCATGGCGGCGGCAACCCGAATCGGCTGACACAGTCTTTGATCGCTGCCCTCGCCGGTTTGCAGATTCCTTTCCTATGTACGGAGACTCATGAACTGGGAGAAGAGATGGTCGCGTCGTACCTCTACCAGGTTCACCTCTATCATTGGCTGGAAGCTAACGACTACGGCCGATTCTTGGCCGACAATGATCTCTAGAAAAGAGGGATCATGAGCTTTTGGCGCGTTGTTTCTGAGGCTCAGTCCCCGCGGACAGAATTCTTGCGCACCACAGACGCTTCCTGTTACGAATTCAGGAATTTCCACAGGCTGCCCTCTTGACAAATCCGAAAGGGCCATCATACTAGTGCGATCTTTTTTCCTTCCCCACCGGAACAATCTGGTTTTTGCCCGACCCGAGGTGGCTTTTCATGATCAGCTCGCTGGGCCATCATCTGAACAAGACTGTATTAGTCTCGATACCTCCGATCTTTGAAGACCAGCCTGTTACTTGTACGCTTGCAGGCATTGAGGCGGCAGGAGTTTGGCTTGTAAACAAGGATTTGTCGAAGAAGCTGTTGCATGGCGACGACGATCGCACTGTCGTTCCCATCTTCATTCCTTTTGCCCAGATTGCATATCTGCTAGAAGCAGCAGAAGTCAGGGATCGGGAACGTGCCCACGACCGGCACACACAGGCGTCGGACGTACCCTCGAAGATCTCATCGGATGTCCCGCCTAAACCCAACAACAAGCGAACCAAAGAAGCCAAAGAAAATGATCGCAAGAAAAAACATCGTCTATAGTGAAGCGCTTCCCCGGTGAAATTGGCACGGTCAGGGGAGCGGGCGAGTGAGCCCAATCTCCGAGGTCGTCGGTTGAGGAGAAGAGCATGCAGAGCCAGCCGAATTCCCAGGACTCCCAGTTTGCGGCTCCGCAGATTGCGCTGCCTAAAGGCGGAGGGGCACTTCGCGGCATCGGCGAGAAGTTCTCTGCTAATGCCGTTACGGGCACCGGTTCGCTCAGCGTTCCCATCGCCGTCAGTCCATCGCGTTCCGGCTTCAGTCCACAACTCTCATTAGCCTACGATTCTGGATCGGGGAACGCAGTGTTTGGCGTGGGTTGGAACGTGGCGCTGCCCGCGATTACGCGCAAGACCGACAAGGGTATTCCTCAGTACCATGATCGCGAAGAATCGGATGTCTTCCTCATCTCTGACGCCGAAGACCTGGTTCCCGTGCTGCACCAGACTGGCGGCGGGAAATGGGCCTATGGCGGATCCGAATGCGATGGTTACGAAGTAAAGCTGTATCGCCCTCGCATTGAGGGACTATTCGCCCGGATCGAGCGCTGGACCAGGATTGAAGACGGAGATATCCATTGGCGCTCGCTCTCCAAAGACAACGTGTTGACGGTGTACGGGGATACTGCAGAATCCCGCATAAGAGATCCCGAGTTGCCAGACCACGTGTTTAAGTGGCTGATTTCGTCAAGCTATGACGTTAGGGGCAATGCCATTCTGTACGAATACGTCGCTGAGAACAATGTTGGCGTCGATTTATCGTGGCCCAGTGAACATCACCGTACGCGGTCCGCGAACAGGTATCTGAAACGGATCAAATACGGTAACCGGAGACCGCTCGAACGCAACCGCGGAGAGTTGGATAACGCGGATTGGATGTTCGAGGTCGTGTTTGACTTCGGCGACGAAGCTTACGAGGAATCTGCAAAAACAGATGGTGGCGAGGCTGTGGTCCGATTGGGAGACCGGCGCAGGAAATCGTTCTGGCCGGCGAGAAAGGATCCGTTCTCAAGCTATCGTTCTGGATTTGAAATCCGAACGCACCGCCTGTGCCGCCGTACCCTGCTCTTCCACCACTTTCCCGAAGAACTAAAGACGTCAAGATACCTGGTGCGGTCGACCGAATTTGAGTATCGGGAGAAACCCATTGGGTCATTCCTCACGCGTGTAATCCAGTCCGGTTACACACACGAAAAAGATGACTGCTATCTGAGGCGAAGCCTGCCGCCGCTGGACCTATCCTATACTCCGAGTTCTCTTGACGAGGAAAATCCCGGCCCGTTCGAATTGGTGGAAGCCGATTCCCGCAATCTGCCCGAAGGAATCGATGGAGCGAACTATCGGTGGCTGGACCTTGATGGCGAGGGCATCTCGGGTGTGCTTACCGAGCAGGGCACGGGTTGGTATTACAAACACAATCTGGGAAAGGGCCGCTTCGGCGAAACCGAACTGGTGTCGCGTAAACCATCCACCGGAAGGCTGAGTTCCGGAAAGCAGCAACTGCTTGATGTTGCCGGCGATGGCTGCCTGGATCTGGTCGAGCTTTCCGCGGACGCGGCCGGTTTTTATGAGCGAACCTCGGACGAATCGCGTAAAGAAGGATGGGGCCGGTTCCGCGTCTTTCAGTCTTTTCCGGTGTTGGATTGGAACGATCCCAATCTGCGATTCGTCGATCTGACGGGAGATGGCATCGCGGATGTAATGATCACCGAGGACGTCGCTATTCGCTGGCACCCGTCGCTGCTGGAGCGCGGTTTCGGTACCGGTGTCCGCATTCCTGCACCGCACGACGAAGAGCAAGGCGCGCGAGTGGTGTTCGCCGATCGCACGCAATCCATCTACCTTGCCGACATGTCAGGCGACGGATTGCAGGATATTGTTCGCATCCGCAACGGGGAGGTCTGTTATTGGCCAAACCTTGGTTACGGACGCTTCGGCGCGAAAGTAAGCATGGATCATGCGCCGTGGTTCGAGTCTCCGAACCTGTTCGACGAGCAGCGCATTCGCCTGTCTGATACCGACGGCTCCGGGACAACGGACATTCTTTATCTGAGTGACGATGGAATCCATATCTATCTGAACGAGTCGGGGAATGCGTGGTCTGCGCGGAGAGTACTGCCAGGAGTTCCATGCGCAGACTTGAGATCGATTTCCGTGGCCGACTTCCTGGGCCGCGGCACGGCCTGCGTGGTGTGGTCCTCGCCGCTGCCAAAGGATTCGCAACGACCGTTGCGCTACGTGGATCTGATGCGGGGCCGGAAGCCGCACCTGCTGACCCGGATCATCAATAACATGGGAGCCGAAACCGTAGTGGAGTATGCCTCGTCGACCGAGTTCTACCTCGTCGATCAGGCCGCGGGAGAACCTTGGATAACTCGGCTGCCATTTCCCGTGCACGTCGTCAAGAGAGTCGAAACTTACGACTACCTGAGCCGCAATCGATTCGTTACCACGTTAACTTACCATCACGGGTATTACGACGGAGTGGAGCGCGAATTCCGCGGCTTTGGCCGGGTCGAGCAGATGGACACCGAGGAATTTTATGATTTGGGTGCAGCTCCGAAAAAGAGCTCCGAGTTTCCCGCCTCTAGCAATGAGGATGGGGCCTGGAGCGTTCCTCCGGTCCTCACGAAGACGTGGTACCACACCGGAGTTTTTCTCGATGTGGATCGCGCGTCCAGGCATTTGGCGCACGAGTATTATCGCGAGCCGCACCAAACGGCTGCCATGCAGTTGGAAGATACGGTGTTGCCGCCGGGCCTTGCGCCGGAAGAAGCGCGCGAAGCCTGCCGTGCATTGAAGGGCTCCATGCTGCGGCAGGAAGTCTATGCGCTGGATGGGTCGGAAGAGTCGGCTCGTCCCTACACCGTCGCCGACAGCAACTCCACCATTCGGCTGCTGCAGCCCCGCGACCAAAACCGGCACGCGGTCTTCTTTACCCACGCGCGGGAAGATCTGACCTGCTATTATGAGCGGAAGCTGTATGAAGTCGCGGGTGTGGAGCGCGCGGACCCGCGCGTGTCGCATGTTGTGACTCTCGAAGTGGATGATTGCGGCAATGTTCTCCGCTCGGTCAACGTCGGCTACGGGCGCCGGTTTCCCGACCCATCCGAACTCCTGACCAATTCCGATCGCCAGAAACAGAGTCGAATTCTTGCGACGCTGAAGGAAAATCGATTCACCAATCCGGTCAACGAGAAAGATAACTACCGTACGCCTTCGCCGGCGGAGACGCGCTCTTACGAAATCATTCACCTTCATCCTCGATCGCACGAGTTTGGCGTGACCAATCTGTTCCGGTTTACAGAACTATGGCGACTGGTTGAACAAGCGAGCGACGGACAGCACAATCTGCCTTTTGAGGATATGGACGGCGCCGGGGCGGTTGAGTCCGGACCCTATCGACGGCTGTTACAGGAATCCCGCACGCTATATCGCAGCGACCAGCTAGATCGTCTGCTGGCTCTCGGAGAGATCGAACCTTTGGCTCTGCCGGGTGAGAGCTATAGCCTGACCTTGACGCCCGGAGTGATCAAGAAGGTGTATCGGGGAATCCACCATGGCCAGGATGAAAATTTGTTGCCGCATCCCGAGAGCGTGCTCCGGAAAGATTGCGCCTACGAGGACCTCGACCACGACGATAACTGGTGGGCTCCGTCGGGGCGCGTCTTTTATTCGCCCAACGCGAGTGATGACGCTCAGGCCGAACTAAGGTACGCGCGGCGCCATTTTTTTGTGGCCTGCCGTTTCCGCGATCCATTTGGCAATACCAGCACGGTTACCTACGACAAGCACGATCTGGCTCCCACCGAGACGCGCGACCCGATCGGAAATGTGGTTCGGGCGCGACTCGACTATCGAGTGCTGCTTCCCGAGCGGATGACTGATGCGAATGGGAACCGATCCGCCGTTGCCTTTGACGCGTTGGGAATGGTGGCTGGCACTGCGGTGATGGGCAAGGAGGGGGAAAAGTTCGGCGATTCATTGGAGGGCTTTCACGCCGACCTGCTCGAGCGCGTAGTGTTGGAGCACATTCGCCACCCATTCCATGATCCAAATCGTGTTCTCGGCAACGCGACCACGCGGGTGATCTATGATTTGTTCGCATTTCAGCGCACACGCGAAGAATCCCAGCCGCAACCCGCTGTCTGCTACACCCTCGCAAGAGAGACTCACGTATCGGATTTGGCGCCCGGCGAACGAACGAAGATCCAGCATTCCTTCTCTTATTCCGATGGGTTCGGTCGTGAAATCCAGAAAAAACTTCAGGCGGAACCGGGTGCGATGGTCAACGGCGGACCACCAGTCGATCCGCGTTGGGTGGGCAGCGGATGGACCATTTTCAACAACAAAGGTAAACCTGTCCGCCAGTACGAGCCGTTCTTTTCCGCCACTCAACATTTCCAATTCGCAGTGATGGTCGGGGTCTCGCCGACGATTTTTTACGATCCAGTGCAACGAGTGGTGGCAACGCTCCATCCCAACCACACCTTTGAGAAGGTGGTCTTTGATCCGTGGCGGCAGGAAAGCTGGGACATGAACGATATGGTCTTGGAGGATCCCCGGCAAGACCGCGATGTGGGCGATTTTCTGCGGCGGATTCCGGCGTCGGACTACCTGCCTACCTGGTATAGCCAACGTGAGGGAGGCGGACTGGGCCACCTGGAGCAGGAGGCCGCCAGCAAAGCCGCGCGTCATGCCGAAACGCCTAGCCTGGCCTATGCGGATTCCTTAGGCCGGACCTTCCTGTCCATCGCGCACAATCGCTACGAACGTTCTGACGTCATCGTGGATCAGTTCTATCCCACTCGTTTGCTGCTCGACATTCAGGGAAATCAGCTAGCCGTGATCGATGCGCTGGGCCGCGTCATCATGACCTATGACTACGATCTGACGGGCGCCCGCATTCATCAGAACAGCTCCGACGCCGGTCAGCGTTGGACCCTCAATGACGTGACGACAAAACCGGTCCTCGCCTTCGACAGCCGCGATCACCGCTTCCGCCATGAGTACGATGGGTTGCGCAGACCCACCGACCTTTTCGTGCGAACGGGCGAGGCACCGGAAAAGCTGGCGCAACGTTCCGAATACGGCGAAAGCCAGCCAGATGCCGAGACGCGCAATCTGAGAGCCAAGCTCTTTCGCGAGTTCGATCAAGCCGGTGTGGCCACAAACGATCCCTACGATTTCAAAGGCAATCTGCTGCGGGCTTCCCGTCAGTTACTGACGGACTATGGTGATGAAGTCGATTGGGCCGCATCGCCGCCGCTCGAAACGGAGATTTTCTCCAGCGAAACCTCCTACGACGCTCTGAACCGCCCCGTAACCCTGACGGCGCCTGATCGGAGCGTCATCCGCCCGACCTACAACGAAGCGAATCTGCTCGAGCAGATTCACGTCAGTCTGAAGGGAGCTGACGACTCCGCCCCATTTGTCACCAACATTGACTACAACGCCAAGGGTCAGCGCGAATTGATCGAGTATGCCAACGGCGCCCATACGACCAGCGCTTATGATCCCCTGACGTTCCGTCTGGTTCATTTGAGCACCAGGCGAGCGAGCGACGGGGCTCATCTGCAGGATCTGAAGTACGTCTACGATCCCGTGGGAAACATCACATCGATTACCGACGCGGCGCAGCAAACCGTTTATTTCAAGAATCAAGTGGTTTCCGCTATAGGAAACTACGTCTACGACGCTGTCTACCGGCTACTCGGAGCCGATGGACGGGAGCATGCGGGCTGGCCCGATCATCCAGAAACAAGCTACAACGATATCCCCCGCATTCACCTGCCGCTCCCCAGCGATGGCCATGCAATGCGAAACTACCGCGAGCATTACCACTATGACGCGGTCGGCAACATTCTGGAAGTAATCCACTCGGCTGCGAACGGGAGTTGGACGCGCCATTACCACTATCACGAGATCGAGGCGAATAACCGGCTGAGCTCGACTTCTGTGGGCCGGGACGAAGACCACTACGCCTACGATCCTGACGGCAACATGACGCGGATACAACACCTGCCGTCAATGAAGTGGGATTACAACGATCAACTCGCCTCGACGCAGGCACAGGTGGTGAACGATGGCTCTGGCGAAACCACGTATTACGTCTATGATTCAGGCGGTCAGAGAGTGCGCAAAGTTACGAACGCGGCTTCGGGAAAGCGGAGAGCGGAGCGTATTTACCTGTCCGGATTCGAAATCTATCGCGAGTATGCCAACGATTCCGTGTCGCTCGAACGCAGCACGCTGCACATCATGGACGACAAGCGGCGCGTGGCCCTGGTGGAAACGCGCAGCGAAGAAACCACCATTCGCTATCAATTCGACAATCTTCTGGGCAGCGCCTGCGTCGAACTGGACGAGAATGCCGCCATAATTTCCTACGAAGAGTATTACCCCTACGGAAGCACGTCGTATCAAGCCGGAAGAACGGTGGCAGAAGTAAGCCTCAAGCGCTACCGCTTCACCGGGAAAGAACGTGACAACGAAACCGGATTTTATTACCACGGGGCGAGGTATTACGCGTCATGGTTGGGGAGGTGGACCAGTTGTGATCCCTCGGGCTTTGTGGACGGGCCGAGCTTATACGTCTACGGGAAAAACAATCCGCTTCGGATGGTCGATCCAACCGGAACAGAAGTAACTCCCACGGTGGACCCAACCGAGACGAATGCCACAAGCTCAACGGATCAATACTTTAATTACTCGGAGTCTGGGCCCGGCTATAAGGCTCAGCGTTTCCCAGAAGAAGGGTACGAGGTTCCTCACTACACCTTCGACGAGCTTGATCTCTCAAAACCTTCGCCCAAGAAGCCCGCGGCGAAAGCGCCGCAAACTAAACCAAAGCCTGATTCTTCGCAGGCGCCTCCCCCGACGCAGCCGGACCAGTCCAAGCAGGAATCGCAAGCGCCAACCCTGACAAGGAGCGAGAAAGCCGCAGCCGTGGCAAAGGGCGCGGCTAAGGGGTTGGCGTATGGGATAGGGGCGGGCATAGCCGTGGGATTTGTTGCGGGGGTGACCGGTATCGCGGTTGGAACGATCGGTCTTGTTCTACTGCCAGTCGCGATAGTCGGAATTGCTTCGCATTGGGATCAGATTTCAGCGACTGCAGGTCGGATCTGGGAGGGTACCGGCACCAAGGAGGACTATGAAGGCGCGGGAGAAGCTGCGGGAGCTGCACTATCGATGTTTGCCGGAGGCGCGGCCACGGAGATTGGGGAGGAAGCTGGACAAGCAGCTCGCGTCGCCCTGAAGGAAGCGGCACAAGCAGCTCGCGCCGCGTTGTCTCCCGCCACGGAAATGGCGACCGCGGGTGGCCCTTCCACCGTAGAAGACACGGTTTCTATGACCACGGGCGGTGGGGAGGAGGGCGGCGGCGGAGGCGGCGGGGGAAGCAAGGGAGGCTTTAAGCAACCCAGACCCGGTTTATCCGGAAAAGAAGGCGCAAAGGACGTCCCGAGTTGGGCAAAGGGTAATAGGCCAAGGATCGGTGAGTCCGGCCGAGATTTCGCAGAACGGCTACTGGACGAGAAGTATGGCAAGGGCAATTATGACAAGGGCCCCGGGAGCGAATTCAACAAGATTCGAAAGTGGGGAGACAGGGCTTTCCAATAGGAGCATCTATGGCAGCGGTCTTTCTGTTGTGGCACGTTCACCAACTATCAGATGACGAAGAAGACGAGAAACTCCTGGGCGTATATGAATCCGAGGAGGAGGCCAATACCGCGATCGACCGCTATAGGAGTAAGCCGGGTTTTAGCGAGGATCCAACCGGATTTCAGATCTCGAAATATGAACTGAACAAGGACCACTGGACTGAAGGCTACACCACGGTTAAGCCTGGGGATTTGCAAACAGAGACCGACGCCCAGTAGCCATTGAGAGGACGCTCACCGAGTTTGTTGTCAAGAGCTGGAACTACTAAGGAGGGTCTATACATGTCGGGCAAAATCAATTCCAAATCGCAAGGACGCACAACGCGCGTGGGCGGCCCTGAAATCTTTAAACAGGTCTACGACTCGCCGCTCTCGCTGCCCGGCAAAGATCGCTGGGTGATAAAAGACGAGGACGTGCGAACAATCGAGAAGCTTCTTGGGATTCCCGAGAAGAGCATCGGCGCTCCCCTTTGGGTGAGCGGCGATACACGTGCTTGTCCAAAGTGCGGCCGGGAAACCAACTGGCTTGACATCGTTTCTTCGGCAATAACGAAAGTTCACCAAAAGGCCCTGTTGGTTGAGGTGATCCTCGGCGAGCGGAAATACGTCAACGTCGAAGTACCGCGCGCGATCGCCGACCTGGCTTGCTACAACTGCAAGAATCCGATTGTCGATCTGCGTAGCTTTAAGTGCCACAACTGGGCTTATGCGCGCGAAGCATTGCTTGAAGTCATTGAGGAGATGTCGGAGTAGCCGTGTCCTGCAGCCGGGTGGCCGCAAATCACATGGCGGCAGCGATGCCAGAAGCTAACTCCTAAGTCTTGAGATTCCTACTGAAGTCCTAAGCCCGCGCCAGCTTTTCTGCGAGCACGAAAGGGAGGACTAAATGGCACACACCTACATCGTACTTCGATTAGTCCCGACGGCCCCGGTTGATTCGGGTACGTTCACCAACTTTCTCAACGCCCTCGTTATCAAGGCGTACGACGTCTCCTATGCCCATGCCGTTGTGGGGGGGACACCGCCCGGCCCCGCCTTGATTGGCCAAGCAAAATTCGTGGGCCCGCCATTTCCGCCAGGGATCATCCAACACACTACGGGCATTGTATTGCAGTCAGTTGCAACGGCTGTCATTGAGTACACCGGGCCGCCTCCCGGGGGCCACGAGTACGTTGCCCCGGATCTTCGGATCGAATTGGACCAGGGCACCAATCCGGTCGTTTTCGGTTCCCGCATTTATTACGACGTACAAATGTATACGCAGCCCGCGCCGATCGCCGCCAATCAGTACCAGACGATCCCGGCGGGCAATGTGAGCGCCTATGTCACAATTCCACCCCCACTGCTCTCCCCGCTGACAACGACGCTGCAGATCCCTACAGATGGGACGCCGCCTAACTTCGATGACCTCATGGCCGCTGTCACAGCGGTCCTTAAACAAGATCCCGCGGTAGTGAACCCCGCGCTGATCAGTGGTCTCAGTGTTCAACAATGCCAAAACATCGCCTACGAAATTGTGTATGGACCTCAGCCACCGCTGCCGGGTTTGCCCGACCCGCTGGAAGATATGTACACCTCGGCGACGAACGACGGAGTGCTGGTAGCGGGCACACCCAACACCTACGAACAGAACCGGCTCGCGTTCGAGGGCGCGCTGAGCGGCTACTACGGAAAACTGGACTCGGTTGCGATCCCCCTCGCAAATTATGTCTACGCGCTTGCCGCCGCGGTGTACTGCGAGATTCAAACCCAGAACGCTACCCAGGCACTGGTTGAGTTTCCCGTCAATCCAAATGCTACCCCGCCGCCCCCACTTACCACGGAGCCCGAGTCGGCGGTGATTTTTCAGGGTGCGTTAGGTATCGACATCCCTGCGCAATATTTTTATGCGCTGACCTATGACATGCCGATCCGAATCAACATGCAGGATCGTTACCAGCGGACTATAGGCGCGGACCAGCAATCCAGCCTGAATCGCCTGACGGATGCCGTGAACTCCGGATGGATCACAGTGGATCCGGGCACGAATCCGGCCCAGGCAGTCCGCATCCTGGAGGCGCTTTATGTTCCTGCGTCGACCACGGCGCCGCCGTGGCCGGTCACTCCGGCGAGTCCTGCTGCTAAGATCTGGGGTGACTGGAAAATTTTCCCGCCAACCGGCCCACCCCCGGGAACTTGGCAAAATTACACACCGGGAGATGACGTCGCGGTCTTCTGGTCCGGAGCGGGCGGGGAGGCCGCCTCTAGGCATCTTGAATTCCTCGAGATGGTTCTTTTTGCGCTCACACAGGGATACCAAATTCCGCCCGTTCTGAATCTGTTGGCGGTCGAGATCCAACACAATACGGCCAATGCGCTCCAAATAGGTCCGCTGACGGACGTTTCCCAGTTGGCCGCGGCGACTCCCGCCCAGTGGCAGAATTTCTTTGCCACACTGGCGGTCAGCCTCGTTGTCTCCCTTGACAAAGTTCTGCCCTCGTTTATCAAACCCGGCAGTGCCGGCGCCTTCATTAGCTACCTGCAAAAATTCTTTCAGATGGGGCTGGACCCGGGGCCAGGCGCCGGACCCGCGGCGAGTGGTCCCCCGACTTTTCTGATCCCGGCATTTGATCTAATCCAGAACACCATTGCAGCCTATGCGGGCTTCGCTTTTGGCGGTGCGCTGGTGCTGGCACAGTTGGAGGCCGCGGCCGCGGGAGCGATTCCAGGCGACCCACAGGCTCAGGCCTGGGCGGTGCAGGCCGTCTGGACGATCAACGAGCTATTCATTCTCGCGAACATAGCCGAACCACCGAGCTTCCGATTCTCGGTCATGGAAGCGCTTTTCGCACGCGGCTTCACCAGTCGCGGACAAGTCCAGGATCTTGAATTCGCGGATTTCCAGCAGGCGCTCACGGGCACCGTCGCCTATGACTTTGCGACGCCCATATATGCTAACGCCGGACCGCCAATTGTTTTTCCACCGCCGTCGCCTCTTGGGTTCGGCCCCATCAACCCATGCTGTCTGACGGATTGCATTCCTCCGCTCTATCTTTCCCCGCTGGGCCCGATCGCGTACCTGCATGAGATGTTGAAGGTTTCGGAATGCTCGACCTGCGATCATCCGTTTGCGCCGCCGGCGGCCGGGCACACGATACTGCAGGCGCACATCGATGACCGGCGCGGGCCGGTCGAGAATCTGGCTGTGACGCGCGCCAATCTGGAGGCTCCACTCCCGCTCATTGACATCGTGAATGAGTGCCTGGAATACATGGCTTCGACTAGCCCCATAACCAAACACGGTACGGTTTACGACACTTCGGAAGACGCGTTGGGAGGGTACAAGCTGTGTACGGACGAATGCTGCTGCGGCGAAGACCATGATCATCATAAGCACGACCATAAGCATGACCACAGGGATCATTGCCACAAGCCGGTAGTCTTGTTCGAGGCTCTGCCCGAGTACTCGACTCCGGCGACACCCGTGGCCGCCAACAGCGCGGTCGAGCCCGCCGTCTGGGACAAGCTGAAGGACGATTTCTCCACCTGCTGCTTGCCTTACGACCAGGCGCTGGATGTTTCCCGCACCTATTTCGAACACTTCCGGACCTGTCGCTACGAAGAAATGCGAACCTTCCGCAAGTGCATCACCGAATTCGTGCTGGATCCGGTGAAACAGCCGGCGCACTTCCAGGCGCATCTCTGGCGATATCCAGTTCGCATCGATATCGCGATTGAATATCTCGGAATCTCCCGCGAAGAGTACACCACGCTGTTCCACGGAGTGTGGCCGCATTCATGTGCTCATCGCGAAGACGAGCCGCGCAAGCCGCAGTCGGAGTTTCGGCCCTGGCAGTTGTATGGGTTTGCTTCCGAGCACGTGGGAGGTGTGCTCTGGAGCGATATCGCGGTCCAGTTGCCTGAGTTTCTCAAGCGGACTTGCCTCACCTACTGCGAGTTCATCGAGCTGTGGAAGTGCGGACCAGTGAAGTTCCGAAACGGCCACGACAGGAAAGGTGTTTTCCCCGATTGCGAGCCCTGTTGTCTGGAAGACTTGTGGCTGCAGTTTCCTGAGGACACGCGTGCCGGACTTTGCGAGACTGCGGTATTCATACGGCTTTGGCGAAAACTGAAACACGTATGCGGAGCCGACTACACCTTTTGTCAGCTCGCCGACATCTGCAAGGTGCTGCACTTTCCCAACCCTGACTTCATCCGCCAACTCGCGGCATTTCAGATGCTTCGCGACCAGTTCCGGCTAAAGCTGACGGGCGAGGAATTTCCACCGGGCGCCACGGGCGGCGACCGGACTTACCTGCTATCGTTGTGGGTGGGCCCTGCAGCGGCGCACTGGCATTGGGCGATCCAACACCTGATTGAGGGCATCGCCTACCACGCGAAATGCCGGCACGAATGCAAGAGGCGCGAACCCGAGTTCCTTAAACTGCTGGCGTCCAATTTCGATTCGCTTTCCCGTCTTGCCGGATTCGACCCGGCTGCGCCGCCGGACACGTGGAATGCTGCGCCTACGCACACTCTGCGTTTTGCCGAAGTGCTGGCCAAAATTTACGCTTCAAACTTCAGCATCGGCGAGATCCTGTTCCTCTTCACCGCCGATCCCCATCTGGACGGAGAAGATCCGTTTGTGTTGCAGGAGGAGAACGAGGCCGAGGACGAGCCGCTTGGACTTCCCGAAGATGGACACAAGCATTCGCTATGGGAACTGCGGCGCAAGCTGCTGCACCTTGAGGTGCCGGACGAGGAGGCACACCATTGGACATGGCAGCGCATCGAATCTGCTCTTACCCACGAATTCGGCTTTAACGCGGCCGAAGTGCAGACATTCGGCGAGCATTTCTTCCCCCACATTCTAGAAACGCATGGGCATCCGGTCAGTCCACAGGCGCGGCAATTTCTAGGCGCTCTCGCAGCCACTACTCCAGCCATGTGGAATACGCCTCCGCAAGGTCCGTTCCACTACGATGCCGTTACCCACGTTTTATGGGCGGTTTTGCCTGTCTCCGACGAAGCGGTGCTGGAACAATTCATTCGCGTCCAGGCTCTCAAACCGCCAGAGCAACAGGCGGTCCAAGACGTCTATTTCCAGCCCCGCGTGATGCTGAGCGCCTTCGCCTTGCTTTTCAGCAATTTCGGTGAGGCTGAACGCCGTCTGATCGAGGAAAAGGACGAGGAAGAGAGATGGCGGTACTTCCAGCGGCAGTTCAGCCTGTGCCATGCGCGCTGCCGCGTGTTGGCAAAGCATCTGGCCGAGCATGTGGAAGCCGCAACTCGCCAGGAGTACCCGGAAGGAAGCGAGACCGCGTTGCTGCTGCTCAAGAAACTGTACGCGGACGAGAACTTCGCCATTGCAGATTGGGAGAACGACGATGGCCATATGCCGCCAGTAACGTGGACCCCTCCACCCAACGGCGGCGCACTCGCGGCTCTGCTCGGCTTGGTGGGCACGGGACTGGAAGGGGAGTTCAGGGCCGGAGGCCATCTCGCCTGGCGGGAAGTGCGTGGCCCCATGCGTGCTTTCGGACATGAGCGCGACCGCGAGAATTGTCCTGTCCCAACTGTGATCCCCTCCATGGGCCTCGTTCTTACTCCCCAGCAGATGAAGTCCGTGACCGTGCGAAATGGTTTCGCAATGGAGGATTCCAAGGGCCGCTGGCTAGGCGGCGCCGAGGGGTTCACCGTGAAATGGCACGGCGCTCTGTTGATTAACGAAGAAGGCGAATATCGTTTCCACGCCGGGGCGCCGGCTCGGGAAGACGAGGAACCCAGTGTGGAAGCGGCGCGGCACCGCTCCTGGAAGGTCATTCTGAAGCGTGGTCAAAAGACCTGGATTCTGCTCCGTCACCATTGGCATGGCGAAGAGGATCTCCGCGCGGAGGCTTTGCACCTCAGGCGCGGCGCATACGAGTTCACCGTCGAACTCGTCCAGCATGAGCCCGAGTATCTGAGTGACGCCGGCGAGGTGCATCCTCAGCACACCGGTTTTGAGATCAAGTACTCGGGTCCTGACAGTGACCATAAGCTGGCGACCATTCCGCACGACCGGCTCTGCCGCATCTTTAAGCACGACACCCTCGAGGTCGCGGGCCTCAAGGGCTCTCCTGCCAATTTCCTCAATCATCTCTACACCAGTTCTCTGCGCGATATTCGCCGCACCTACCAAAGAGCGTTCAAGGCGCTGTTGTTTTCCCACCGCTTCGCGCTATCCGCCAAGCCGCACGCCGGCGAGGGATCCGAACTTGGATACATGCTCGCCCGCAAAGAAAAGTTTGCGGGATCGTCCTGTTACCGGGCCGGCGGCGCATTCAAGATTCATCGCGCCGATTTCGATTTCAACTTCCTCCCCGTCACCGACGACTACCACTCGCCGGCACAGGATGCCCGCGCGCACCCGTCCCCGCAACGAATGCAGGCGATGTTCGATTGGTGGGAGCGGATTTTCGATTATGACCGAGTACGCCGGGAGGTGCGCTCCGACTGTGAGCGGCATCTGTGGCTGCTATTTGCTGAAGCTTTCGAGAAGCAACCCGCCGATCCGAGCAGCCTGTTGCGCCACATGTGCGCGGATGCAAGACACTGGCCCATGGATCTGCATTTCTTCCAGGATCAGCACTCGCCCATTTACGCTGTCACCAGCGACGATCTTGAGGACGACCGCTGGATGGTCCGCGCTTGGCATGCGGACCGGTGGCTGCGCCGGTTATGGCACCGCTTTACTGTCAAGGACATGACCAAAGCCCGTCCCGACCTTTGGGCTTCCGACAACCCCAGCGCTTTGGTTCTGGGGCAGACCGAGACTGGCAATGCCAATCTTCTGGAGTTCCTCTGCGACGGCTGTTTTGAAAATGGGGCGCCACGCCGCTACGAAGACGTAGAGCGCCTCAACGACGGTCTTCGCGAACGCGGCCGCGAAGCACTGATCAGCTATCTTTGCGGCCCCAACGGAATCGCCCACACATCCAAGGAGCTCAGCGAAATTCTCCTGCTCGATGTCCGGGCGGGGCGGTGTGAGAGAGCCAGCCGCATTGAAGAGGCCATCAGCGCGGTCCAAACCTTTATCCAGCGAAGCCGATTGGGCTTGGAGGCTGGGTGGACCATCACCAAGGCGTTCGCGGAGATGTGGGATTTCCGATTCGCCGCCTATCACGTGTGGCAAGCCTGCAAACGCCGCGAACTCTACAAGGAAAACTGGATCGACTGGGACGAACTGGAAAAAGCCAAGAAGATCGAGGCCTTCAGCTTCCTGGACGAAGAACTCAAGCGCGTGACGTTGACGATCGCCGAACCCGGCGGAGTCGACTATTGGCCAGATGATCGCCCCCCCATTCATCCCGGTCTTTGCTTGCTGCAGCATCGCGACCCGGCGGAGATGCAACTGCTTCCGGTACCGACACTCCCAGTTACGCGCGAAGGACTCAACCTGCTGGCCACGCCCGAGCGTGATGCTAGACCGTCGTGGATCACCATGGTCCCGGACCAATCAGCCGTTCCATCGCCTCCCGGTACGGTGGCCGGGCCGGTGGGTCCCGCAGTTGCGTCTGCCAAGCTTCCATTTTGGATGGAGTGCGCTATCCGCCTCGGCACGCGATTCCTTCGCGTCGCCGCTGCCCCATATCCGCCCGCCTCAACCGAGTTCGAACCGCGGCACGAATGCGGTCACGAGTTACGGCATCCCGAGAAACATAAGAAGAAGGACGACGAATGCTGCGTCTCCTGTTGCAAAGAGTGCGGATGCGAGCATCCTGCTCACGTCGATGAATACTACTTCTGGCTGGTGGATGCGAAATACTTCCAGCCCGATCCCGATCTCCAGACTTCGTTTAGTACATCATCTCAGCCGCATCGCGCTGCCTACGACGGCCAGCAAAATGAGTATTACGATCAAAACGCCCAGGTAGCGACTCCCTGGCACGACACGGCTCAATTATCGGGCTTGCTGGAATGGCCGCCAGAGCCGATGGTGCGCCTAGCGTGGTGCCGCGTGCATAACGGCGAATTCCAGCAGCCTCGCCGCTCGGTGTGGGGCGTGGCCGTGGCTACCGGTGCGGGAGTCAACCCCGATCTCATTTTTAAGGGAAGAGTTGCCGACTCGCTTTACTTTGACGTCTTCGATTCCGCAACTGGCAATGGCGGCTTTCGATATGACATGGTGCCGGATCTAGCGATCGAGTCCGAGAATTTGTTGGTGCCGGCTATCTCTCCTTTCACCGATCCTCCTTTCCCGTTTGCCTTTACCCAACTGTTCGCCTATCCCTATTTTGCCTACTTCCAACCGGGCGCACGTCTCTTCCCGTGGTTTTTGTATTCGCCATCGGTGGCGGTGGCGCGCGCTCTCCGCGCTCACTGCCGTTTTGAAGCGGCTCTTAAGTGGTACGACCTGGTCTACGATCCGTTCGATCGAGACAACCGCTGGGCGCGTTGCGAAAAGGAGAAAGAGACGCAGCATCCGCCAACCGATCCCAACCAACCGCCTCAGATTGGCATTGAAGTGTCGGCTCCCGTCAACGTCGCGCTCCCGCCTCCGTCAAAGCGCGAGCACAGTTGCTGCTGCGATACCACGAAAGTGTCCTGCCATGAGGCGCGGCACCGTTCGCTTCTCCTCCATTACCTCGAAACTCTTCTCGAATGGGCCGACGCGGAGATGCGGCGCAATTCTCCCGAGGCCTTTCAAAAGGTCAGCCTGCTGCTCGACGCCATGCGGAAAATCATGGGTCCGCATCCGCATATGGTGAAAAACTGCATCCATGTGAAGCAAACCGTAGCTACCTTCGATCCTCTTCATGCTCCCATCAACCCTCGGCTCATGATGCTCTATGACCGGTTGGATGATCGCGTGGGGCTCATTCACGATTGTTTGAGTGCCTGGCGCTTGCGCGAAGCTTGCGAAAAGCACGACGCCCAATACTGGGGCGACGATCGGGTTCGCGACGGTTGGCGCAGCACTCTAAGCCTTTGTTGCGACGGCGACGACTGGTGCCATCCCCGCAGTCCCTACCGCTTCGTGTTCCTGATCCAGAAAGCCAAAGAAATCACTGCCCAGGTGAAGGAATTGGGCGCTGAGCTGCTCGCAGCGTTCGAAAAAGGCGATGCTGAATTCCTGGCTTCGGTTCGTGTGCGCCACGAACGGGAACTGGCGCATATGGCCCGCAAGGCCCGCGAAGCCCAATGGCGCGACGCCGATTGGCAGGTGCAGGCGCTGGAGAAGACGAAAGCGGCCGACCAGTCCAACCGCATCTATTACGCGCAATTGATCGCCAACGGGCTTAACCAGAACGAACTGGGCTACGAGGACGAGATCGGAATATCCACCGGCAGCCGCACTGCGGCCAATGTGATGGAGACTATCGCGGAAGGCATGGATGTCATCCCCGATGTGTGGGTCGGCGAGATTGAAGACGTGCAACTTCCTATTGGCACCAAGCTGTCGGGCCTGTTCAAGACGCTGGCGCAAATCAGCAACACGATTGCCGACAGTGCAAACTCTTCGGCCTCGCTGGACCTGACCGAGGCCGGATGGGACCGTCGCCGCCAAGACTGGGTGCAACAGGTTGCAGTGCTCGATATCCAGATCGAGCAGGTGGAGTTGCAGATACTTGGCGCGGAACGACGACGGCACCAAGCCCTGCGCGAGCTCGACATCCAGCAGCGGCAAATCGAGCAAGCCACAGAGGTCTTAGATATCTTGCGGGACAAGTTCACCAATCACGCCGCCTACCTGTTTCTCCAGAAGCATGTCGCGGATCTCTACTACCAGGCCTATGAATTGGCGCTGCGCGAAGCCCGCCAGGCGGAGCGAGCCTTCAATTTCGAGCGCGGGTACACCGCGCGCAAATTTATTGGTTGCGAAAACTGGGACAACCTGCACGAAGGCTTGCTCGCCGGCGAGCGGCTCCAACTCGACCTGGCGCGCATGGAAAAGGAATATTGCGACCTCAATCGCCGCGAATACGAGCTGACGAAGCACATCTCGATGCGCCTGCAGTTCCCCAGAGAATTTCTGCGCCTCAAAATCACGGGACGATGCGAGATCGAAATCCCGGAGTGGATGTTCGATCTGGACTACCCCGGGCAATACATGCGCCGCATCAAGAACGTCACCCTAACCATTCCCTGCGTTTCGGGGCCCTATAATGAGGTGCATTGCCGGTTGACGCTGCTGCGCAGCGCCACCCGCGTGGATCCGCTTTTGACCCCTCCGGCCCCCTGTTGCTGCGACTGCCAAAGGCCGGACAACCCCTACCAGGCCTGCCCCCATGATCCCCGCATCGTGCGCGAGTATGGCGCGACCGAAGCCATCGCGACCTCCACTGGTCAGAGCGACGCGGGCTTGTTCGAGGTGAGCTTCCACGATGATCGCTATCTCCCCTTCGAGTTTCGCGGGGCGGTCAGCCGGTGGCGAATCGAGCTTCCGCACGAAAACAACTACTTCCCGATGGACACTTTGAGCGATCTAATTCTGCACATCAATTACACTTCGCGCGAAAGCGGTGAGCGCACACACCAAGCCGCAAGAAAAGCTGCTCAGCGGGAGCTTCCGGGCGAGGGTTGGTGCCTTTTCGACATCCGCCACGATTTTGCGGATGCTTGGGAGTTTTGGAACCGCGAACGCCGTGAAAGCGGGCACGATCGCCATGACCACCACGACGACCATCGCCGGGAGCACGACCACCGTCGCCGGGAGGAGGAAGAGGGCCGTTGTCTGATTCTTCGCTTCGGCCGTAATCTCTTTCCCTTCATCCCTGGCGACCGCGAATTGTGCATCGCGGAAATGGCACTGCTGTTCAACCGCTGCGAGCATTGCGGCTGTGAATGCCCGGAAGAATGTCCCTGCTGCATGGACCCAACCCGGGCTCGCTATGAAATCGAATTGGATCGCGGACGCGGGAGGGAAGAACAGCGTTTCCTGTGCGTGCTGAGCAAGCGCTGGCCGGGACTCTACCAGGGCTCGGTTGAAACTCGGATCGGTCCTCTGCCTTGCCGCGGTGAGCGCACCGAAGTGAAGTTATGCCTCCCGGAAGACATGTGCTGCATCACTCGCGCCTACTTGCTGTGTCGCTACGTTCTCGAAGAAAGATGCCCAAGCCGAAAGGAGGTTACTCCGCTACGATGCAACCCTTGTGACTCTGCGTAGCCTCGGCCAGGACTGTTTCTAGAGAGGATCATCCACGCCGCGGAGCCTACTGTAAACGTGGCACAGGGAGCTTGAGTGGCAGTCCGCAAGAATTGGACCGTTCGTTTGCAGTTTATAACTTGTAATTCTGTGTCTGCTGCAAGGAGGCTGCTTCGCCGATGCAGCTCCGTTCTTCGGGCGGGGTTGTCCCTCGTCAAAACCTCGTGCACTCGCAAAATGAATGGCTTGGAGACGGGCTTGATGGGGCGTCTTTCGATAAGATTCTGGCCATGATTGTGGCCATCGTCACGTCGTTCCGTTATCGTCTGGGTTGGGCTGTCAGTTCTCTCCGGTCCCGAGGGGACCTCATCCTTGAAAATCTCGCTCTCCGTCAGCAATTGCCGGCTCTGCACGCCAAACAACCTCGCCGTCGAATGACTACTCTGCACAAACTGTTTTGGGTTGTCTTACGACGGCTGTGGTCAGAATGGGAGCGGCCTCTCATCCTGGTGACGCCCAGAACCGTGGTCGGATGGCATCGGGCCGGATTCCGGTTGTATTTGACATGGGTTTCAAGAGCCAGACGAGTGGGAGGACGAAGGCGGGTGAGCAAGGAAGTCCGTGCTCTAATCTTGCGCATGGCCGCAGAGAATCCGGACCTGGGGAGCGCCGCGGATCCACGGCGAACTCCTCAAGCTGGGTTTCAGGCTGTCCGAAACAACAGCCTCGCGATGGGTTCGAAGAGTCCCGAGAGATCCACGTCCCGCCGAATGCTGGCTCACGTTCCTCAGGAATCATCGTGAAGCAATAGCGGCGATGGACTTCTTCACCGTGCCCACGCTCACATTTGGGGTTCTATATTGTTTCTTTGTCATCGGCCACGACCGACGAAAGATTCTGCGTTTCAACGTGACACGAAATTCGAATACTCTCTGGATCGTGCAGCAGATGCGGGAAGCGTGGCCTTACGCACCGGCGCACCGGTTCCTGCTATTCGACCGCGACACGAAAGTTGGCAATGATGTAATTTCTTCCGCGAAAGAGATGGGAAGCCAGCCAGTGCGCACGGCATTTCGCAGTCCGTGTAATGCGGCGCAGTGATGGAAATCACTGCTACGTGTGCGCGAGTTTTCTTGGGTTGCTGGTCCAACCCTGTATTGAGGATTCGGAATCCCCCACCGGGTACCACTCTTAAGCGTCTGCTTCCAAGAAGGCGCTCGTTCCAGAACTTGGGTCTTAGCACCGCTGGGCGTCGCAGGGACAACCGAAGATAGGGCCGGCCAGAAATGGAATGGGACAACGTTCGCGTCGGTCGACTGTAGACGATTTTGTAGCTGTAAAGGCACACGACTTCAACAAAATTCAACAGCTTTCAACCAGCTGGCTGCAACGCATTCAACAGCAATCAGTTGGAAGCCGCAGAATTCCATAAAGCTATGGAATCTGGTTCGGGACCAGGGGGTCGGAGGTTCAAATCCTCTCTCCCCGACCATTCTTTTCAAGCACATAAACAGCATTTCTGGTTTTTACCGTCACATCGCTGTAGACGATTTTGTAGACGGTGCGGTTTTCCCATGAACTCCGGGAAATCGTGCATCTTTTCTCCTTCAGCCTAGATAAACAATAGAATCATCTTCGAACACCAACCGCATCAACACTTCTTTCTCGCGGGTAATTCGCGCCCCCGGCGCGAGGGCGTCAAGGCTCAAAGCCCGCTCGGCGGCGTACTTCGTGCGGCCTTGACACGTTCACTCGCGCCAGGTGCGCCTCTGCCGTCATGAAAGAAATGTCTTCGCATCGCCCTCACGGGCGCAAATTCAGTAGCGCTGGTTTCGCCCAGACAGATCGTGAGTGTGGGAGAGAATATGCACAGCTTTCGGATCTCTGCGAGCGCTGAACAATGAAGAAGTCGTGAACAATAAGTAAGAGTTCCGGAAAACTGCCTGAAAATCACTGCCCACTGTGCCGCGGGATGGTAGGCTCGGAAGAAAGATTGGGCGGAGGGGCTCCGCATTGCGCTGCGCTTGCAGGCGGAGCCAAACACAACTAGTGCTACAAAGGACAGAGCGAGTTGGAATCGGGCGTTCAGTGCTGTGGGCTGTGCCAGCAACGTGTGTGGTGGGTGTTCTGACCTTCGTTGGTTATGCGTTTCGACTGGGCTTCCCGACGGTGAGCCTTTGCTACCTGATGGTTGTTGTACTGCAGTCCCTCACGGGAAATTTCCTTTCGTCGGCTATCGTTTCCGTCGTTTCTTTCCTTTGTCTGGACTACTTCTTCGTTGCGCCGCTTTTTTCCCTGCGAATTAGCGACGCGTCGGACACACTGGCGCTGATCTCCTTCTTAATTGCGGGGCTGATCATAACGCGCCTGACTTCGCAAGCACGCGCGGCAGCAGATTCGGAGAAACTTCAGCGCGAGGAGACAACGCGATTGTATAAACTCGCGCACCGGCTACTCGGGTTGGAACCAGACACGACGGTGGGGGCGGAACTGCTGAAGCAATTCAAGTCCGAGTTTAGCTTGCGGGCAATCTGTTTCTTTGACGCTGCTACCGCGGAACTTTGCTTTGAGGGAGACTCGCGGGACCATCTCGATGAGAAAACGCGGACGGCGTACCTTTCGAGGAGCGAGTTTCAAGACGCTAGCCTTGGGATCGCAGTCCGTGTCCTTCCGGGCGGGGACGGGCCGGCAGGCGCAATTGGTTTCGAGGGGCTGCGCGATGTCGAATTGACGGCTGGGCCTTTGGCGGCCCTGGCGGCGGTCATGATGGAACGATCGCACGCATTCCGTGGGGCGAGCCGTGCTGCCGCAGCGACAGAAACAGAGGTGTTCCGGGGAGCTGTACTCGATGCATTGGCCCACGAGTTCAAGACCCCGCTGGCCACAATCCTGACGGCGGCGGGCGGGCTTCTAGAAGTTGGCCCATTGCTGCCTGAACAAGTGGAGCTGGCGCAGGTGGTCGAGTCTGAGGCGTCTCGTTTGTCGCAATTGACCTCGCGGTTGCTTCGATTGGCGCGGCTGGATCGGGAGGAAGTCAAACCGCAAATGGAGCTGACCGACATTGCCGACGTGGTCAGGTCTATCATTGCCCAATACTCCCGAAGGTGGCCAGACCGGCACTTAAGGTTGTTGGGGATTGCCAGAGTGAATGTGAACGGCGATCGGGAACTGCTTTGGCTCGGTCTCGGTCAGTTGCTGGACAATGCCTGTAAGTACTCCCGGCCAGATTCTGACATCACGGTTTCTGTCGAATGCGTAGATGAATCGGTTGCGATTCGCGTATGGAATAGTGGAGCTTCCATACCATCGAGTGAGCAGGCACGGATCTTCGACCGTTTCTATCGTGGCGTGGAAGCGAGAAGAATGGTTGCTGGCTCAGGGCTGGGCCTGTACGTTGCCAGAAAAATCGCCGTCGCACACGGTGGCTCCCTCGATCTAGACGGCCCCGAGAAAAGCGGCGGAGGGATCGCGTTCCGTTTCACGATACCCATCTCACAAAATGAGTCAGGTCATGACACAGAAGTCTAATATTTTAGTGGTCGATGACGAACCACCTTTGCGCCGGGTGTTGCAGACGTCCTTGACCGCCCGTGGGTTTTTCGTCGAGGAGGCGGGCAGCGCCGAGCAGGCGCTCGCAGTAATCCCGCAGGGGGCGTTTGACCTGGTGCTGCTGGACATCAACATGCCCAGGATGGGCGGTATCGAAGCCTGCCGCCGGATCCGCACATTTATGCCTCACCTCGGGATCGTGATGGTGACCGTGCGGGACGCGGAACGCGACATGGTGCAGGCTCTGGAAGCCGGAGCGGACGACTATGTCACTAAGCCTTTCCGCTTCGGTGAACTGGTGGCACGCATACAGGCAGTCATTCGGCGCTTGGCACCGCAGGAGGTGGCCCCTGTCCTGCGGACCGGGGACTTGGAGATCGATTTCGACAGGCGCCAGTTGAGGCGTGCGGGCGAATTGGTCCATCTCACGCCGACAGAGTTTGACTTGCTTGCGCTCCTGATGAGGAACCACGGCATGCCTCTCACCCATGCCAAGTTGTTGCGGACGATATGGGGGGCCGAGTATGGCGGAGAACTCGAGTATTTGAGGACGTATGTTAGGACGCTCCGCAAGAAGATCGAAGACGACCCCGCCCAGCCGAAATACATCCTGACCGAGCCGTGGGTCGGGTACCGTTTTCGCGATCCTACCGACGCAGACCCGAGCGTGCCCGGCGCGGGAGAGTGAAGCTTCCGTCCATGGTGCACCTGCCGGTCAAATACCGAAGAGGACCGCAAGGGCAGCCGCTCGGTCATCGGCAGGTCGCGCAGCAGCAGGTCGCGGGACTCGAAGACCTATTTGGCGGGCGGTCAGCGGTGGGGGGAAGAGGGAGCTGTCCGCTTGGTCGGGGAAACGCTGAAAAATTGACGAACAGGGCGGCCGCGCAGACGCCCGGCAGCCCGGTTGCCAAGGCTTACTCTACTTCTGTTGTGCTGCTGTCGTGACCGACCCACTCTGGGCCAGTTGGTCATGTTGCTCGGCCAATGCTTCCGAGTCTTTCGCTTCCTGTGCATAGCGCTTTGCCCAGTAGCGGAAATGGCTGGTGGACAAGGACGAAATCCCCTGCTTGGATTCCACCGTTGCAGGCTGCGTGGCAAGGAAGTCTGCTTGCGCAGAGAACTCCTGAGCCTTGGCGTTGAGGCGCTTTGCCTGGTCGCTATAGTACGCTGCGATCTTCTGGTGATCGGAAGGCGTTTGGGCTGTCGCCAGCAGTGTCTTCAGTTCTTTCTTGCTGAGCGTCGGGCCGGTTTCCGCGGCCGTTGCAAGACCGCACAACAGTACAACCGAAACCGCAACAACAGAAACCAAGCGTGCAACGCTGCGTAGACTTTTCATGTTTCTCCACAAGACCGAAGCCTCCCGCTTCGCGTCTTGCCTCCATCCACAAAGTATTCCGATCGACATGAAGAAGGCATAAAAGCCGCATGAAGAAGGCATAAAAGCCGCGCACACACCTTGCCAGCCTCTGCGAGAAACATGGGGTCTCGTCCCAGCTAACTCCGCGAGCGTTCGATTTAGCGGTCTACGAAGGTAATGCCCACAATAGAAAAGACTTATGACTGTCAATCAAATCGGGGCTAGCGCTGTTTCCAACGTGCTCTGTGCGCTGCTGGCATACCCGTAGCCGCTCGAAAAATCCCGAACTCGACCCTCGGCGAGCGGGGGAGCTTGATCGCGTGAAAGCGGGTGAGTGCGAAGTCCCGAATTGCCGCGATCGGCGGGGCGGCGACGCCAAGCGGAGTTTGCCGTTCGCGGGGACGAATTCCTGCAGCGCTGAGAGCTGGGCGGGCGAGGTCGCCCGCCCCCACACGCTTGCCCCCACACGCTTGGCCACTCGTTCAGCTGTGGCGGGCTATGTAAAGTAACAGGCCTAAGATCACGATCGGAATCAGTGCGAGCAGCGCGTAAAAAAGGGCCTTCTTCGCCCACGGGGTTCGGCGATCCTTCCAGTTGCGGAATTCCGGGCGGTCGGTGACTCCGACCTGCTCGGGATGCTCGAGATCGCGGGCAAAATCGCGAGCACTGGCATAGCGATTCTTCGGATTGCGCTCCAGGGCGCGATAGATGATCTCCTGTAATTGCGGCGTGATGGTGGGATCGACTTCGCGCGGCGGAACCGGGTTGTTCAGCAGGCGGTCGTTCATGATGAGGAAGGGATTGGCGCCGGAAAAGGGCACTTTGCCAGTCAGCATTTCGTAGAACATGATGCCCAGCGCATAGAGGTCGCTGCGGGCATCGCCGCGCTGTCCTTTGGCCTGCTCGGGAGAAATGTAGTCCGGCGTGCCCATGGTCGGAGAGAACTTGGCGAAGGTGAGGCGGCGGGCGCCGGCGTTGCCAGCGATGCCGAAGTCGATGAGCTTGATGTTGTCGTGCTCGTCGATCATCACGTTTTCGGGCTTCAGGTCGCGATGCACGACGCCGTGCGAGTGAATGTAGTCGAGCGCATCGAGGATGCGCAGCGTGATGCGGATGGCGCGCTCCGGCAGCAGCTTCGGCTGTTCGCCGAGAATTTTCCGCAGCAGCCGTCCCTCGACCCACTCCATGACCATGTAGACCTGGCTGCGGTCGTCATCGGAGAAGACCTTCATTACGCCGGGATGGTCCATCAGCTTGCCGATTTCTTCCTCGCGGCGGAAACGCTCAAACAGAGCGGGATCGCACTCGACTTCGGGATGGGGGATCTTGATGGCAACCTGGCGGCCGTTGTTGAGATCGGTGGCGCGGAAGATGGAGGCCATGCCACTGCGTGAAGCCAGGGCTTCGATCCGATAGTGATCCAACTGGTCGCCGACGTGGAGGACAGTCATCGTGAATGAATCTGCATCAAAGGTGATCGGCAAGCGACGAAACTCCAATCTAGCCTAAATGCCGACAGCATGTCAGAATTTTCGTAAAAAAGGCGTAAGGATAGCAAAACCCGCCCGAATCCGAGTTTTTCCGCAAGCTGCTAAGGAAACTCTGATTAGGTGTCGGCAAAGGGCATTAACCACAGGGTACACAGGGGTGCACGGGGGGCCCCGGGGACTTAATCAGAACTCCCTCATTCTCAACTGGACGGGGCGGAGCCCCGTCACCACACAAACCTAAACCTATTGACAGGCGGAAGGCTGGCAACCCTGCGGCTGCCAGGCTCCGCCGTCCGCGACTGTTGGTTAGGTCATGCGATCGTCGTCATCGACACACGGTCTTTAATCATGGTCGTGCGGCCGGAGGTCTTACTGATGTGGAAGAAGTAAATTCCGCCGTAGATGCCCCAGACGAGTGCGATCCCCAGCGCCAGGAGCGGCTCCATCTTGGTTCCATAGCCCATGAAGGGTCCGATCACATAGAACGCCATGCAAGCCAGGTTGGCTAGCAATCCGAAGATCGGGATCAGCAGATGCCGAACCACCTTGAAGTTCGGGTGTCCGTGATAACAGACGATGCAAGTTAAGCAACTCAGCATGTACAGCAAGAACGTGCCGAAGTTCGACGCCAGCGTCGTAAGCAGGAAAGTGTTCGGCAGCGCCGCCATCTTGTCATGCGTGGTGTACCCGAAACTGGACCAGAAGCCATGCGGCAACGCCTGAATGGCCGAGTCTGCGGGGGCGGCGCCGTCGCCAAAAAACACCACCACCGTGATGCACCCGACCAGGGCTGAAATGATCGCCAGTGTCCAAATGGCCCGGTGTGGCGTCAGGTTCTTGGAATGCAGCATGCCAAAGTGTTCCGGCACCTCCTGGTCTTTGCCCATAGCGTAGGTCACGCGCGCCCCGGTGTTGATACAAGAGAGCGTCGTGCCGATCAGCGCCAGAAATACCGTGGCCGCCTCGACTAGCATGAAGGTTCGTCCGTTCCCTGCACCGAATAGCGCATCGCCGACCATGGTCATCATGTCCCCGATGGGCGCCGCCGAGGCTCCGGCAAAGCTCATCGGATAACCGCTATTGAGAAAGTAATTGGCGGCAAAATATTCGAAGAGATAACAGAAACAGCCTTGGACGAGCAGCGAGACGATGACGGCGATCGGGATATCGCGTTGGGCGTTCTTGGCCTCGCCTCCCATCGAGGTAACCGATTCAAATCCGACGAGAATGAGGATGGCAATGGTGGCCTGCACGAACATCCAGCCAAAATTGTGCATACTGACGACCGAGCGTGCCGTGGGATGAGAGACAAAGGCGCCGCTCGAATCCTTTTCCGGATAACTGATGTGATAGGGCACCGGTTTCCCGGCCGCATCCACAGCGCACTGCGGGGTCCCGTCGGCGGCGCGAACGATGGTGTCGGTGCTCTGCCCATTCACCATCGTCTTCGTGGTCGCGAACTCACAGCTAAACGCGGCACTGGTTTGCGCGTCAAACTGGAAGGCCACGCTGCCCGGGGGATGGTTCACGCGGTAGCCGAGCGCGATAACCGCGAACACAATCAGAGCGCTGATCTGGATGATGTTGATGGCGACATTAACGGCAGTCGAACCCGTGATTCCGCGGTGGGCGATATAGGACACGGCAAACGAGAAGACGATGGCAACCGCCATCATGAACATGGGGCCGGGATTGGAGGCGCTCATAAAATTTGGCCAAAGGGTCCCCACCAAATAGCCGGAGATGACTCCGATGACGCCCACCATCACCCCGGGGTAGACCCAGTAGTAGAGATGCGAGCCCCAGCCGACGATGAATTTGGCGAGGCGGGCATACGGCCAAGCCTTGTCATGATTAAGAAAGGACTGCTCGGCAAAGTAATACGAACTGCCGGTTCCAGGATACAGCTTCGCCATTTCCGCGTAACAGATGGCGGTCGCAAGACACAGCAAGGTTGCAAACAGGATGCCCATCCACATTGAAGGCGCGGTCGCGCCCGCAGCTGCCTGCCCGGCAAAGGTGAGCCACAGAAACGCTCCTGGTGCGATCAGCGCCATCGCGTTCATCGTGAGACCGGTCAAACCTACGGTCGATTTCATTTCTACAGAGTTTTCTGCCATAAGTGTTCTCCTAAAGTTTCGTCGTCTTCGACCATCGTTCCGAGCATCTTCGATCACAGTCCGGGGAAAACCTGGGTCGCACGCCCCGGGTACTACTCACCGTAACTAGCGACGGCTGCGAGAAGAACGCTCGCGGCCCGCGTCGGATTCGTGCCGTTCTTCCTGCGCCTCGCCCAGCTTCTTCACCGAACTCACCAGCATGGCCATGCTGGCGAGCATCACCACCACGCCGGGCAACGGACTGGTCGCCAACAAGTACATGCCTGTAACCAACCCAGCAAGTCCGCCGAACACAACCGCTGCCTCGAGGACACCGAGCAAATTCTTCAGCATGCCGGTGCTCCGTGGACGAACTCACAGAATCGCTGGTGGGGGGCGGTCAGAGCGCTGGCACCAGGGGATATCTGGGATTTTGCCCCGGCCGCGAGTCCCCACATCGCGGGCAGATCAGCTTGTTGCTGCCCGAAACCATGGCGTGTCTGCGTGTTGTGCGCGAGTGTCATTGTTGTTGTTACTTGGCATCGGCGCTGCTAAAGGCGTAGACCATGCCGAGCGTGATGGTATTTTGGCCGCTGACTCCGGTTCCTGGTGCAGGCCCGTGCAGGAAGGTCCGCGCGTCGGTCATATCCCGGCGGCCTTCCAGGCGAGCGGTAAGCTTGCTCGAAATCGTGCGCTGTAAAGTAGCGGTGAATTCGCTGAGCTCCTGCGATGTGCCGGTGGTGAAACCCTGGTTGTCGTCGAAGTACTCGCCGCGCAGAGCGATGGCCCACTTGTCGTTGGGCGCGTACTTGGCGTACCCCGCCAGGCCACTCCACTTGGCAAGCGGGTACGGGATCGCGTTGGCGCTCTGATAGACGGTATCGAAACTCTGCCGGCCGTAGTCGTAGTTGGCCATGAACGAAAGCTTGGCCGTCGGGTTGTAGGTGATCACCGTGTCCAACAGATGCCTCCAATCCGTGTTGTCGTTGGACAGCGTCGGTCCACCCATATAGTTCTCAGCCACGCTGAACTTGCTGTTCGGGGTCCACGCCAAACTCACGCCCAAGGTTTTGCCGGTGTTGACGGCAACGACGTCGTTCCAGCCGTTGACCAAATATCCGGTGACCGAAAACTTGGGGTTGAAGGCGTACTTGGCGCTGGCGCCGAAGTGGTAGTAGGGAATGGCAAACGCAAAGAGCAGGCTGCGGGAATAGTTCCAGTTGTCCTTGGTCTCGATGACTTCCGCACCATTCGGGGTCACGAACTTTCCGACGTTGACCTGCAGGCCCTTGCCGACCGGCGCCATGTACTCCAGATAGCCTTCTTTTAGATACTGAGCGAAGCTCAGTTCGTTGGGGCCTGCTGCGGAGTTCACGATATCCATCGCTTGCCCGAACCCGAGCGCAATGTGGAACCCGAGGCGGTTGGTGGTGTCGACAGATTTGTCCGCAACCAACTCGATCATGTTCAGGCCGAACTGGTTGGTGAAGACATCAAAGTTGCGCAAGTTATTCGCACGCGTGAAAGGATGGTTGGAGTTATAGCCGTAGTACGTGTCGATAAAGCCGCTCAGCGTGACCGGCCCGAGCAGTCCGGCCAATCCGGTAGGCGCAGGGGCCGCGGCTGGCGCACCGGTTGTGGCCACGACGGCTTGGGCAGGCGGAGCTGCGGCAGGCGCGGGTGCGGGAGCCGCGGGTGCAGACGCGGCAGCAGCGCCGCTCTTCATGGCGGCGACCTCCGCACGAAGATCCTTCACCTCTTGTTCCAACTGTTGCATGTGCTGGAGGATCGCCTCATTCGACGGGGGAGCGGTCCCCCCTTGGTCCTGGGCGCTGGCGGAAGATACGAGCATCAGGCATGTAAGAACAAACACGAATCCCTTATGCAAGCAATGCATCGTTTGGTTTCTCCAATTCTCCCCTGGTGCGTGCAACGGATGACCGTGCGTTTCCGATGCCAGCACGTTGACCTTAGCGGTCCAGCAAGCGCGCGTCCAACGCATATTTTCTATGTTCTTCATCAGAGTTTCTGTTAAGAAACAAAACTTATGAGGGCGATAAACGTAGATTTATGTCTGGAGGTGCCGGCAAACAGCCGAGAAGAGGCTTGGGAACACTTTCGAGACGGCGCATGGCAGATTTGGAATGGCACGGATTCATATTTTTCATGGCGCCCATTGGCGCGGTTGTTCCCAGCGCGGTACCCTGTTGCCCGGTGCTTCAAGCCAAGAATACCTACGGGCTTGGCCCGGCCGACAAGGAGATGCATGTCTACAGAACTGAGAAATTTTCTCGCGATTCCGTACGACAAATTGGAAGAGATGACGCGATCGACAATTTCCGCAAGGCCAAGTGGACGTCGGAGATTCTCGGGGAAGACGTCAAGGGCCGCTATGCCGATCTGAAGCAAGCCTCCGCCGACCGCTGTCCGCGTCTGCTGGGCTCGTTCGTCAAGACGCAGGAAGTCCAGTACCACCACGACGTGTACAACCAGTTCTTATGGAATCTGTTTTAGGATGCGTTTTGGTTGATGTAGCTTTGGCCAGACGTCAGATGTATAGTACAAACGATTCATGTCCCTATCAGCTACTCAAAAAGTCCTGCTCACCGGCGCTTCCGGCACACTTGGATTCAATGTCATGAGGCTCCTCGCGCAGGAAACCTCACACGATCTTGTCGCCCCCGTTCGCGAGCTGAAGCCCTTTTTGCGATCCTTCGAGCGTAGAGTTCAATTTGTACAACTCGACCTCGCTCACATTGTCGAGGCCAGCCGTTCCATCGAGCTTCTGCAGCCAGATGTGATCGTGCACTGTGCTGCCAGCGGCGTCCGGCCCCCCAAGAAGTCGTGGTTTGAGATCATCAGCTTCAACGTCGAAACTACGCTCCGCCTCTTTGAGATCTACTGTGCGTCCTCAGCCCGGCATTTCATCTATATCAGCACTGGGCTCGTCTATAAGGAACAGAGAAGGCCGTTAGTCGAGAGCGATCCAATCGAAAATCTGAACCCATACGGAGCCAGTAAGGCCGCGGCTGATCTCTTGCTTCAGGCTGCGGCAGTCGAGTTCAACCGCAGCGTCACAATCGTAAGGCCATTTGCTTTTACGGGTTTGGAAGATGCACCGATGCGGCTGTTTCCCGGGTTGCTGCACGCGGCCGCCGCCGGGAAGCCCTTCCCTATGACCTCAGGCTGCCAAGTGAGGGATTTCTGCGCGGTCGAGGACATTGCCCGAGCGGTCGTTCTCTGTCTTGAACGGCAGCCTCCGGAATTGATTGAGAAGTTTAACCTCGGTAGCGGACTCGAGCGCACCGTTCTCGAACTTGTGAGTACGGTCTGTTCAGACCTCGATCTCGACCTCGAAGTTCAGTTTGGTGCATTGCCTTATCCTACTCACGAACCGATGCATCTGGTTGCAGATATTTCGAGGGCAAAGCGAGAACTGAGTTGGTCGCCCTCGACCCAACTGTCCTATGCCGTGTGGGAACTAGCGAGGCAAATCGCGCCCCAACTAAATCTGCGGGAACCGGAGCGTAGATTTTGCCAACCACTTGCGAACTAACGGTTGTGCTTCCCGCGTACCGCGAGGCCGAATCTCTGCGTCAGCTTTTACCAAAATTGAAGAGCGCTGCCGACGCTCTGACCGAGTCTTACGAAATCGTCGTCGTCGATGCTAGTGCGGCACTCGATGACACCCAGGCCGTCTGCGACACCATGGGTGTCCACCACATTTTTCGAAACGGTGGAAACCGCTATGGCGACGCCGTCCGCACCGGCATTGCCGAATCGACTGGCCGGTCTATTCTGTTAATGGATGCCGACGGTTCCCACAATCCGGCGGAAATTGTTTCTCTCTGGCGCGAACGCGGCAAAGCCGATTTGATAATCGGCTCCCGTTACGCGCCAGGCGGACACACCCAAAATCCAGCCGTTCTGATCTTCCTAAGTTTCGTCGTCAACGTAGTCTATCGGCTGGCCTTTGGACTGCGAGTGCACGACGTGACCAACAGCTTCCGTCTATACCGCGGCGATCAAATTCGAACACTCCACCTCGACTCTTCCGACTTCGAAATTGTCGAGGAGATTTTGATTCGTCTCACTTTCGGCCCAACACACGCTTCCGTCATGGAGGTTCCCATTACCTTCGAGAAACGTAAGGCTGGCGAAAGCAAGCGCAATCTGTTGGAATTCGCCTTCAGCTACATCCGTTCCATCATCCGTCTCCGCCGTTTCCGCCGCTTGGCGATTGCCGAGTCAAAGGAGAAGTAATTCCGAATGGCCTTTTTGGTCACAGGTGGTTGCGGTTTTGTCGGTAGCAATCTCGCCGCTGAGCTCCTGCGCGACCATGCCAAGGTCGTCGTGCTCGATAACCTGTCCCGGTCCGGCGCCCCCACGAACCTTCAATGGCTGCGAACTCTAGGCTCTTTTGAATTTGTCCACGCCGACGTCCGCAACACCCATGACCTCGATCTGGTTTTCGAGCGCGGCAATTTCGAGTGTATCTTCCACTTGGCCGGACAGGTATCGATGACCAACTCGCTAGTTTCTCCGCGACGCGACTTCGACATCAACGTAGGCGGTTCGATCAATCTGCTGGAAGCCGTTCGGCGCTACGCTCCCGAAGCCACGGTAGTTTATGCCTCCAGCAACAAGGTTTACGGTGACCTCGAAGGCGTGCGCCTGGCGGAACTCGCCACACGCTATCAACCAGCGAATGGCAAGCTCGGTATTGACGAGTCGGCACGGCTCGATTTCCGTACCCCATACGGTTGCTCGAAGGGCGCGGCCGATCAATACATGCTTGACTACGCTCGCGCATATGGATTGAAGACGGTGGTTTTTCGCCATTCTACGATCTACGGCGGCCGCCAGACTTCGACCTTCGATCAAGGCTGGGTGGGATGGTTCTGTAAACAGGCCGTGGCTACTCTGCAAGATTCAGCCCACCGCTTCACGATTAACGGAGACGGAAAGCAGGTCCGCGATTTGCTTTATGTATCCGACGCTGTGCGTTGTTACCGGGCCGCACACGCCCAAATCGCTCAGGCTGCTGGACAGGTCTTTAATATTGGCGGTGGGGCGGAGAACAGCATGTCGCTCGTGGAGCTGTTCGCCCACCTCGAGCAGAAAATGAATATCGTTATGATTTACGATCGGCTTCCATGGCGAAACAGCGACCAGAAGTATTTCGTGGCTGACAACAGCAAAGCGCGGACCATCCTCCAATGGTCGCCCGAGGTGAGCAAAATCCTGGGAATTGAATCGACTCTCGAATGGGAACAGGCCCAGGCGCCGAACGCATGACCAACCACTCCGTCCCTCTGCCGCGTGCCGTGAAAGTGTATTGGATAGCCACCATCGTACTCACTGCTTTGGCTCTTTTAGTCGTAGGAATCCGGCGCTATTTCTTGCTCGAAGGTTACCCTTACAACACGTTGCTGTTCATTCCAGAAGTGAGGTTCTCAGATTTCACCATTTACAGCGAACGCTTTAAGCACTTTGGGACAGAGGCGTTTTTCTCGTATCCTGGGCATCCCTTCACTTACCCAGCGCCTGTTGCGCTGGTTTATGCATTTTTCTTTCGTTGGTTCTCACCATCCACTACGTGCATTTCTCGCAACCGTCCTTGGCGCCTCCACTCATCGGCGCGGCTTTCTTTGCGAGGGCTCTGAGGAGCGCCGGAGTCTCGGGAAGGATTGCGGGGACTTCTTCCGCATTAACCGTCCTCCTGACCTCGTATCCGTTCATATTCCTTTTCGACCGGGCAAACCTTGAGTTTGCGGTTTGGGTAGTGCTGGCTTGCGGTCTGGTCGCGTTTGCTCGCGAGCGACTATGGTTGGCCGCAGCTCTGATCGGAATTGCTGGGTCCATGAAGTTTGTGCCCGCGATCTTCTTGTTGCTGTTCTTATACCGGCGGCGCTTATTCGAATTCCTTTTCGGAGTACTGACGATCGAGGCCGTGACAAATTTCTCACTTTGGTGGATGGGCCGACAACAGCGATCGCTCATACGGCATTCAGAATGGCCTGGATCACTTCACCTACACGTATGTCTATCACTGGCGGGCCAGTGAAATCGGCTTCGACCATTCGTCGTTCGGAGTGATCAAAGATGTCCCTCGTCTGTTACAAGGCAACCCTCCCTCTAGATTATCTTCAACATGAATAAAATTGGACCATGTGTGGTGATTGCAATCCTGAGCATTGCAATTGTTTTGCGACTTAGGAGGCTGCCACTATTGAACCAGATGGTCGCCCTGGGGATGTCGCGTCTTGGTGCTTCCTCCGCTCTCAGGGGATTACACCTTGTTTCACCTTTACGTGCCTTTTGCCCTGCTGCTGCTCACCACCATCCGGCAACAGCAAGCAGGGCTCGGAGAAACTTTTTCTATTCGGATATTCTGTTACTTTGCGATTTTGTTTACCCCACAGAAAAACTAATCTCTTCTCTACAGGCACTGTGGGCTACGGAGGTACGGCCGGCTTCGGCGGTCAGGTTAAGGCGATCGTGCTGGTGGCGTTGCTTGCGGAGTCTTTGGTTCGTCCGTTGGCCCGAGTGATCGTCCGCCAGGGCCCGACGATTTGACTTGAGTTAATCCTAAGGCGCTGAAAAGCGCTGGTTCAAACGTGTGGGTGCACCAGAGGAAAGTTCGAAAATCGTCTGCTAGGGCCGACCAATCTTAGAGCATCTGCCTTGAGACTGATCCGAAGAAAACTTATGCAGACTCGACATCTAGGCAGCTCCGACTTGGAGATCACTCCCGATCGGCATCGGCGCTTGGGCCATGGGGGTGGCGATCAGCCTCTGGGACGGCAGGAGGACGCTCATGCTTCATCTGTAGCGATTCACGCGGCGCTCGATGCGGACGTCAACTGGATCGATACTGCGGCCGTGTACGGACTGGGGCACGCGGAAGAGGTCGTCGGCAAAGCGATTGCCGGACGCGCACCGTCCTTACGTGTTTACCAAGTGCAGCTCGGCGGAATGACCAGGGCGAGATCGGGCACAGCCTGAAAAAGCGTGGCCGTGCGCCGCGAACTGGAAGGAAGTTTGCGGCGACTGCGGGTGGATGCGATCGATCTCTACCATATTGACTGGCCTGATCCAGAGCCCGAGATTGAAGAAGGTTGGGAACGCTCGCCAAATCCAAAAAGGAAGGCAAGGTTCGTCACATTGGCGTATCGAACTTCAACGTGGCCCAGATGAAGCGAATCGAGAAGATCGCGCCGATCACCTCGCTGTGCAACGAACTACAAGATCGCGACCCGCGCATCAGAAGGATGTTCTGCCGTTTTGCCGTGAGCGGCACATCGGCGTCATCGTGTACTCCCCGATGAAGTCGGGGACGTCGCCACGGAAACCACGAGCGCATCGCGGCGTTGCCGCCAGAACCTCCGCCGAAGAACCCCCAGCTTCCAGGAACCGCTGTTGAGTCCAACCAGGCTAGTGGAGGTGCTACGCGGGATCGGCGAGCGTCACAGCCTGCACGGGCGAGGTTGCGATTGCCTGACGCTGCGCTATCGTCGTCACCGGAGCGATTGTGGGCATGCGTTCTGCCGAACAAGCAAAGCAGATCGTGCGCTTCTTGGCGGAATTCCTCTACCAGTTCCGACGAGATCTTCAGATATTCAAGCATCTAGGGCGAATCCGGTTGCTGGATCAGTACTGGAAAGTCGCATCGAAGAAGCCATCCGTTCGCAGCCCTGACGGGCAGTGCGACGGATATCACGTAATGCTCAGCCATGAAATCACGGACCAAGTCTCACACTCATTTTGCCGCGCTGCTCTGCGCGCTCGCAGCCTCACTCCACGGCGTACCGCTTTTGGCACAAGATCAGGATCCTGCGCCCTCTCGCGCCGCTGTCGTGCTCGATTCCATGCCGCACGCGAAGAAGATCGATCAGGTTGCACTCTTCCCGATGGAACTGAGGTTGCCTACATCGTCGAAGGACAGCTCACGGTAACACCGGTACGCGGCGGATTGGCTCTCTTCGAGGATCTCCTGGAGGAGCTTCCGCGGCGACGACGTGGTCAGCGGACAGCAAACAGCTCGCATTCCTCGCTGACTTGCCGGTGACATTCCCATGGCTCAAGTCTGGACCGCGGCGATCGACGGTCGTGCTCCGGCCAAGCGGGCGGAATTAAAAGGTTATGCAGACGCCTCGTTTTTCGCCACCAAACGAACTTCTGCCATCTCTTCACTAAGGACCTCCACCGCGTGGCTGGTCCATTGCAGCCGACTACCGGCTCGCGGGAGTGATCGACGACCAAATCTATGAGCAGCGCCTCACCACCATCAACCTGAGCAACTACACCCTGCGCAAGTCACGCCTGCCGACCTTCATCATGAATACGACTGGACTCCCGACGGAAAGGCGTGGGTAGCCACGGCTGTGCACGGCTCCGGCGACCTCACCGGTGGGTCGCGCGGCTCTATCGCATCAACGCGAGCGGCAAGATGCAAGACATCTACGAACGAGTGGCAGATGGAAGACCCGCACGTCTCACCCGACGGAAAGAATGTAACCATCATCGAGGGCCTTATGAGCGACGCCGGCGTCACGGGCGGCGACATCCTCGTAGTTCCAATTAACGGTCCAATCAACGGCGGCATGGCACGGAATATCACTCCTCGCCTCAAGGCATCTCCTTTCTCCATCGCGGCGCTGACATCTCCCGACCGGCATCGTTTTCGCCGCAAACGTCGATGGGAATTCTGGCTTCGGCAGCGTGAGCACCACCGGAGGCGAGGCCCGAGACGCCGCGGACCGGCGAAGAAGTAGCGGCCACGTACCCATGGGGATTGTGCATTCTTCTCCAGCGACGAAACGGTGACCGCGGTTATACGTCAATCCGCCGAAACTCCCCCCCGAGGTCTGGGCGGGCCCGATTGGCAAATGGAAGCAGATCACCCACCGAACAGCAATATCAGCTCGATGGGGCGCAATGCGCAACATTCACTGGCAGAACGGAAGCACGCGGGTGCAAGGCTGGCTTATGCTTCCCAAGGGCTTCGTGCCCGGCAAGACATATCCGCTCGTAGTCAGCGTGCACGGCGGACCGTCCTTGGCGTGCACGTTCCTCGATCTGGACGAAGGTTTCAGCTGGAGCCGCATCGGCACTGGGCTACTTCGTTCTCGTCCAAGCCCGCGCGGCAGCTACGGACAAGGCGAGGCGTTCACGCAAGCCAACATCAAGGATTTCGGCGGCGGGGACTATCGCGACATCATGGCAGGCATCCATGTCTTCAAGGAGTACCCGATCGACCCCAAGCGCATCGGCCTGCGCGGCACAGCTATGGCGAATACATCACCATGTGGGCCGAGACCCAGACCGGCAGCGTTTTGCCGCGGCGGTTGTGCGCTGGTCTTCCACCGGCTCAGCTACTACGGCCTGAACGATATCGATGAGTGGATGATCCCGTTTTTGAGCGTCCGGTACACCATCTACCCTGCTGTCTACGCCAAAGAGCTACAATGCACTTCGTCAAAGCGGTCAAGACGCCTACCCTGATCCTGGTCGGCGATCGCGATGGCTAAGTTCCGATGGAACAATCGGTGGAATGGTGGCACGCGCTCATGGAAGGTGCCCACCCGGCTGGTTGTCTATCCGAACGAAATACACTCTGTTCGGCAGCCTGCCGACTCCCACGACTACAACTTGCGCACTCTGGAGTGGTTCGA
>CAWCRQ010000072.1:0-24934 GCA_963797885.1 uncultured Acidobacteriaceae bacterium | reverse complement strand
AGAGAAGTGGGAAGGAAAACAGTAAACAGGAAATGATTCGTGCGCTCGTCGACTTTGCGCTGAACAACAAATTTGTGGTGATGGCCATCGCCATTCTGCTGATGGGCTGGGGAGTACCTTCCACAACCTGCCGGTGGAAGCCTATCCGGACATCGCGGACAACTATGTGACCGTCATTACCCAATGGGCGGGGCGTTCCGCGGAAGAGGTCGAGCAGCAAGTCACGATTCCCATCGAAATACAAATGGCCGGAATGCCGCACATGACCTTTCTGCGGTCCGAGTCCATTTTCGGACTGTCGTTCGTGATCATGATCTTCGACGACAGTTCGGTTAACGACTGGAATCGTCAGAAGGTGCTAGAACGGCTGACACAGGTCAATCTTCTTCCTGGGCAAAACCTTCAACCTCAAATCGGCACCGATTGGAGCACGACGGGCCAGATCTATTGGTACACAATAAGAAGCACAAATCCCCGGTATGACCTGATGGAATTGAGGTCGCTCGAAGACTGGGTTCTCCTCAAGCAGTTCAAATCCGTTACCGATGTGGTGGACGTTTCCGACTTCGGAGGCACCGTACGTGAGTACCAGGTGCGGGTAGACCCCAACAAGCTGGTGTCGTACGGACTCAGTATCGGACAGGTCGAGCAGCAGTTGGCCAACAACAACATCAATGCCGGCGGCAGCTTTGTGGAAGAAGGCCTGCAGCAGATGAATGTTCGCGCGCTCGGGCTCTTTAGCAGGGTGCAAGACATCGAGCAGACCGTCTTGAAAACCCAGACCGGCACCGCGCTTCGGGTGAAGGACATCGCGGAGGTGACCCAGGGTCCGAAAATCCGGCTGGGCCACATGGCCAGAGCCAACCACATGGAGGACGGGCGCATTATTGATGAGTCTGATGTCATTCAGGGCGTGGTGCTGATGCGCAAAGGCGCGGAAGAGCAAACCACGCTCAATGCCATTCACAAGAAAGTGGATCAGCTCAATAACGGCATTCTGCCTCCCGGCGTGAAGGTCGTTCCCATGCTGGACCGCAGCGATCTGCTGCACTATACGACGCGCACGGTGATGGACAACCTGGCGGAAGGGATGATTCTGGTGACGATCATCCTTTTCCTCTTTCTCGGCAATGCTCGGGCGGCCTTCATCGTCGCCCTCACCATTCCGTTCTCCTTGCTTTTCGCCTCGATCTGGCTTGACCTGAGTAAGGTTCCCGCAAATCTTTTGTCGCTGGGCGCGCTCGATTTCGGCATGGTGGTGGACGGCGCCGTGGTAATGGTGGAGAACATTGTGCGGCACATGGGCCGGCTACAAACTTCCGGATCCGCCGCCAGCCGCCGCACGACCATAAGCATAAAGACGCCCGCCCAAGCCATCCGCGAGGCGGCGCATGAGGTGCAGCGGCCGGTGTTCTACGCGATCGCCATCATCATCACCGCCTACCTGCCGATCTTCACGCTGCAACGAGTGGAAGGCCGGCTGTTTAGGCCCATGGCCCTGACCGTCGCCTTCGCGCTGCTCGGCGCACTGACCTTCTCGATTTTGATCGCACCGGTTTTGGCCAGCGTGTTGTTTCGCAGTGGAGTTCGCGAGTGGCACAACCCGGTCATGGCTTTTCTGACGAAACACTATCGCGAGCGGCTGCGCTGGTGCCTCGGGCATCGTGTGCTTACGGTCGGTGTCGGTTTGGCGACGCTGGCGGCAAGCCTATTCCTGTGGTTCAGCGGAATCATCGGCTCGGAGTTCTTGCCGCATCTGGACGAAGGCGCCATCTGGGCGCGCGGCACGCTGGCGAACAGCACCAGTCTTACGGAAGGCGAGAGGTTCACAACCAGCGCCCGCTATGTTTTTGCGTCGTTCCCAGAAGTGAAAACCGTCGTATCGCAAGCTGGCCGGCCGGATGACGGAACCGACACCGGGGGATTCGGCAACACAGAATATTTCGTTGACTTGAAGCCGCACGACCAATGGCGGCCGGTATTTCATAAGAACAAAGATGAACTGATCGCCGCCATGGACCGCGAGCTGCAAAAAAGATGCCCGGGGGCGATCTGGAACTACTCACAGCCGATCGAAGACAACGTCGGAGAAACCCTTACGGGCACCAAGGGTGCACTTGCTTTCAAGATTTTCGGGGATGACCTGAAGACTCTCGAGCAAAAGGGCGAAGAAGTCACAGAGGTCATGTCAGCCATCCCCGGCATGCGTGACGTCAAGCTGTTGCGCGACTTCGGCCAGCCCAATCTCGACATAATTATCGATCGCAAGCAGGCGGCGCGTTTTGGCATCAATGTGGCCGACATACAAGACGCCGTCCAAACGGCGGTGGGCGGGAACGCTGTGAGCCAAGTGCTCCAGGGCGAAGCGCGCTACGACGTGGTGGTGCGCTATCAGGAGCCCTACCGTAAAACCCAAGACGCCATCGCAAGAGTGCGGCTGCTTTCCCCCAGCGGAGAGCGGGTGTCTCTGGCGCAGTTGGCGAAAGTCGAGGTCAAGGATGGCGCGTACGACATCTTCCGCGAAGGCAACGGCCGTTTCGTGGCCATCACCTTCAACGTGAGAGACCGGGATCTGGGGACTACGGTCGAAGAGGCGATCAAACAGATTGGTGAAAAAGTGAAGATGCCGCCGGGCTATACCGTCGGTTCGTCGGGCGAATACGAGAGCGAAAAACGCGCGGAAGCACGTTTGTTGTTAATCGTGCCCCTAACCATTCTCGTGATCTACATCATCCTCTACACCATGTTCAAGTCGGTGAAGTGGGCACTTCTCATCCTCACCAATGTGGCCATGGCCCGGATCGGCGGACTAGTGGCTTTGCTGGTGACGGGTACGCACTTCAGCGTGTCCTCGGGCGTTGGCTTCCTGGCGCTGTTCGGCGTTTCGGTTCAAACCGGCGTCATCATGCTCGAATACATCAATCAGCTGCGCGCTCGCGGCTACACCGTCGTCGATGCCGCGATTGAAGGCGCTGTCCTGAGGCTTCGCCCCATCATGATGACCATGCTGGTGGCAACGCTCGGATTGCTGCCGGCAGCTCTTTCCCACGCCATTGGCTCCGATTCGCAGCGGCCATTCGCGATCGTTATCGTCGGAGGACTTATTTCTGACTTGCTTATGAGCATCGTTCTATTACCCACTCTTTATGTCTGGTTCGCCAGTGAACGCGATGAGCTTCCCGAACCGGAGGCGTCCTTTGAAAGCTAAGATGACAGCTAAGACATCACATTCCCGTTCAAAGTACTCGCAGTCGAGAAAAGTGTGCAAGTGCGGGCTAGCCGCTGTCCTGTTCGCCGGTTTCCTGCTTGCACCCTCGGCGGAAGCGCAAACCCAAAGCCCGCAAACTCAGGGTCCGCAGTCTCAAGCTCCGCAGACTCAGGGTCCGGTCAGGATCACACTCGACGAAGCCATTCAACTGGCGCTGCAGCACAACCACAACTTGCTGGCCATGATAACCACGATCCAGCAGAGCGAGGCGGAAGAGATCACGCAAGGCCTGCGTCCCAATCCCACGCTCTTTGCGGACTGGGAGTATTTGCCGCTCGGCTCGCCTTCGCATCAAAACCCGGACATATATTCAGGCGTGTCTACACCCGATTATCTGAAGAACAACACGGAAGGCGACATCGGCCTCAGCTACCTGATTGAACGTGGCGGAAAACGCCGTGACCGCCTTCGGGCGCAGCAAGATATAACAGCCCAGACGCGCTCGCTGGTGGCGGATAACGGGCGCGGTCTTACGTTTCAGGTTGCTACCCTGTTTTACAACGCCCAGCTTGCCGAATCGTGGCTGGAGTTGGCCGAGAAGGACGTTAAGAGCTTTCAGCAGACCGTGGACATCAGCGAACATCAATACAAGGTCGGCGGCCTCAGCGAGAACGACTACCTGATGATTAAGCTGCAGTTGCTGCAATTCATAAGCGATGTCGAACAGGCGCAGTTGGCCAGAGTCCAGTCGCTGTCGGACCTGCGGCAGTTACTGGGATACGAATCCGTGTCCGCGGAGTACGACGTCGTCAGCACCTTCGAATACCAACCAGTGAAGGTCAATCTTGATGACTTGAAGCTGAAAGCGTTGCAGAATCGCCCGGACCTGCGCGCGGCGCAGCAAGGCGTGACCGCTGCGAACAGCCAGTTGACGTTGCAAAAGGCGATTGCCCACCAGGATGTGACCGTTCAAGCCAACTACTCGCACACCGGCGGAATCAATGCCGCTTCGCTTTATGGGAGCATTCCGCTGGCGATCTTTAATCGCAATCAGGGCGAAATCGCTCGGGCGCGCTTCGTCATTACCCAGGCGCAGGAACAGGAGAAATTTACGACTGGTCAGGCCCTCACCGATGTGTACGACGCCTATCAGGGCCTGCGAAGCAATGACAAGGTGGTGCTACTGTATATTTCCACGTATCTCGACGTGGCCACGCGGTCGCGCGATATCAGCGAATACGCTTACCGGCACGGCGGCCTCAGCCTGCTCAATTTCCTCGATGCCGAGCGCAGTTATCGAGCCACGCAACTCGCCTATCGGCAAGCCCTCGAGTCGTACTTACTTGCACTCGAACAGCTTCGAGAAGCGGTGGGCGTGAGAGATCTGCCATGATCGGTCAAACAGGATAAACGATTCGCCAAAGGAGCATCCGTGAACCAGCAAGAGGTAAGAGCCCGGATCGAGGAAATTGGAATTATCCCCGCCATTCGTGTGTATTCCTCCGAGGACGCTCTTTTTGCTGCGGAGGCAGTCTCCCACGGCGGGATTCCCATTGTGGAGGTCACGTTAACCGTGCCGAATGCGGACACAGTGATCTCGCACCTGGTGCAGAATGCTCCCGAAGTCATCGTTGGCGCGGGTGGCGTCCCGGATGTGGAAACGGCGCGCCGCTGCTTGGATGCCGGAGCCAAGTTCCTGGCAAGCGATGGGCTCGATCCTGAGCTTCTGACCTTCGCCGTAAAAGAAGGTGTCGTCATGATCCCGGGAACATTGAGTCCGAGCGAGATATTGACGGCGTGGAAACTGGGTCCCGACTTCGTAAAGGTTGTTCCCTGCGCACAGGTGGGCGGCAACAGTTACATCCGGGCTTTGAAGGCCATGTTTCCAAAGGTGCCGCTGATCGCCGCGGGCGGGGTGACTCAGCAGACAGCTTCCGGTTTCATTCTGGCGGGCGCTATGGCACTCGGCATTGGCGCGGATTTAGTCCCCAGAGAGTCTATCCGAATGCGGCAAGCCGATCGCATCGCCGAATTGGCGCGTCGGTTTATCGGCTTTGTCAGCGCTGCCCGCAGCCAGCTACGAGGAGGGTAAAGGTTCCGACTGCAAGTGGGCCCGCAATCGCGGAACTGCGCTCCAGGTAAGTGACAAGGTCGGCGGCCGCGCCAAGCAGCTTAACTGAGATAAACGTCAGGAGGAGGTATAAAATGCAACGAGAAGGAAATGGGCATTCAGCAGTGGAAACCCACGATCCGGCGGAAAACCCCTTATTTGCGACCCTGGCACGTGTCGAGCACGATCTGAAGGACGTGATCGGCGCCTTGGCATTACTCGGGGTCAAGCGCTGTTCGCAGTGCAAGCAATTCTTCCGCAGCGCCGATCCTGGCGCACTCTTCGACTACGGCCAGTTCGTCTGTTACACCTGCGTTCCAGATTGGTGGCCCTCCGAGTCCAGGGGGCTCGGCGTTGAAGAGCGCGAACGGGTTGAGGGAAAGCTGGCATCGTGGTTGCGAAAGTACCACCGGGCCGAGGTCGTCAAGGTGACTCCCGGCAGCGTGCCTGACACTACCAACACCGAATTCCAGATCGCAGCCAAATGTCAGGAGTGCGGCGGGTCGGGAAAACTCATGGAGGGTGAACGCTGCCGGTTCTGCAACGGACTTGGGACCGTGCGGATCGTGGTGCCGAAGTAAAATCACGCCACTACACCATGCCACTACATCATGAGCAGTGCTGCGCCCCGCTTGGATAGGGTATAGCCCCGTCCCCACACAAACCTAGTCCACGTGCTCGCCTTCTTCTTTGAATTCCAGTTCTGACGGGGGCAGCGTGTCGCCGGGACGCGCCCAGAAAACGTAGAGGGTGGGCATCAGGACCAGGCTCACGACTAGTTCGACGAGCAGCCCTCCAACGATGACTATCGCGAAGGGGCGCTGCGAGTCGGAGCCGATGTCGTGCGACATGGCGGCGGGGAGCAGGCCGAGGGTTGCGACCAGCATGGTCATCATGATGGGGCGAAGACGAAGTTCAGCGCCTTCTTGGGCGGCTTGCCGCGGGTCCATACCGCGGGTGCGGAGCTGGTTGATGTATTCGACCATGATGACGCCAATTTCTACCGAAACGCCGGTCAGCGCGAGGAAACCAAGGCCGGAGGACACGGAGAAGTGCGTGCCGGTGGCGAGTAGAGAGAGCACTCCGCCTAAGGGCGAGAGCGCAACTACGGCGAAGATGAGGCCGACCCATTTCCAGGAGTCGAACATGGAGTAGAGGATGAAGGCCATGAGCAGCAGAGTGACGGGCACGATGATGGCGAGTCTCTTGTTGGCTCGCTGCTGGCTTTCGTATTCGCCGGTCCAGTCGAGGTGGTAGCCCTCGGGAAGTTTGACTTTTTCGCGGACCTGCTCGATGGCCTCGCGAACGGTGCTGCCGAGGTCGCGGCCGCGCACACTGTATTTGATGGCAATGTAGCGGGAGTTACCTTCGCGGTAGATGGTGGAAGCGCCGTCTTCGAGCTTGACGTCGCAGAGTTGGCCAAGCGAAACGCGCTCGCCCGAGGGCGCGAGAATGCGGATGTTCTCGATCTCTTCGACGGTCTTGCGGAATGGTTCCTGGTAGCGGACGGTGAGATCATAACGCTGCTCGCCGATCAGTATCTGACTGACGGCTTTCCCCCCGACCGCGGTTTCGACCGCATCCTGCACGTCGCTGACGTTGATGCCGAAGCGGTCGGCGGTGGCGCGGTTGACGACCAGATTGACGTTTGGCTGGCCGCGAACCTGGAAGGTGCCGAGATCGGCGATTCCGGGAATCTTGCTCATGATGTCCTGCATCTCGTCGGCCTTCTGCTCGAGGATCTTGAGATCGCGGCCAAAGAGTTTGACCGCAAGCTCACCCTTGACTCCGCTGACGGCCTCTTCGACGTTGTCGGAAATGGGCTGAGAGAAGTTCCAGTCGACGCCGGGAATCTGACTGAGAGCTTTGTCCATGGCATTGATGAGTTGTTCTTTCGTGCGGAACTCGGGGCGCCATTTGGAACGGTGCAGCAGGTCGACAAAGAATTCTGTGTTGTAGAAGCCGCTGGCGTCGCTGCCGTCGTCGGGCCGGCCGACCTGGCTGACGATCTGCGTCACTTCGGAGAATTGGGCGAGAATGGAGCGCACACGCTTCGTGACTGCGATTCCGGTGGTGGGGCCAGTGCTGGGGGGAAGGGTGCCGCGGACCCAGATCGCGCCTTCATCGAGGTGAGGGAGAAACTCGGAGCCGACGATTCCGCTGAAGAAAAGGAACAGCATGAATGCCAGGGCGGCCACTCCCAGGCCGAGCGTGAACTTCATGTGGTCGAAGCACCAGCTAAGCGTGCGCCGGTAGGCGCTCTGCATGATGCGCAGCATCGGGTTTCGCCATTCCTTGATTTTGCCGTCGCGGAAAACGAGGTGGCAGAGGGCGGGCGCGATCAGGAGCGCGAACAGGAGCGCGCCTAGCAGGGCGGAGGCTACGGTCCAGGCCATGGGGCGGAACAGGCGGCCCTCGACGCGCTGCAGGGTGAAGATGGGCAGATAGGAAACGATGATGACGGTGATGGCGAAGAAGACCGGCTTCTGCACCTCGTGGGCGGCGCCAGCGATCAATTCGAGAAGAGTTTTCTTCCCTTGAGAAAACTCGACGTGGCGCATGATGTTTTCCACCATGACCACGGAGCCGTCCACCACCATACCGAAATCGAGTGCGCCGAGCGAAAGAAGATTCGCCGGGATGTGTTTGAGATCGAGGAGAATGGCGGCGAAAAGAAGTGAGAAGGGAATCGTCATGGTGACGATCAGCGCGCTGCGAACGTTGCCCAGGAAAATAAAAAGGATGAGCGTAACCAGGATCACTCCGTGGGTGAGATTTGTGAGAACCGTGTGGGTGGTGTAGTGCACCAGGTCGCTGCGGTCGAGGTGGGGAACGAACTTTACGCCCTGCGGTAACAGTTGGGTGTTGAGTTCGTTGATCTTGACGTGGAGCGCATCGAGGGTGGCGTCGGCCTCGGCGCCTTTGCGCAGCAGGACGATGCCTTCGACCACGTCCTCATCGTCGATGACGGTGCCGTCTTCGCGGCGGATGGTTTTTCCGAGCTGGCCGAGACGAATCTTGGGCGCTTGCACGACAATGGCGAGGTCGCGGACGCGGACGGGCGTTCCATTTACGCTTTTGATGACAGTGGCGGCGATGTCGTCGGTGGTCTGCGCGAGGCCGACGGCGCGCACGTTGAGCGCCTGCTGGCCGCGCTCTATGAATCCACCGCCGGCGTTGGTGTTGTTGTTGGCGAGCGCCTGTTCGACTTGGGCAAGCGACAATCCGTAGGAAACCAGCTTGCCGGGATCGACCTGCACCTGATATTCGCGGGTCGGGCCACCGAAGATATTGACGTTGACAATGTTGGGCACGGACTTCAGTTGGTTGAGCACGAACCAGTCGGCGAGAGTCTTGAGTTCCATCGCGTCATAGCGCGGATTCGAGCTCTTGAGGGTGAAGAACATGATCTGGCCGGTGGGACTGTAGTCGGGGCCGAGACCGGCGTTCACGTTGGTGGCAAGCGTCACTTGCTGCAGGCGATCGAGCACTTCCTGCCGCGCGTTGAAGGTGGAGATCTCGTCGTCGTAAATGATGGTGACGACTGAGAGGCCGGCGAGCGAAACGGAACGCAGATGGGTTTTATGGGGGACGCCGTTCAGGCCGACTTCGAGCGGGACGGTGATCTGCTGTTCGACTTCTTCGGCGGCGTGACCGGGCCACTGCGTGATGATCTGCGTGTAAGTGTCAGCGACGTCGGGATAGGCCTCGATGGGTAGATTGCGAAACGAAATAATGCCCCAGATGAACAGCACCAGCGCCACGCTGAGTACGAGGATGCGGTTGCGCAGGGCGAAATCGATGAGAAGACGAATCATTTGCCCTGCTCCGACGCCGCGGCGGAGAACGCGAGCGCGTTAGCGACGAGTTCGTCGCCCGCCTTGGCTCCGCGTTCGATTTGCTGTAAGCCGTCGGACAGGCCGGAGGTGTGCACTTGGACGCGGCGGAAGGAATTGGCAGTCTCTTTGCGGAAAATCCAGTCCTTATCCTGCAGTCGCATGACGGCTGTCGCGGGCACGACGAGATGCGGCTTCTGCTGGCGCGAGCGGAAAGTGGCTACGGCGAACATCCCGGGGCGGAAGGTGCCATCCGAATTGCCGAGCACGATGCGAACCTTGGCGGAGCGGGTGTTGGGATCGAGTACGCGCGAGATGTCGCTGACGGTGCCCTTGAAGACGCGGCCGGAGAGCGCGCTAAGACGAACCTGGGCGGGATCGCCGATGTGCACGTCGCCAAGATCGTTTTCGTAAACATCGCAGACCACCCAGACGCTCGAGAGGTCGGCGATGGTAAACAGGTTGGGCGTGTTGTCGAGACTCTTGATGCCTTCGAATCCGGCAACATTCTGCTCGACGATGGTCCCGGCTACGGGGGCGCGCAGTTCGATCATGGTACTGGGGTGGGCGGGATCTCCGCCAAGAACGCGCAGGCGGCTCTCGGCGGTCTTTTGGTCGGATTTGGCTTTGGCGTCGGCGTTCTCGGCAACCTCCAAATCTTTCTGGGCGTAAGCGCCCTTCGAGTAGAGCAGTTGGGCGCGGTCGAGCGCCTTGGCGGCGAGCGCCTCGTCGGCGGACGCTTTCTGGTAGTCGCCCACGGCTGCGGCGAGATCGGGGCTGGAAATCACGAGCAGCCCCTGGCCTTTTTTCACATAGTCGCCGAGCCGGACTTTGAGGTCGACGACGCGGCCCGAACCAAGCGAGGTGACGTGGATGGTTTTGTTCACGTCGGGCAGGATGGTTCCGTTGGCGCTTAGTTCGGTGGGCAGATCGCGGCTCTCCACCTTGACGGTCTGGAACCGTTCGGGGTGGTCAACGGTCAGGAGGTTCGGGTCGAGTGTAATTTCCTGTTTTGTGGGTGCGGCTTTGGTGTCGCTAGAACAGGCCACGGCAACGGCGAGCAGAGCCAGGCACAACAGAAAAGCTGCGGCCGCGCCGCATTTGGCGGCTCTTGAACTCAAAAAATATTTCGCTTGCGATGTCATGGGTTCACCTCCCGGCCCACAGCCATATTCAATTGGGCTGCCGCCGTCAAATAAGAGCCGACCAGATTCACGTATGCCAGGTGCACGGCCCGGTGCTCACCCCTGGGCGCTGAGAAAGTCCAGTAGAGAAGCTCCTCCGTGCTGATGGGAGAAGGCGATCGTGTCGCGCACGCGCACCGCCTCCTCCAGATATTTTTGTTTTGTAGGGCTGCAGCAAGATCACAGCTCCAGGACGCCGCGAACCGTAATCACCGGACAGAGTCTGGGCGAACATCTCGTCTAGCTGTACCGAGACCATGACATAACCCTAACATCGGACGGGCAACTCCTGAAATACGAGCATATGGAAGCCGGGTAGGTGACGCAAACGCAGTAGAGGTTTGGCCACTATTGGTACGGAAACGCTCACGTGCACAAAGGGCGGCTGAACGTGCCGCCAGCGCAGCGCTCAAATTATCTGCGGTCAAAGTCTCCCACTTGCGGGCGTAGCGTAAAGAATCTGCGCTCGTTCGAGCTGCTGTCGCGCCAACCGCTCATCGTTCACAGCCTTCAGATACACTTGGTAAGCCCCGGACACGTCGTTGCTCCGGACTCTGAGCAACAGCTGACCCTTTTCCACCGCATCGCCAAGCCTAGCCTTAACTTCCACAACGCGGCCTGCCGCCAAGGAGATCACAGGTACGGCACGCGCTATATCGGGCTGCACCACGCCGGTCACATTCAGGGCAGGGGCCGCTTTATGCTCAATTGCCGTCACCAATGGAAACTGTTCCGCGTGATCCACTTTGAAGTTGTTGGCGTCCAAGTCAGGCTCGACGACAGCCTTGGGCGGGGCCTCCGCCTTCGGCTCTGGTTTGCTTTCATTGCAGCTAAGGAGGAGCAAGCTCAGGGGCAAGCAAAAAGTTGCGACTAGGACTAAGCCGGCGAATCTGGTTTTATTGGATAACCTCCCGCCCCACCGCAAGATTGAGCTGGCTTGCGGATGTCAAATAAGAGCCGACCAAGTTCACGTAGCTGAGTTCCACGGTGCGGTACTCACTTTGCGCGTACAGGAAATCGAGGAGTGATGCGCCGCCATGCTGATACGCAAAGAACACCGTGTCCCGGACTCGAACTGCCTGTTGCAGATATTTCGCTTTATAGGGCCGCAGCAGAATTACATTGCTGTTCAGCGTCGCGTAGGCGGAATCAACGTCACTGAACACGAGCGCTTGCGTCGCGTCCAGCAGCTTCTGGTTCCGGTCAATGTCCAGCTGTGTGCGCAGCTTCTCTCCTTGATTCCTGTCGAAAACCCGCAGCGGAATGCTCACATTGAAACCAATGTATTGGTCGATCGGAGGATTGCGCCCGACATCGAAGCCGAAGGTCGGATCTGTCGAGCCATTGGAGACGGCGAGTTTGTGGTCGGTCTTGGCCTTGTCGACTGCCTGCATTGCTGCCGCCAGGTCAGGCCGGGTGTCTATTGCAAGTTTCCGGAATTCGTCCAACGGTGCGATCTGATCGCTGAAGTCAAAAGGCCCCGTTACATCAAATTGTTCAACGGGAACACGATCATTCAACAGCATGAGCAGTTGGATTTTTGCGGTGCGAAGGTCGACCTCCGCAGTCTGCAAGTCGGATTCGTACTGGACCCGCTGGAGTTCCAGCCGGTCGAGATCGATCTGCGCGATGTCACCCGCCTTAAATCGTTCTCTACTGACGTCGAGCACATGGTCGTAGTAGGCGAGATTGTCTTTCGCGAGCTGCAAGACCGACTTGGCCTGCAAGGTTTGCACAAACGCGCCTCGCAGGTTGAAAAGCAGCCCCCTTTCCAGGTCAGCCTGGCTGGATACAGCGATAGCCGTTCCCTCTCGCGCGCTCAACTGTCGCAATTCGCGCTTATGCTGACGCTCATGCAAATAGCTGGCGGATGCCACCGTTAACAGGGACCCGAATGTACTGTGGGGCGGGCCACCGTTGAACGGATTGATCTGGTCTACCGTCAGTGACAGACCGGGGTTGGGACGAAGAAAGGCTGTAATCTCTTCGGCCTTCGATTCATCAATGTTCAGTTGGCTCGCCAGCAGCGTCGGGTTGCGCCGTTCAAATCGTTGGCGCACCTGCTCCCACGTCAAGGGTGTTTGGGCCTGTGCCAGGGTGCTTGCGCTGCACAACATCAGGGCGCAGCACCATTGCAACTTTTGCATCCATGACTCCGTTCTTGCACCGAAACTCACGGCTAAGAATGTGACGACCTCTTCGAGTTCCGGCGTCTTCGTGTAGTGTTCAGATTTCGCGAACACTGCTTGCCAGCACCAGCCTTTGGCAGGCGAGACATCAACTCGTTGAAGCCGGCTACTACCATCGCGAGGTACATACAGACAGCGAACACGGCGACCATAGCCAAAACATAACCATTCAATACCTCTAGATTGACGGGGCACTCCGAGCACGTGGTTGGGAATTCTGGCTGCCTCGGAATTTCCTAGGAGCGACACTCCTGCCTAAGGCCCCTCGCACTTGGGTCTGAACCTTATGTATGCTTAATAATTATTTCAGGTTTTCGGGAGACACTCAAACGGTATGCTGGCGAGTATTTCGTCGAATCCTTCGAATCGTTTGATTGGCTTGAGAAGCACTGCCAAGTAATGCGATAATCCCGATCGATCGAGACCTATGTTGAACTTGGAGTGGATCTGGGAGCCACGGAACCGAACCTTCGTTCTGCTCGCCAGCGTGGGCTTCGTCCTGGCGATCGCGGTCGTGGACTGGTGGACGAAACCCTACATCTCGCTGGGTTTTCTCTATTTGTTTCCCATCATGCTCGCGGCTGGGTTCTTGCCTAGGTGGGCAATCGTTCTCATGGGGATCGCCTGCGCCCTGCTTAGCGAACGTTTCAGCAACTTGGACCCCGCAGACGCTCCCATCCGTACCAGTTTTGAAGCGTTGGCACTGGTCGGTTCCGGACTGTTCATCTCCGAAGTGCTGCGCAACCGTCGGTTAAGATTGGCGTCCCAGGAGCGCTTACGCGTGCTGGTGGAAACGAGTCCCGCGGCAATCGTCACGGTTGACGATCATGGCTTCATCGAACTCGCAAACCAGGCGGCAACTGAACTGATGGCCCCACGGGACGGACATCTGATCGGGCAACCCATAGCGGCATACCTGCCCGAGTTACATCACGCTTTGCGCTGGGAAGAGGGACCCCAGTTCAGGACCTCAATGCAATGCCGCGGGCATCGGGGCAACGGAGAGTCGTTTCTGGCGGACGTCTGGTTCTCCAGCTATAAAGAAGGAGCAACCCCCAAGCTGGCTGCGATCATCGCCGATGTTACCGAGGAACAAAACGCCGCCGAAGATTCGAGCTCGACTGGGTCCGGTCGCCTGGAAAGGACGCCCTTGAACAATCGTGAATCTGAGGTGCTCGGGCTGCTTGTTCAGGGTTTAGCCAACAAGGAAATAGCATCACGTCTAAACGTCTCCGAGAGCGTAGTCAAGAACACGATCCAGCAACTTTTTGCGAAAACCGAAGTGCGCACTCGGAGCCAACTGGTGCGGGTAGCGCTGGAATGCTATCGGGACATTCTGTGACAGCTCGGTGAGCAAGCAATTTATCTCGGCGCCGATGGCCAGGCCTACGAAATTCGCAATCGCATGGCCCTGTGCCGCTGCGGCAGGTCCGAGAACAAACCTTTCTGTAACGCATGCGGCCGACGGCATCGGGAAGCAGGGCATAGGATTCGCCCGGAAGGCTCGGCGCGATGCTGACACCTAAAATCATGCGTGGGCGCGCGTCGTTCCGAAAACCGTTCCTGGCAACATTGGCGACCCTGTTTGCCGCGGTTGCGGTCGCTTACGGTTCCCTCTGGATGTACGCTGTGCGTTACCCGGCCCCAGGGGTAGAACTCGGCTTCAATCTCGCCCACGACTCCCACTATGACGAGAGAACGCACTCGCAATCAGTCGAAGATGTGGTGCAAGGAAGCCCAGCGGAGCGCGCCGGCCTGCGCGTTGGCGACCGCATTATTGGCATAAATGGGCGAGCGCTGGACACCGACATTGCTTCCGATGAAGCCTATGTCCGTGGTCGGCCCGGCGACCCCGTGGAATTCACCATAGAACGCGCCGGTGAGCCCAAGCCGCTGGCTCTGCATGGCGTCTTTCGGGCTGCCGCACCGGCTAGAAGGCCCGAGGGCCTGGCCAAGTCCTCCGCGCTGCAAGTCCTCAGATTATTCCCCATTCCCTTTCTTCTGGTGGCATTCGCCGTCGTGTTCTTGAGGCTGGAGGAACCTAATGCATGGCTTCTGGCACTGCTGTTCTGCGCCTTTGCCGCCGCCCCAAATTTTCTCAATCCCTTGGCCATCTCTCCTGCCCTCCGCGCATTTGCGTTTGCTTTTCGCGCAGTGTTTGCGGGAATGCTGGCTCCGTTTTTCTATCTTTTTTTCGCGGTTTTCCCGCTGCGATCGCTTCTGGATAGGCGCCTCCCGTGGTTAAAGTGGGTGGGGCTTTTGTTCGGAGTCTGTATTGTCTTACCCGGGTTGCGGACTGGGAATCCAAGCTTTCCACGAGTGGTAGCCCACCTGTTAGGCAGCCGCAACGCTGATCTCATCGACGCTGGCTTGAACTATGACTTACTTTTCCTGGGCATAATCTCGCTGGCGCAAAATTCATTCATGGCCGCCGTCCCTCCAGAAGCGCGGCGCAAGTCACGAGTGATTCTTTGGGGCACCGTGGTCGGCATCCTGCCGATCGCGCTCGAAAAAATGGCCGAGGATTTCGCCGGATATCGCCCCGCTTTCTGGCTCGATACCGTACTGGTGCTCGTGATGTTCCTGTATCCCCTCTCCTTCGCTTACGCGGTGGTGAAGCACCGCGTGATGGAAATTCCGGTGTTGCTGCGACGCAGTGCGCGGTACGTTCTGGTGCAGAGGGGCTTTATCGTTTTGATGTTCATGGTTGCGGCTTCCGCCATCGCGCTCTTCACCCACGTTTTCTCGCGACTCCTCCGCGCGGATACGAATATCGGGATGGCTCTGAGCGCAGTATTTGGAATTGTTTTGGTCTGGACATCGGCGCCCTTGGTCAAGCGGGGAACTATGCGCATCGACCGGGCTTTCTTTCGCAGCGCTTATGACTCTCGTATCATTTTGCACGACCTCGCGGAGAAAACCCGGACGGTGGGCGACCGTCGCCAACTGGCTATGCTCCTCGAGCGCCACGTGAGCGAGGCGCTGCACCCGAAAACCTTGGCGTGTTACCTCGATTCCGGCAATGGCCGCCTGGTCGCGATCTCCGGAACGCTCCCCGCAACCCTCGAAACGCTCGCGGCCAGCGCACCGGTTCTCGTCGAACTTGCGCGCCGCGGGAAAGCGTGGGAGGTGCCCTCCGGCTCCGCCGGCGCCGAAGAATTAACTGCTCTGGCGCCCCTCGCGCCGGAATGCCTGGTGCCTATCCTCGGCCGTGAGAACAACCTCATTGGCATGCTCGTTCTTGGGCAGCGGCGTTCCGAGGAACCTTATTCCGGCGAGGACAAGCAGTTGCTCGATGCAGTAGCGGCCCATGCCGGCATCGCTTTGGAGAACATAAGTCTCGCAGAAAAAATGGCGGAGCGAATGGAGGAAGATCGCCGCACCGCTCAGGAAATGGAAATTGCCCGCAAGGTGCAGGCAAGGCTCTTTCCGCAAAAACTCCCAGCCATGAATACACTCGAATACACGGGCGCTTGCATCCAGGCGCGGAAGGTGGGTGGGGACTACTACGACTTTCTGGAGCTTCGCCCCGGCCGCTTGGCGCTGGTGCTGGCGGACATTGCGGGCAAAGGAGTATCTGGCGCCCTGCTGATGGCCAATCTGCAAGCTAACTTGCGCAGTCAATATGCGATGGCGGTCGACGATCTGCCGCGACTGCTCGCCTCCGTCAACCGCTTGTTCTACGAGAATACCGACGATGCCAGTTACGCTACCTTATTCTTTGCGGATTACGACGACTCCAGCCGCAAGCTCCGCTACGCCAATTGTGGACATCTTCCCCCACTACTGCTGCGTGCCGGCGCCGGTTCGCAGGAGGCGCCGAATCAGGATCAGGCGCCGCAGCACAATGTGGAGCGCCTGCGTTCGACCTGCACCGTGATGGGATTGTTCGAAGACTGGCATTGCGAGATTGCGGAAGTGCATCTTGCTCCAGGTGACATGCTGGTACTCTACACAGATGGAGTCACCGAAGCCACAAACGCGGATGGGGAAGAGTTTGGCGAGTCCCGTCTGTTGGACACCCTTGAGAGCAATTCTCGCCTTCCGGTGGGACGCCTGCTCCAAGCAGTTGTTGAGGCGGTCCAGCAATTCAGCAGCGGAAGCGAACAACAAGATGACATCACCCTGGTGATTGCACGGTGCCTGGCATAGTTGGCTTCGCGTCGCCGCCCAAAGCTGGCGAGACCCGGACTGGGCGGTCGGCTATGCGTCCAAGTAGCCCCTGTGTACCTCATCGTCGCTGGTCCGCACCACGTCTCATATTGGATTGGCCACTGATCGAGCCACCACGCGGTAACCTCCGGGTTCTCAGCAAAGGAGAAGTAATTCGGTTCCTTCCTGTTTGCCCGTCACCCGACCTGTTACGAAATCCGAAATTCCGATTCCGATCGCCACTTGAGGCAGGGGCTGCTCTCTATCCCTACTCATCCGGCACTGCAGCTTTCCGGGACCTCTTTACACTCAGAACCTAGATTGCTGGTGCAATGGGGATTTTTCGCCCAATGACTCGGGTCATGAAGTCCTCACGCGGTGTTTCGGAGTATCATCTGCAGGGACGACCGCCATGATCAACCAAAGAGGTCACAAAGAGTGAACTGGATGTTGCAGAGGAATAGTCTTCTGGTTGCTCCTTACGCGCATGGACGCGTTCCGAGGCTGCGAGTTCAGTGCTTGATACTCGCTGGAGTCTGGCTCCTCGGCGGTTTTTCAATCCTTGGTCAAGCGAGAGGAGGGGCTATGTCTTTCCAGATTTCGAGCGCCGCATTCTCCAGCAGCGAAACGATTCCGAAGAAGTTTACGTGCGACGGACCTGACGTTTCTCCGCAGCTGAACTGGAAGGAGGCACCAGCGGCGACACAGAGTTTTGCGCTCATCATGGACGATCCGGATGCGCCAGCAGGTACCTGGGTGCATTGGGTGTTATACAACCTCCCCGCAAACACGAGAGAACTCCCAGAGGGAATGGAAAAACAGGAACAGATTGCCACCGGAGCGCTGCAAGGGCGCAACGACTTTCGCAAGATCGGCTATGGAGGTCCATGTCCTCCGCGGGGCACGCCACACCGCTATTATTTCAAGCTGTATGCGCTCAACACAAAGCTCGACTTGAAAGCCGGAGCCACGAAACCAGACCTCGAACATGCCATGAAGGGCCATATCCTGGGCGAAACGGACCTCATGGGGCGCTATGGCCGTTGAGCTGCCACGGCAATCGCGCCTTTGCTTCGTCTGCCCTGCTATCATCTCAGCCGCGGGGAGAACTTCAAAATGGGAAACCTGTCCGTTCTCGTAATGCGGTTGAAAAAAGAACGCGAACGCGTGCAAAAGGCAGCCCAACGTATAGACGCCGCACTTGCAGCCTTGGGAAGTGTCAGCGGCAACGGCTCGTCGCGGCGACACTCAATGTCTGCTGCCGCTCGTCGGAAGATCAGCTTGGCGCAGAAAGCGCGCTGGGCAAAGCAACGGGCACCGAGACCCAAGCGAACAACCTCAGCAGCCGGTCGGAGGAGAATCGCGGCTGCCCAGCGTGCGAGGTGGGCGAAGGTTCGGGAGAAGAAATCGGCCTAGGACCTTCGAGCTGGGGAGAAAAATGATTCCTCCCACCTACAAACCGAAGAAAAAGTTTATGCAGCTTGCGATCGCGGAGGCAAAGCGCGCCCGCGACCGGGGCGACTATCCTATCGGTGCGGTCATCACGCGTCTGATTGGGAAACGAGAAGTGGTTATCGCCTCTGCCGGCAACCGGGTAAAAACTTCGGGTTCATCCATCAAACATGTGGAGCTTGAAACCTTGAAATATGTTTCCTCCGGTTACGGTCGGTATCTACCGGATTTCGTGTTGTATTCCACGCACGAACCTTGTGCTATGTGCGCGGGTGCCTGCGTCTGGTCTAAGATAGGAGCGGTGGTATTTGGTGTTTCCCAGGAAGATATCACCGCCTACGGCAAGAAGCACGGTACCGAGGAATTCAAATGGCGCGCCTGTCTCATTTCATGCAAATTCGTCCTTGAAAAGGGCGACCTTCACATTCCCGTCTTCGACAATTTTTTGAGAGTGGAGTGCCGAAAGTTATTCGGATATCGAGCCTCCTGACGTGCCTGGCCCCCCGCCCCTCGGGCCGCCCCCGCGCGAAGCCCGAACCCAATTTTGACCTCCCCGAAGCCCGTTTCTGGACCGCCAGGACGAAGCGCCGCTCGCCACGGAACACTTGACGTATAGGAAAAACAAAAATCCATTCCAAAGGTACCGCTGGGCTCCGTCTGGCTCCGCCTGCGCTGGCGGGGTGGTCTCACTGGCAGTCGGAATGGCCGTCCAGACCAACTGACAGAAAACTAGTGTGTTTGGGACCAGTTGAATTAGTCAAATCCAAGGCGGGCATTGAAATGATCTGAGCGCTTGTCCCAGAACTTCATAAGATCCAGAATCATGTGAACGACGGCCTCATCGCTGATCGCAGTATTGATCATGGTGTGGTAAATGGCGCGGTCAGGCCATTCGACGTGGAAATACTTCTGGATGAAATCGCCGCGATCCCGATCAACGGTATCCACGAGCTGTTCGACTTCTTTCTCACTCTTGCCGCGAGCCAACAAGCGCCGCACTTTGTCTTCTCTCGGAGCGTAAAGAAACACACGCAACGTGTCTTGGCGGTCCCTGAGAAAATGCTGCGACCCCCTTCCGACGATGACAGAGTTTCCGGTTTTTGCCGCATGCTGAACGACGCGTTCTGTAATCTTCAAAATGCTTTCGCTGTCGACCAGTTTGAGCTTGGGAGCATTGAGGCTTCCTTCATAGCTTCCGCGCAAGAACGATTTGAAGAGCCGGTAGTACAGGGGATCGGTTCGCTCCTCTCGAACCTCGACCACTGCCTTGGGACATTCAGCAAGCCGCGCGATCTCCTCCGTCAGCAACTGATCCCAAAGCTTCCAGCCAAGCTGCGTGGCAAGCAGTTGAGCGATTTCGCCGCCGCCGCTTCCGTACTCGCGTTCAATGGTGACGATTTTTATAATCTGCGTCATAAACGAGGTCTACGATTCAAACGGGGACGGCGAGAACCGGGCATGGTCCCAACTGAATCACCCGATAGGTTGTCGAACCAAACACCGCTAGGTCCAAGGCGCCACGGCCACGCACTCCCATAGCCACCAAGTCGATTTGCGCTTCCAGGGCGAGTTGAATGATTTGCTGGTATGGCTTTCCGATGCGCACCGCCGTCTTAATCTTTAGGGTCTTGCGTCCCTCCTGTGGAATCAGTTTATCGAGTTGTTCCATCGCTGTCGCTACAGCCTCTTCCATCTTGGCCGAACTTGGAACCGCCTCCAACACGTGCAGCAGGGTGAGCTCGGCATCGTACTCCGCTCTCACAGAGAGCGCATAGTTCAAGGCCCGCTCTGAATTCTCGGAGAAATCCGTACAGAAAAGAATTCGGCTCAAGTGGTGGACGCGGCCCCGCTCTTCACCTGCGGCCATATCTGCGGCCGTATCTGCGACGATAGACTCGTGCGGCGCCTTACACACTGCCAGCACCGGGCAGGGAGCCCTGCGCATCACCCGATTGGTCACCGAGCCCAGCACCAGGCGGTCAAACCCTCGCTGGCCGTGCGTTCCCATGACGATCAGGTCCGTTTTGTGGGCTTGCGCAAACGACAGAATACAGTCCGGGGCCACTCCCTGGTGCACCACCAGCTCCGGCTGAATCTTGTCGTGGGTGTGGTTCTTTACGAATTCTTGCAGTTGCTCCTTGCCGCCCTCGCGAAGCGCCCGGCAGAACTCCTGATAGTCTCCCGCGGAGGCAGCATAGTCGGCGTAAGGATATCGCGATAGTTCTACGATGTGCTGCGCCACCAACTTGGCTCGATAATGCTCGGCCAGCGATAGCGCGTGCTGATACGCCCTTATCGAGAACTCTGAAAAATCAATGGGACAAAGGATGAGTTTAATTTCCAGCATGACTACGTCTCTGACTCCTGTTATCTCCTGCACTACGTCAGATTGATTATTACTCAGCTACGCTTAGCCCACTTCCACCGCACCCCCGCCGCCAGGATCATTCTTCTTCAAAAGAAAAGCCAGACAGAACATGATCGCCGAACCCACGCAGAGGACCATAAAGGTATCAATGTAAGCCAGGCTTGCCGCCTGCCCTTGCAGGGATTGATAAATCCTGGCGTAAGCCGCTATTTGCGCCTCGTGTTTGCCCACACCAGAGTTAGCGAGATGCTGAGTCAGGCCGTTCGCCGAATTCAGAAAATTGGGATTGTCGATCCTGACGTTCTGCACCAGCCTGGCCTGATGGAATTGCGAACGCCGCGCAATCAATGTGGTGACCAAGGACGTTCCCACGCTGCTTCCCATATTGCGCATGAAATTGATGATTCCGGCGACCGAGTTGTTCTTCTCCGGCGCAATCCCGATGTACGCCACGAGCGTAATCGGAACGAAGAGGAACCCCAAACCAATAACCTGGGCGATGCGCAGCCAGGTGGCGGCACTGAAGCTAATCTGCAAGTCAATCCGCCTGGTGGAATAGAACATGGCGGCGGACAACGCTAGCCAGCCGAAAGCGATCAGGTAACGCGCCTGGATCTTGCTTGTCAGTTGGCCGATGATTGGCATCTCAATGAGCAAGACCAGCCCTCCAGCGGAAAGAGCAAGCCCAGCCAGTTCTGAGGTGTACCCCACGAGCGTCTGGAGGAACTGCGGCATCAGGACCAGGCTGCTGAACAGCATGATGCCCAGGGTGAACATCATCAGGCTCGAACCCGCGAAGTTAAAGCTCCTGAACATGTGGACGTCGATGATCGGCGCCTTTTGGTACCACTCCCAGATCACCAGCGAAATCAGGCATACGGTTGAGACGACGATTAAAGTCGTGATGAAACGCGACCCGAACCAATCGTCTTCCTGGCCCTTATCGAGCAGCACCTGTAACGCCCCGATACCGAGTGTCAGAAGAGCGATGCCAATGTAGTCCAACTTGACACCAGCCGCCTTGAGCCGGGCTAAGTACGGAGGATCTTCGACAAAGCGCCGCACCAGAAACCATGTGGCCACGCCGACCGGGAGATTGATGAAAAAAATCCAGCGCCAGGAATAGTTGAAGGTGATCCACCCGCCTAAGGTTGGTCCGATCGTAGGTGCTGTGACGGCAGTAATGCCATACAGCGCAAACGCCAAGCCGCGCTGTTGCGGTGGAAAGGTGTCTGCTAGAATGGCCTGCGCCATCGGTTGCAGACCGCCGCCGCCCGCGCCTTGCAACACCCGGAAGAGAAGAAGAAGCCCGAGACTCGGGGCGATACCACAGAGCAGAGAACTCAAAGTGAAGACGCTCAAACAGGTCATGAAAAAGCGCTTCCGTCCGAAGGCGCCTGCGAGCCAGCCGCTGATCGGCAGGATGATGGCATTCGAGACCAAATAAGAAGTCAACACCCAAGTACTTTGGTCGTTGCTCGCGCCCAGATTCCCGGCCATATACGGCAGGGCCACGTTAGCGATGCTGGTGTCGAGGACCTCCATGAAGGCTGCCAGCGCCACGACAACAGCAATCAGCCAAGGATTGTACTTGGGCCGCCAAACGTCCTGTTCGATGGTGAGCGCAGCGGAACTCATTGAACGAAACTCATTAGGCGAAATTCATCGAGCGGAATTCATTGGAGGTACACGTCCGGTACCACGTTCATGCCTGGTCGAAGCCGGCGATCCTTGTTCTCCCCCGGCTCGAGAACGATCTTTACCGGAATCCTCTGGACAATTTTCACGTAGTTTCCCGTGGCATTCTCCGGCGGAAGTAAACTGAATAGCGGGCCCGTTGCTCCCGCAATGCTGTCGACACGGCCTTTTAAAGTCCGGCCGCTCGAATCCACGTGGATTTCCGCTCTCTGTCCGACCCGCATGTGCCTAAGCTGGGTCTCTTTGAAGTTGGCGGTGACCCACACTTCATCGAGAGGCACCACGGTGAGGAGTTGCTGTCCGTCTTGAACGTTCATCCCAACCACCACCGTCTTATTCACTTCACCGCTGACTGGAGCAACGATTTTCGTGTACCCGAGATTCAGTTGGGCCTGTTCGAGCAGCGAGCGCTTTTGCTCAACATCGGCGATCGCAGCCCGCACACGAGCCCGAGTCGACGACACTTGCTGCGGCCCGGTCTTCGCATATTGGTGGTTCGCATCGGCTTGCGCCAGACGGCTCCGGGCCTGTTGGACGAATTGTTCCGCTGCGGACTCACTGGCGCGGGCTGCGGTTACCGTCGCGGTGCTGGATTTAGCCGCGGCCAACGCTTGATCGTAGAGTTGCTGCGATACTTCCCGCTTGTCGACCAGCAACTTATAACGGCGGAGATCGTCTTGCGCTTTCACATCGTTCGCCTCGGCAACCTCCACCTGGGATTGAGCGGAGTTTAACTGCCTCTCGGCGGCGATGACTCCGGCGTTGGCGTCTTCGATGCCGGACGCAGTGAACCTCAGTTGGCTTGAACTATTCACGGAAGTAATCGGAACCGTGATATTCAGCGATTGGGCCGTCGCTTCGGCGTTGGCGAGATTAGCTTGCGCCTGCGCGACCGCAACCTCATAGTCTTTCGGGTCGATCTCCACCAGCACCGTGCCCTTCTCCACCCACTGGTTGTCGTCTACGTTGACCTTCACCACGTAGCCGGACACGCGCGCGCTGACGGGATAGAGGTGAACATCCGCCTGGGCGTCGTCGGTCGATTCGTAGCTGCTCAAGTAGCGCCACAAGAACACTCCGGCCACAAGCACCACCGCGATGACAGCCAGAATCACGATGTTTCTGCGGCGCTTGGGATTCCTGCGCGCCGGCGGCGTATAGCCCCTGTCCGCCAAGGGCGATGGATCGGCCGGGGATTCATTGCCGGTCTCAGGCACTGAACGGGGTGGGTTTTCTTCCGCCATATTCATTTTCCTCTGAAATATTCTTTGACGCCCTGCTCAGCGATGCCCAGAGCGCGAACCAGGGAAATTTTTGCGTAATTGTAGTTGTAGAGACTCGATATGTACTGTTCGTGCGCGCTCGCGACTGCCTCTTGCGATTGCACCACTTCCACGGTATCGGTGACACCCGCGCTGAACCGATCGCGCGACTGAACCAGCGTCTGTTCCGCCAAATCAATGTTGCTGCGCGCCACATTAACTTGCTCCGCCGACGACTGCAGGTTCAGCAACGCCGCGCGCACGTCGGAGTCGATCTGCCCTCGCAGATTGTCCAGCCGCTCGCGGCTCTGCTCGAGTCTCGCATCGGCCTGCAAAACATCACCGTGAACGGCGCCGCCCTGAAAGATTGGAATCGACAGCGTTCCGCGTACGTCGGCTACTGGCGTAGCCGTGGAGGGATGCGCACCTCCCAATCCATAATCCGCGTCCATGGAAAGCGATGGGAAATAGCCGGCCACCGCCGCCTTTCGGGAGAATTCCGCTGCGCGTACGTCGGTCATGGCCGCCTGGTAATCGGAACGCGAAGCGTATGCGCGTTTCAGGGCCTCATCAGCCGTGATGTCTTCGATCGGCTGATAAGGCGACTTGTCCGTGAATTCGAATTCCTGTCCAGGAGCCAAGCCGATCACGCGCGCCACGGTCAGCTTCTGGATGGCGAAGTTGTTCTTCGCTTGAATCAATTGCTGTTGCCGGGTCTGGAGCTCGACCTTGGCGCGCAGGCCGTCAATGTCCGGCGAAGTGCCGGCATTCACCTGGTCCGCTGCCTGATCGTAGACCGCCTGTGCCGTCTTGACCTGCGCTTCTGCCGTTTCAATTCGGGCTTCGTCGGCGATCGCCTGCAAATAGGTATAGCCCACAGCCAGCACAACCAGATCGCGGGCATCCTTGAAGGTATAGCTGGCGGATTTCAAACTCTGGTTAGCCGCGCGAGCAGCGTTGATCGACTTCCAATCGAACAGGGATTGGGTCGCATTGGTGCGCGCGTCAAAGTAAGAAAAAGGGCCCACGGACGGCGGGATCCTAATTCCAGCAACACTGGTAAGTCCGTTCTCGGCGAGATTGAGCTTCGACTCCGCCGCGTAAGGCGCCGCCGTCACGTGCGGCAGGAGAGCGCTTAACTGTTCCCAGCGCTGTCCTCGGGCCGAGCGAATGTCAGCATTCGAAAGCAGCAGTCCGAGATTTTGTTTTAATCCGCGGTCGATGGCGTCCCGCAACGAGAGCGGCAGAATTCCTGGAACGAGCTTTGCTGGCACGCTGCCTGCGAACGAGCTCACCCCAGTTGTTCCGGGGATGGCTTGGCCCGGTGTGCTCGAACCGGGTGTTGTCTCAGTTTGTGCAACGGATGTCGCCGTTCCACAAATCAAGACTCCGGCCAGCAGGAAAACACGGCGGCATTCGTAACTGAGTCTCAAGGGAGTCTCCTAGCCTCGAATTTTCGCGGCAGCGGTGCCGAG
>CAWCRQ010000071.1:0-28309 GCA_963797885.1 uncultured Acidobacteriaceae bacterium | reverse complement strand
AGAGACGCGACTCCAGTCGATCCTCAGAAAAACTGAGTTGAGTGTTATGGCACCTGTAGAGACGCGGCTTGCCCCGTCTCAGACGCGGCAAGCCGCGTCTCTACGGGATATCAGCCGGACGGTTTCGAGTGGGTGCTGAGACCTGACACCTAGGACCTAAGACCTGTCCTTCTACAGTTTTTCAAAAAACTCGCAGGCCGAACACGAAATGTAGATTCCGCCGGGCATGCCGCGCTCGCGATCTTTCATGCGTTTGACGATGCGGGTTTCCTTGCCGCACTTGGGACATGCGGTCGATTTCGCGGTATCCATGACCTTTTTCCGGTCGGCTGTCTTTGCAATTTTCGCCATGCAGTCTCTCCTGACAGGAATGTGCCGCCAGCCCAAAGGCCGCGGTTCTACCTGGTAATTGGGGAGTATCGTCGTTGAATGATAATGATAACGAACGCCGGCCCATCTCGAATCCGCCGGCACGATCAACCCGCGCGGAAGCGGTGCACTGTACTCGCCTCCAGAATCTTACACGAATTGCAGCCGCGAGGCGGGACCCAGACGTCGGCAGCCCTGACATTCAGGATGTCTCGGGATGACAATTCATGAAAGCCCCGTTTCCAGTAGAGTAAGGAGTTACATCTGGCGGGGACGAGGGCAGCCTTAGCGTGAAGATCCAGTTCGCAGCATGTCTTTTCCTACTGACGGTTTTTCCGACGGCGCCGGGCTGGGCTCGATCGCACACCCATTCTGCCGAGGAAGGTCCCTTAGACCCTGGTTACGTGTTTGCACTGGCAGCCGCTAACCATTTCCTCCACGCATGGCAAACGGGAGACCTCGAAACCGGCATGGTCCTGCTCAGCGATGGTCTCCGCCGCTCGCAGAATGCCGACAAGGTGGACCAGTTTTTCTCCAGCGGCAAGGACCGGGCCTTCGAGATCACGCGTGGTCATGGGCATCAGGGCCGCTACAGTTTCCCGGTCGTGCTGGTCACGCCTCGAGGGTCCTCCCATGTCAAACGCAGATTTTCCGAAATAATCCTGGTCGAGACTGGAAAGAACGACTGGGTGGTGGATAAACTTCCGTAGAAAGCAGTCGTTGGTCGTTCGCGCTTCATCGGAGACTGGCGTCTCAGCAACTGATCGGAGTGCAGGATTCGCCGGTCGTTTGTTCGTCAAGCGTTTGTTTGTCGATCGTTTATTCGCCAATTCGATTGTTCGCCAATTGCACATTGATTTAAAGAAAACCGTTCTAATGATAGGAGTTCGCCTTTATGAAGCGTATCCATAAGGTTGCGGTCCTCGGCGCGGGCACAATGGGCGCCCGCATCGCGGCACATTTCGCTAACGCGGGAGTGCCTTCATTGCTGCTCGACATAGTTCCTTCAGACGCGCCGCCGGGCGCCGCCCGCCCGGCGCGTAACAAAATCGCGGCTGCCGGGCTCGATGGAGCGACAAAATCGAAGCCCGCCGCGTTTTTCGAAGCGACGCTTTCGCGGCTCGTCACCGTGGGAAATTTCGACGACGACCTGAAACGGTTGGACGAGGTGGATTGGATTATCGAGGCGGTCGTCGAGAACCTCGAAATCAAGCGGTCGTTGCTGAAGAAGGTGGAATCCGTCCGCAAGCCAGGCACCATCGTCACCACCAACACCAGCGGACTTCCGGTGGCGAAGATTGCCGAGGGATTTTCCGACGACTTCCGCCGCTCGTGGTTCGGCACACATTTTTTTAATCCGCCGCGCTACATGCGGCTGCTCGAACTGATCCCAACCCCAGACGCGGACCGCGGGCTGATCGAGGCGGTCACGCACTTCTGCGACCGACAACTGGGCAAGGGCGTCGTGCTGGCGAAAGATACTCCCAACTTCATCGGCAATCGCATCGGTATATTTTCCGTGCTCAACGTGATGCGGCTCATGCAGGAAATGGACCTGAGCATCGAAGAGATCGACGCGCTCACCGGCCAAGCCGTGGGCTGGCCGAGCTCGGCCACGTTTCGCACCATCGATCTGGTAGGGCTCGACATTCTCGGTCACGTGGTCGCGAACACCACCGCGAACGTGCATGACGAGCGAAGCGAATTGCAGCTTCCCGCTTTCTTTCGACAGATGCTGGAAAGCAAGTGGCTGGGCGACAAGACCAAGGGCGGCTTCTACAAGAAGGTTAAAGGCGGGCACGGCAAGGACAAAGACAAAGACGGGGATGGTAAAGACAAAGAAGACGAGCGCATGGCGCTTGACTGGAAAACGCTGGAATATCATCCGCGGCATAAGCCGAAATTCGCGGCGCTCGATATGGCGAAAAACGTCGAAGAGACAGGCGCGCGACTTCGAATGTTGCTCGGCTTGAACAACGACGACGGCGGCGCGACGCCGAAGGCTGATAAGGCAGGCGCGTTTCTTTGGGCCTCGCAGTCCGACTTGTGGACGTATTCCGCCAATCGCATTCCCGAGATTTCCGATTCCGTGGTGGAGATTGATCGCGCCCTGCGCCTGGGCTTCAACTGGGAACTCGGCCCCTTCGAACTATGGGACGCGGCGGGCGTGGAAGCGACCGTCGCGCGCATGAAAAAAGAGGGGCGTCCGGTCGCGGCCAACGTAGAAAAACTGCTCGCCTCCGGAAAGAAATCCTGGTATGCGGACGACCTAAAGACGGCATCCGGCCGAGCATATTTCGATCTCGCCAGCGGCGCTCTCAAACCCGTGGAAGTTCCCGCGGGAGTCTGGTCGGTCGAAGTCGCAATAAAAACGAAGTCCAACGGCGTGGTCAAGAAGAATGCCGGCGCCTCGCTGGTTGACCTGGGCGATGGTGTGGGCTGCATCGAGTTCCACTCCAAAATGAACGCCCTCGGCGCCGACATTATCGCGCTGGTCCTCCAGACGCTGAAGCCGGGCGGACCGGGCGATGGCTTCGACGCCTTCGTCGTCACCAACGACGCGCCGAATTTCTCCGTCGGCGCCAACGTGATGCTGCTGCTCATGTCGATCCAGGAGGAGGAGTGGGACGACGTTGACCTCGCCATCCGTCAGTTTCAGGGCATGACGCAGGCCATCAAATTTTCACCCAAGCCGGTGGTAGTCGCGCCCTTCGGAATGACGCTGGGCGGCGGTTGCGAAATCTCGCTGCACGCCCACGCTCGTCAACCGCACGCCGAGCTCTACATGGGACTGGTCGAGGTCGGCGTGGGCCTGCTTCCCGGAGGCGGTGGCTGCAAGGAAATGCTGCTGCGCGCGGTGGACAGCGCCGCCTCCATTCGTCCCGATGGCCGCGAATCGGTGGAACTGTTGGAGGCGATGAAGAAAGCTTTCGAAACCATCGCCACTGCGAAAGTCTCCACGTCGGCGGAGGAAGCTCGCGGGCTAGGGTTCCTGTCGAGCTCTGACCGGATCACCATGAACCGCGAACGCGTGCTCTCCGACGCCAAAGCGCGCGCGCTGGAACTAGCGCGCGCCGGCTATGAGCCTCCAGTGATGCGCACCAACATCCCCGCGCCCGGCGAGAACATCCTCGCCACTCTCAAACTCGGCGTCCACCTCATGCGGCAGAGCGAGTACATCAGCGATCACGAGCTGAAGTTAGCCACCAAGATCGCCGAAGTACTCTGCGGTGGGAATATCACGCCCGGCACGCCGGTCAGTGAACAGTACCTGCTCGACCTGGAGCGCGAGGCCTTCAAGTCCATGTGCGGCGAAAAGAAAACGCAGGAGAGAATTCAGTTCACGCTGAAGACGGGTAAGACGCTAAGGAATTAGGACTGAGGTTACATATCGCTAGTTATGTTGCGAGGTGGTTATGACATATCTCGACCCAGATAAAGCTTGGACCCCGGAAGAACTGGTCGAGGGATATTCCGCGATGGCAAAAGATGCAGAGCGCGAGCGCGAGGCGGAGGAGTGGTGCGAGGAGCTGATCGGCGATGCATCCGCGGACGCGTGAGCGCACCTCCGCGAACTACTTCGAGAGCGCTCGATCCGCCGAGAACGCGCCGGCCCCTCGCAACAACAGGGCCGCAGCCACGGCAATCACCAGCAGATGATATTCGAACCCTTCGCCCTTCTGTTTGCCGGCCCAGTTCATGAAGAAGCCGTTCGCCAGGTGAACCATGAAGATTGCCCCGATCATCTCGCCGGCAATTCCGAGAGCGGCGATGCGCGCCAGCAATCCGACAATCAATCCCAGTCCGCCAAAGAATTCGACGCAGATGACTAGGAATGCGACAGGAGCGGGCATTCCCATGTGGGCAAAGAATCCCATGGTGCCGTGAAAGCCAAAGCCTCCAAACCAGCCCAGCATTTTTTGCGCGCCATGCGCGAAGAACACCACTCCCAGAACCAGCCGCAACATGGTGAAGCTCACGTCGTCGCTCGTAGCCATCAGCCGCTTCAGCATATTTCCTCCCGGCGGAACAACTGCCGTTTTACCATGTTCCCGCAATTGTTGTTATCGCAAAAGTATAGCTGGATTCACTTTGCGCGCGCGAAGATTCATTTTCCCCGGCGGCGCAACTCCATTTGGCCTTCCCGAAGGATGGTCGTCCAGGATGCGGGGTATAATTTTAACGACGAGATTCCGCAAAGGATGGTACAAGAAAATGTCCGCAGGCAATGGTGGTTCGACGAATGGTACAAACGGCAATAGTTTGGACGCGGTTCTCAAACCGCGGGCAGGGTGGCTGGCGAAGCGCAAGGCCGAAAACACAGACGGCAACTTCTCCGAGATGCATTACGCGCGCCAGGGCGTAATCACCGACGAGATGCAATACATCGCTCACCGCGAGAAGATCGCGCCGGAACTGGTGCGCGATGAAGTCGCTCGCGGCCGCATGATTGTCCCCGCGAACATCAACCATCCCGAACTGGAGCCGATGGCGATCGGCATAGCGTCGTTGTGCAAGATCAACGCCAATATCGGAAATTCGGCCGTCACGTCGAACGTGGAAGAAGAGCTCAAAAAACTGCACACCGCCGTTCACTACGGAGCCGACACGGTAATGGATCTCTCGACCGGCGGCGATATCCATACCATTCGCGAAGCCATCATCCGGCATTCGCCCGTCCCCATCGGCACGGTTCCGATTTACGAAGCGATCTCGCGCGTCAAGCGCGTCGAAGATCTCACGGCCAGCGTCATGCTCGAGGTGATCGAAGAGCAGGCGCAGCAGGGAGTGGATTACATGACCATCCACGCTGGCGTGCTCATTGGATACGTGCCCATGGTTTCGAAGCGCATCACCGGTATCGTTAGCCGCGGCGGCGCGATTCTTGCCCAATGGATGACTCACCACCACAAGCAGAACTTCCTCTACGAATGCTTCGAAGACATCTGCAAGATTTTCGCGAAGTACGACGTAAGCTTCTCGCTGGGAGACGGCCTGCGTCCCGGCTGCCTAGCCGACGCCAGCGACGAAGCGCAGTTCGCCGAACTAAAAACCCTGGGCGAACTGACCCGCATCGCCTGGAAGCACGACGTGCAGGTCATGATCGAAGGCCCCGGCCACATTCCGATGCACAAGATCAAGGAGCAGGTGGAAAAAGAAAATGAGTGGTGCGACGAGGCGCCGTTCTACACGCTGGGCCCGCTCGTCACCGACATAGCTCCCGGCTACGACCACATCACCTCCGCCATCGGAGCGGCCATGATTGGATGGTACGGCGCGTCGATGCTCTGCTACGTCACGCCCAAAGAACATCTCGGCCTGCCCAATGAAAAAGATGTGAAAGACGGAATCATCGCCTACAAAATCGCGGCCCACGCCGCCGACGTAGCCCGCCAGCGTCCCGGAGTCCGCGACCGCGACGACGCCCTAAGCTATGCCCGCTACAAGTTCGATTGGGAAAAGCAGTTCGAACTTTCGCTCGATCCCGAGACCGCCCGCTCCATGCACGACGAAACTCTGCCCGAAGAGGGATACAAGACAGCAGCCTTCTGCTCCATGTGCGGCCCAAAGTTCTGCTCCATGAACTACTCCAGCAAAGTGGACGAGTATAACAAGCAGGTTCATGGGCTGGAGAAGAAGGACTACTCGGAGTTGGTGGAAAAGCTGGTAACGATCAAGTAACCGCAAAGGAACAGCAACGCGCTCACTCGGCCACGTCACTTGTATCGTATTCGATGCGTCCCGGCTTCTTGAGCAAACCTCGCGCCGCTTCCTTGGCAAGAATGCCCTTCTTTACCGCCATGACGATCTTGTGGAGTTCCACAGTCGAGAGTATTCCGATGTTCTGTTCCACCGCTGTATCGGCAATGTGCGCATCGACGCCTGTGTAAACACGGGGCCGTTTTGACGGATGGGTCTCAACGTCGTAGTTCAGTACGAGTAGTCCGGCGATGTCCATGCCTGAGGGCAACACAAGGTCGCTCTGCCTCTTGTAGAGCGTCATCATCCTGCCCAAAATGTCGTGAAACTCCTTGACCTTGGGGTTCTTGTTTGCGGTTCCGGTCACTTCTGTTATTGCAAGGAATTTTCCGTCACGCACCCAAAAATCCTCTTTCTTAATGGCACTTTTTGTCTTTTGGTCGATGTCCTCCACAGTGAAATCCAAGAATTCCAGCGCCGCCTTTACAACACCCGAGAGCTTACGCTCCGGTGCCAGCTCAGGGTCCTCTTTGGCAACGAGCAGTGCTCTCACAAAGGCGTTCTTTCCTGCCAGAGCCTTCATCTCTCGCTGCTTGCCCTCAATGAAGTTTTCTGCCTCCGCAACTTTTTCCTCTATTGCCTTACGTAACGCTGTTTCCTCTGGCAGTAAGAACTCCTCGCCTTCGAGCCAGTCCGTCCTTCGTTTGTCAGGAAACAAACCCGGAACCAAATCTTCCAAGCATTGGAGAATCTGGACAACCGCCTGAGCGGTGTTTTTCATTTGAGGCAGAATGATGTAGTTGGGACTTTTTCCTTCCGCATATGTGACTCCGTATCCCATCACCAGTTGGTGGTTCCTCGTGGCGAGAACTGGGACATTCCAGATTGCGCCGGAGTTCCCCGGAATGAAGAACTTACCGACCGAAGAGACTTGTGCCTTCAAATTGGTGAGCGTTTGGTGAAGTTCGGGAATCTTCCAGGTGCTGTCTTCAACTTCACGCAGCGCAGATACATTCTCGTCGGCGTCAATCAGTTCCACGAACGGAACGCCACCGTGGAGTAGGAAGCCGAAGCCCGCCTCCTCCCCGATGAACGACACTCTCACACGGGGCGGCGTGTCGAAAGAAGACACCGTCTTGACAAACCCAGCTTCAGCGAAGGCATTGCGCGGAGTTGGAAATTCTTCCTCCAGCTCATCAGATATATGAGACTTGTAGAAGAGGACGTCGTATTCGTAAAGGGGATGGGGCGTCGCGTAAGGAAGATACTTCGTGTCCTCGTTGCCGTATCCAGCAAAACCCCGCTCAACGTTGTAGCCAGCCCTCGCAATGGTCTCGGCTTCCTTGCCAGTAAAATTGAGCAGGATTATCCGATGGACAGTCTCGTCTGAGGCCAACTGTGAATCCCCTCCATGCTTGATTCCAGAGATTAACTCATTTAGGGAAGCGCGTAAAACACGGCAGGTACCCCATCTTTTTCGCGGCGGGCAGCACATCTATCCGTCCGCACCCACAAGGGTGCCCGTCGAAGCTCCGCCTGGGCGACCGCGTCGTGCTACTCTAACCGCATGGCGAAGTCGAAGAAGTTCGACCTAGAAAATCCCGTTCCCGTCGTCGATGATGAAGATGAGGAAACTCCCGCCGCCATTGATGAAGGTATCCGGGACGCTGAAGCCGGGCGAACTGTGCCTGCAGAAGAAGTCCGACGCCTCTTACTAAATCCGGCATCCCACCCTACCAGATAGTCTGCACCACCTTAGCCCTGCGAATTCCCTCATCCGCCGTAACCAGCGGCGCGCCCTCCACCATGGCCGTGGCCGCGATCAGCCGGTCGGCCGGATCTTTTGGAAAGCTGGACGGTAATTGGACGGCAAAAGCAGCAATCTCCGGAGTAATAGGCTCAACCATGACCCGCGACGCGGTTTCACGAACGAAAGACTCCACGCTCCCCGTAACCTGAATGCGGCCATTCTCGGCCAGCCAAGCCAACTCCCAAAGGGTGATTGCGGCGATGGCCACACCCGTCTTCTCTCGCGCTTCCCGAATGGCCGCGCGCGCCTTCTTCGACAGCCGCTTCGGATCGCTGGCCATCCAGAGCAGAGCGTGGGTATCGAGAAAGATCACTTACACTCCCAATCTTTTAGTGGAGTAACTGGCCCCACGATATCGCCGACGATCTTAACCTTGCCCGCCATGTAGCCAAAAATGTCGTCTGCCGGTTGTTCCGCCGGAACCAGTTTGGCCACCGGCTTACCGTGCTTGGTGATCAGCACCGGTTCCCCGCTTTCGAAAACTTGATCCATAACCGCCAGGCATTTCGCCTTGAATACACCCGCCGCCATTTCTTTCACAGCGTGACCTCCCGGTTCTAAAGATATAGTCATATTATCATGACCATTGTGAGAACAACGAATCCAGAGTCATGCGCCTTTTCATCACAAACAGACGGTAAGCCCCATCACAGACGTCGAACCCGCTATGCGTGATAAATAGAAATCTGATTGGGGCAGTTTTGAGGTCCGTTCGTCCAACGAAGACGGAATCTCGAAGCTGCCCCAAAGCTGTTTTCAGCGCTCTTTGACAAGCTAACTCCTTATTCCTGAATATTTTGCAAGTAACTCCTTTAACATCAATATTTTACGGGAAATTGGGGGGGGAGGGGGGGGTACCAACCCCGATACTAAACAGTAACTAGCCGGTGTGGACCAGACAACCGAGCATAAAATGCAAGTTGTCAACGAACCCAAAAAGGGGATCCCGGTCACGATGTCCAGGCATGAAGAACTGCTGCAGGAATTTGAGGCATACGGCCGCTCCGCCCGCGGGGTGAAGTTTCTCATGCAGCAGATCGCTCAGCGCCTCCATGAAAAGATGACGCGCTACAACTGGGTTGGCTTTTATCTGATGGAAGCCCCCGCTTTCGATGCTCTGGTGCTGGGACCCTACGTCGGCAGCTTTTCGCCTACGCTGCGTATTCCGCTCGACAAAGGATTGTGCGGAGCGGCGGCCACTTCCGGGGAGACCGTGGTGGTCAACAATGTTGCGGCCGATCCGCGCTATCTTGGGTCGGATCTGGTGAAGTCGAATATTGTCGTGCCGATCTTTGCCAAGAAAAGCGAGGTCAAGAAAAGCGAGGTGAAGAAGCGGGTGGTGGCGGAACTCTGTATCGAGAGCTACTTTGCGGACGCCTTCAACACGACAGAGCAGAAATTCATCGAGTCCTGCGCCGCCCTGGTCGGGCGGTATATGGAATAAAGAGGCGCTGGCAGCGGCGGGGCGGGTACGTCGCCCCAGAGAGCTTTGGAAAAAACACTTTCCCCCGTCGCCATATCGCCTCGGCAGCTAAGCCAGTTATCGCAGCGATGAAATCACTGCGCCACCCACAATCAAATCCGCCCTGGAATCGCTAATTCGGATTCGATTGGCGCTTGACGCCGGAGTTTTGATTTGCCGCTTTCGGGGCTGGCTTCTTGTCGAAATAGGTAACCGTATTGGCTGCGATCACGCCGCCGTTATGCTTGCCCGAACTCGGGTGCTGCCGAGCGAAACGTTTCGCCGGTTTGGCTCTCGAAGCAGCTTCGTTGAAAGCACGCTCGTCGAAATAAGTGACGGTGTCGCGCGCAATCAAGTCGGCACCGAGCCGATGTGAAGTCCTGGCTCCAGCTTGGGCAGTCGAAGCTTGGGCGGTCGAAGCTCCGGCGGTCGAAGCTCCGGCGGTCGAAGCTCTGGCGGTCGAAGCTCCGGCTTTCGCGACTTGCGCTTCGTTTGGCGTGTGGTTGGAATTCCGTTCCGATCTTTCGGCAGCGGCTGGCGGCGACACGGGCACGGCCGAGACTTGTCCTGGATCTTTTTCGGGGTCTCTTTCAGGAGTCGCGCCGCTCGACATGTCCACATCGGTTGACGCTGCCGCGACTTTTTCGGCCGGCGCTGCTCCGGGACTCTGCGCAGAAGATTTACCGGTCCGGCGCATGCCTAATCCGAGAACCAGGGCCAGCAGCACCACACTGGCAAAAGTTAGAGCCGCGCGCCAACGCCATCCCGTGGGACGATCGGGCGGTTGCGGTTCCCTCCGGGGCTGGACCGGCGTTGGTTGGGCAATGGTTGAGGCCTCTACCGCAAAAGGGCTGGGCGGTTCCACCGGTATCGACGGCAATGGCTCCGGTGGCAAGATCAGACGCGCGCCTTCTTCGCGATCGAGTTCGGGAGCGAGCAAAACGTCGGCGGCCGGGGAAACAGCCTTGGGCGGCGGTTGCGGAGCTTCCTCAGGCAACTCCACATCTTCGATGTTCGGCCCGGCGTTGACAATGACAGGTTCTTCCGAAAAGTGAAACGCTTCACGAGGCTCCGGCGGCCTGCGAATGAAGTCCACCATCGGCGCTTTCAAATGATGCACAAATTGAAGCGAAGCCGAACGCTCGCCATGGTGTGCTTTCACGCTCGCGATCAACTGCTCCCCGGGAGCCGTATCGACCCGCAATTCCAGATCGGCAATATTGTCGGGGATCGCGTCGGGAGAAATGATCTCGACGGCATAACCGCGGGCAAGCAAATCGAGCGCTAGCTCTCGCGAGCACACATGAGAGTGCGTAATGATTCTTGCCAGTGCCATAAGTCGAGTCGCCTCGGCGTTTAGCTTGCCGCACGGTCGGGACGGAACTCCGCATCCCCTAAAGGGGCATCTGACGGCGAATATCGTCCGGCATCGCTAAAGCGATGCCCTGATACGAACCACGTCGTCCGGCATCGCTAAAGCGATGCCCTGATACGAAGCGCCGCTGCACTGCGGCGCTCTGAGCCGCGATTAGCGGTATTGCTCCAGAACCAGAGCCGTCCGGTTCAAGGCAGCTGCCAGCGCTGCGATTTGTTGTTCGGTCCGGCGAAGATCACCCCGATCAATTGCCTCGTTCACGCCAGGAATCACCACGGCTGCGTACCCGGTGTACTGCCCGGGCGCGTAAATCGCATGGTGATACCACGGACGGTTGGGTAACCCCTCTGGAATCAGCAGCGCCCGCTCTGCTCCCTGAAGTTTAACATTCATTCGATCCGGCGCCATAGGCATTTTTCGCTGCTTTTGCAGCATTTTCGCGCCCGCTTCCTGCAGGTGACGGGCGCCTTCGAGCGCTGCCGAGAAGTCCGGCATCTTGTCTCCGAAACGCTCTTTACTTTTGTTTCTGGCAGCGTCGAGGTAGACCAGAATTTCCTTTCCGTAGTTTTCGTAATCGTAGGGAAGCACGTCGGCGCTGGACATGCGCAGGACTTCCAAACCGTAAATGCGGGCCATCTGCTGTTCATAGCGGAAGTCGGGATCGCCGAATTTCTTGAACCAGGCGAAGTTATCGAACACGGAGTGATACACGCCGTAATCGCCGCTCGAACTGATATCGGTGGAAGGCACACCCAGATGCTGCAGGAACACGGAGTAGTCGGAACCACCGCCGAGATCGCCCACGGGCACATCGTTCTGCATGGCCGCCGGAGGCGGGCGGTAGGTGGCGGTTTCCTGCGGCCGGGCGTTCTCGTCATTATTATTCGGCTGGCTGGTTTTCTTCCATCTGTCGTACACGGTTCCACCTTGCGGCGAAGGCACCGACTTCGCGATCTCGCGGATAAACTCTTTCAAGCTGGGCACCCCGGAAGCTCCGAACTTCTTGCCGGATACTCCCACGTCCATGTTGAAATAAGCGGCAGCGTTGCCCAGTTGCTGAGAATTATCTTCGCCCCACTCGGTGGAACCGATCAGTCCTTGTTCTTCCGCATCCCAGCTTCCGATTACAATCGTGCGCTTGGGCTTCCATCCCGACTTCAGAAGCCCACTCAACCCGTGCACCGCCTCCAGCATCGCCGCGGTGCCGCTGTTCGGATCCACTGCTCCATACACCCAGGCATCGCGGTGATTGCCCGCGACTACCCACTCATCGGGCGAAGAGGTTCCGCGAACTTTGCCAATAACATCCCAAATGGTGCGGAACTGGTAGTCCTGCCTAAGGTGCATCTTCACTTTGGCGGGGCCGGGACCAACGTGGTAAGTAAATGGCAGCCCTCCCTGCCACTCGCGCGGCGAGAGCGGACCGCCGAGGTGCTCGAGAATTGGCGAGGCATCGGCGTAAGACAACGGGGTCACGGGAATCTTCGGCATCTGCTCGGATTCGGCGGGAGACACGCGCTTCGAATCGGGCAGAGTGGGAGTGGATGCCGCTCCCGGTGTGGTCGGGTCGCCGGGAAACTGGAACATGAATCCGACCGATCCGCGCTGCACGCCGCTTGCCGGGCGCCACGGCCCTTTCGGATAGGCGTCGCCGCGGTAGTAGCCATCGTCTTTCGGGTCGGAATAAACGATGACTCCCGCCGCACCACGTTCCTGTGCCACGAACGCTTTCACGCCGCGAAAAATTTCACCGTAACGTACGATGACGATTTTTCCTCGCACATCGACGTTCATCTGTTTCAACTTGTCAAAGTCAGCCGGCGAGCCGTAGTTCGCATAGACAACTTCGGCCTCGGCGTCTCCCGAGGGCGACATGCCATTGTAAGGAGTTACGACGCGCGGATCGTCTTGATAGGGATCGTCGTCCACATGCTCGCGGTGTGGCCCATGCATCTCCACCCCGGGCGGCTCGGTCATGTCCACTCGGATCTCCGCCGGATAGTTCAGCCACACTTTGTATTCGACAATCTCGGTGTCCAGTCCGGCCTCGCGGAACTTCTTCGCCACGTACTCGGCGGTCGCTTTGTCCTCGGGAGATCCGGCGATGTGCGGCGCTTGCGTCAGAATGCGCAGGTGCTCTTCCGCCAGCTTGGGATCGGGCACAGCCATGAACTTCTTTTCGATTTCCCGCTCGCCGGCAACATCGCGGAAGCCGCTGATGGCATAGCTCTCGGGCTGCTCTTTATCCTTATCTTTGTCTTTGTCTTTATTTTTGCCGGCCTGATCAAACGCCTGCAGGGTCGAACCAATCAGCACCAAGAACAGAACTGCACCCGAGAGAAGTTTCATGGAGTTCCTTGTAGACCAAGGCTTATAGACCAAGGATTGTACCGTGCGGAGGATGTCGCCGTTGGAACACGTTACACTTTGGAGCGCGTTACACTAGGGAGCGATGCCTAAGTCGCCGACGGCTCGTTTTTCCGATCGGGTGGAGGATTACGTCCGCTATCGCCCGGGGTATCCGCCTGAAGTTCTGGACCTTCTTCGCGCCGAATGCGGACTGCGGCCGAGTCACATCGTCGCCGACATCGCGTCCGGGACAGGAATGTTTAGCCGCCTTCTTTTGGAAAACGGGAATTCCGTCTTTGCTGTCGAACCCAACACGGAAATGCGCGAAATGGGTGTCCGCCAGCTCGAATCCTATAACCGCCTAGTGTCCATTGCCGGAACGGCCGAGGAGACCACGCTGCGCTCCGCTTCCGTCGACTTCGTCACCGCCGCCCAGGCAGCGCACTGGTTCGACCTGCCTCGCGCCCGCGCGGAATTCGCCCGCATTCTGCGGCCGGAGGGATGGTGCGTGTTGATATGGAATGAGCGCCGCACCGAAACCACGCCTTTCCTGCTTGACTACGAGCAACTCCTGCTGACCTACGGCACCGACTATAAGGAAGTGCGCCACGAACGCACGACCGCTATCATCCATGAATTTTTTGCGCCCGCGCTGGCCGACGAGCGCGTCTTCGACCTGCGCCAGCAGTTTGACTACCAAGGCCTTGCCGGACGACTGCTGTCTTCTTCGTACGCGCCGCTTGAGGGTCATCCCAGCCACGCGCCGATGATGCAGGAACTGCAGCGGATTTTTCGCGCCCATGCTACCGACGGCAAGGTCGAATTCGAATACAACACGCGTGTGTACTTCGGACATTTGTAATTTGTAATTTGTAATTTAAGAACGTCACGTTTCAAATTACCAATTACAAATCGCAAATTACAAATTGCTGGTGCCCATGTCTGAACCCAAGTCTTTCCACATGTCTCCCGAGGAGTTCCGCCGCCAGGGCCACGCTGTCGTCGACTGGATCGCCGACTACCACTCCCGCGTTGAAAGCTTCCCGGTTTTGTCTCGCGTGCAGCCGGGAGAAATTCGTTCGAAGCTGCCACCCAACGCGCCTGCGCACGGCGAAGCCTTCGACCAGATTCTTGGCGACATTGAGCGCATCATCCTTCCGGGCATCACGCACTGGCAGTCGCCCAACTTCTTCGCCTACTTTCCGGCGAACGCCTCCGGGCCGGCCATTCTCGGCGATTTGCTCTCCTCGGGGCTCGGGGTGCAGGGCATGCTCTGGTCCACCAGTCCGGCGTGCACCGAACTTGAAACGCACGTGCTCGATTGGCTGGTGCCCATGCTGGGCCTGCCGGAGAAATTTCTTTCGAGCAGCAGTGCAGGAGGAGGTGGAGTGATTCAGGACACCGCCTCGAGCGCCTCGCTCTGCGCCCTGCTGGCGGCGCGCGAGCGTACAACCCAGTTCGCCAGCAATCGCAAGGGTTGCGATGGACGCCTGGTCGCTTATTGCTCTACTCAAACACACTCCTCTGTTGAAAAAGCAATCAAGATCGCGGGCATGGGCTCGGACAATTTGCGCCACATCGAAGTGGACAAGAACTTTGCCATGCGCTCAGAAGCACTGGCACACCACGTCGAACTAGATATCAAGGCGGGCCTGATTCCCTGCTTCGTCTGCGCCACCGTGGGGACGACATCTTCTAACGCGATCGACCCCGTCCGCGAAATTGGCCGCATCTGCCGCGACCACAATCTCTGGCTGCACGTGGATTCCGCCATGAGCGGCACGGCCGCGCTCTGCCCGGAATTCCGCTTCATCAACGATGGCGTGGAGTTCGCGGATAGCTACACCTTCAACCCGCACAAATGGATGTTCACAAACTTCGATTGCAATGTCTTCTACGTCGCCGACCGCAAGCACTTAATCCAAACGCTCTCCGTGCTGCCGGAGTACTTGCGCAACCATGCAACGGAATCCGGCGCCGTCATTGATTATCGCGACTGGCACATCCAGCTCGGGCGTCGTTTTCGCGCGCTCAAGCTTTGGTTTGTGATCCGGCATTACGGCATCGAAGGCTTGCAGCACCACATTCGCGAGCACGTGCGCCTGGCTCAGCAATTCGCCGGCTGGGTGCGCAGCGATTCACGCTTCGAACTCGCTGCGCCTGCCCAGCTCAACCTGGTCTGCTTCCGGTTGCGCGCGGGAGGTCATATTAATCAAGATCAGGCTAATCAAGATCATGCCAATCAACTGCTGATGGACCGGCTGAATGGCAGCGGCGATCTCTACCTCACTCATACCAAGCTCGATGGCAAGCTCACCCTTCGGCTCTGCGTCGGCCAAACCAACACTCAGGCCCGTCATGTAGAACGCGCGTGGCAGCGAATACAGCACGAGACTGGGAAGCTGGGTAATTCCTGACGCTCGTGTAGGGACGGCCGCCCTCGGCCGTCCAAGCCGAGCGCAGCTCGGCAGTTGCCGCCGGTCACTGTCCGGTCACAGTGCAATGTCAGATTCGCGATAAGGTGTAGGTTATGCCACGGGAAATTTCATCTGGCGGCGTCGTGCTGCGGCAGATCTCCAGAGTCTGGCACGTCGCCCTGATTGAACCACAGAAAAATGAGCCGCCGAAAGAAAGCACTAAACCTGCAAAGACGCCTCGCAAGCGCCACCGTGCTCGGTTGACCCTCCCCAAAGGCTTGGTGGATGCGGGCGAAAAACCGCAGGCTGCCGCGGTTCGGGAAGTGCAGGAAGAAACCGGCATCGTGGCCGAACCCGTCACCAAACTCTGTGACAACAAGTATGTCTACGTCCGCACCTGGGGCGATGGCAAACGAGTTTTTAAAATCGTGAGCTTCTACCTGATGCGTTATGTTTCCGGAGAAATCGACAACCTTGCTTCCGACATGCGGATCGAAGTCAAGCAAGCTCTCTGGGTGCCCCTCGCCGACGCGGGCAGCCAACTTGCTTACAGCAACGAGCGCAAGGTGCTGCGCCAGGCACAGGACTACGTTGAAGCTCAAGGCCTTGAATAGCAGGCTGCGAAAAGAGCCGGTTTTCGATGCCCAGCCCCTAAAAGGGGCGGTTATTTCGAAGGCCTTACGGCATCGCTAAAGCGATGCCCTGATACGAACCTGAGTTTTTCAGCAGCCTGTAAGGGAATCCGCTTAAGCGAAAAGAAGAAACTCGTTAACTTGGCTCCGCACATGAATAATGCAAAGCTAGCGGGTGGCCGGGATGCTGGGAGGGAAGCTCATGGAAATCGCGTCGTCTGAGATAAATGAAATGACGATGTTGGTTTCCGTCGCGACGGGCTGGCCATCCTTGACGTAGGGGCGGTAGCGCCATTGGCGAACGGCGCGGACTGCGGCTGCGGCGAGCGCACGGTTGCCAGAGACGACTCTAACAGTGCGCACGGCGCCAGCAGAATCCACCCGCGCTGTCAAAGCGACTACCCCTTGAGCGCGTGCATCCGGATTGACCGGATATGCGAAATGCAATGGCGCTCTCGAGGCTTGGATACCGCTGTCTTGGCCGGAGAGTGGGAGGTTCGGAGCCGAAGCCGCATCGTGGACGCGAATCGCCCGCTTCGGAGTGGGGATGGAAGTTGGGATTGACGTTCGGATGGAAGCTGGGATGACGGCGCTGATCGAAGCCGGCATGACGGCAGCCTCCGGGGCAGCGAGGGGCTGGGCGGCTGCCGGCGGGGCGATGGCGGTGGGGCTCTCGGCAATGGCCGCAGCTGGCTTTGCGACGTGGGGAGAATTCGGCACGGCGATCATGTTGATCGGCTGAAGCCGAGGTTGATCGAGGGCTTGGGAGCTTGGTATTCCCTCGATTCGATGCCATGCGACCACGGAAACGATGCAGAGGCACAGCGCGCCGCCGGTCGTTGCAAGCCTGGACGTTGCGAGTTTGGCCGTCGTCAGCTTGGGCATTGTCAGCTTGGACGTCTCCAGCTTGAACGTTGCAAGTTTAGACGTTGCAAGTTTGGACATCGCAAGTTTGGACGTCGCTAGCTTAGACCAGGCGAATCTACGCGAAGAGGACGGGACCGGGTCAGGCTTGGGCGCGATTTGCGCGGGCAGCGCTACCACCTTTTCTCTCCGTGCCTTTATCTGAACCGGTATCTGGGCCGGCGAAGCACTGATCGGCACCGGCGGTGGCACGAAATTTTCAACTACACCGATCGCTAGCGTTCGACTGTGCAAATGCGATACGACGCCCGCGTTATTGCGGAAGAGGGCATTAACCAGCGCGCGCTGGCGCGGGTTCAGGAGTGGGATGGAGAGCTGGCGAAAGTTGCGAAACGTCCAGAGCAGATAAATGCGTTGCTTGAGAGAAAGTTCAACGCGCACCAATCCTTGCTGTGTTTGAAACAGCAAGAAGCCGGATTGCAGCCTATCCAGAAACACCGGTTGTCACCCAGAAACGGACCCGTTAGTATGCGGGTGGGGTGGCCGCAGGGTCGCACTGTGGCTTAAAGATAACAGATTTCTTAGTCGTTATGGCGCGGCCCAAGTGGGCTAGTGCAAAGGGCTTAATGCGCAGAGGGGAAGGTCGCAGTCTAGGGAGTGGGTCGACGCCACGCTGCGCAGCCGTGTTCACCGAACCCGCCAAGCAGCCTTGTGGCGAAACTCCAGCGCCAAGAACCAGCGTCTAAAGGCGCATTCATACACTTGGCACTTACGGCACGCCTGAAGGCGTGCCCTGATACAAATCAGACTTTCACCTCGGGCTGCTAGGGCGCAATCACCGGCTGATGGGCGACTTCCGGCCTCGTGCCGGCCGGCGCTGCTCTCGTTCCACTCCCGGGAAGATGTCATAGACGTAGTCGTGGGCGCCTAACGCGCTCTTGTTCAAGGTGCCGGCTTGAACGCGCTTGACGACTTCTTCGCGGGAGAGATCGAAGATCGCCTCCAGAATCTGCGCGCGTTGCTGCTGGTTGGCCTGCGCCACCACGAAGAGCACGCGGGCACTGTGCTGGATGTAGCGCGGTGAAAGTAGCTGGCGTTTCAAAAGATCCATGATGATGGGCGCTTTCGAGCGGTCAAAGCGGCCGGGATCGCCGTGGCGGTCCAACTCGGCGAAAAACTCTGCCGTCCATTCGTTGTGGTAATCCCACAATTTCTGGAACAGCTCCGGGGTAACGCGGGCGCCTGCCTTGACCTCAGTTGCATTGGCAGCGGGTACAACGCCATCCTCGGTGAGGGCGGGTCGTTTGAGGTAGCCGTCCTTAGTGAGAACGGCTTGGTGCTGGACCACGCTCCACAACCACGAAACATCAATGCGGTAGGTGGCGAGGTCATTCATAAAGCGCAGCTTGAGCTCGTAGTCGTCGATGGCTGCGGCGAAATTGCCGTTGAGAATCTGGAAGCCGTAGTTCGCCGCCATGTAGAACGCGTGCTGGATGTGCTCAATCGTGACGTCACCTTTGGGCACGTCGTTGATGGCTTGCCAAAGTTCTGGCGTGAAGATCTTTTCCGGCGTGTCCAACGTGCCCTTGTCAATGACCCGCGGCATGATCTTGCCCTGTGGGCTCAACAAGCCTCGGGATTGCAGTAACTGCCGCTCCGCGTCAAGCAGACCACTGGCCACGGTTGCCACCGGTTTACCATTCGCGTCCACCGTTTCTTGGGGCGCATCGAGGATCGCTTGGAGCTTGGTCAAAGGAACCTGCAGAGGCGTGTTGCCGGCAGCCACGTAGGCCGGCTCCGGACTGGCTACCCAGCTTTGCCGATAGGCGTCATAGAGTTTGCCCATAACTCGGCCGGCAAGGATGTCTTCCAGGGTAGGTTGTTGGGCTGCGGGTGCAGGCTTCTCCGGTATAGGCTTCTCTGGTATAAACATGAGCCCCAGCATACGTTCTCGCAGCTTGTCGACAACCATTGCGCGCAGGGCCAGAGGGTTATACCTTGAACGTCCATAAGGATCGCTGGCTTGGTAGATCATCACTGCCGCCATGCCCCCGATGGGCGCACCTTGGCTGAGTTCGCCGTTCTTCATGCCGGCCATGAGCATCATCAGCGCGTTGTAGCGCTGATAGGCAATCATGTTCGGGAAGGCCATGCCGATCGACTGCGGATCGGGAAAGACGCCGTGCGGGTCGTCCTTCCACATCTCAATCAGGCTTCCCAGGTAGTCCCAGCGGCCCACGTTCGTACCCAGCAACCGACGCCGCAAGACCCAGGCGATCACCGGCAAGAACCGGCCCGCATTTCCCTCCTCGTAAAGCACTTTGATCTTGATCGTGCCCGTCGGGACGCCGATCATGCCTTCCAGCCGTGCCAGGAGATTCTCCACGATGAGAGCTTCCTGAGGAGTCTGAATTTTCGGAATGTAGTAGTACACCCCGGTGCCCGCACGGGTGAGAGACTCGTAGTTGTTGAGGAGCCAGAGGACCGTGATGGCAATCAAACCGGGGGCCGGTTGGCTATCGACAGTAATGTGGTCATAGCGCACGTGCAGGCCGGCGGGCCGGGCAAACCGGGTGGGCCACTTCGCGGCGGGCGTATTGATCTTGTACGCGCGGCGTTTGCCTTTCTTCACCACCTCGTAGGGACGGTCGGTCCAGCGGCCTTCGAGAATTTCTTTGGCGTTCTGCAGGGCGGCGAAAATTCCCACGGACTGAGTGGACGGCGTGCCATCAGGATGAAAATGCGGCGGAGAGGCATCTTCAAAGTCCGGCATGTTCATGGGTGCTGGACTATTCAACGCGTTGAAGGCCATGTCCAGCGGATGCCAAGGGCCGGTGAGCTCCAGCCCGGGATTGGTTAGTGGGTGCGCGTCCTTTGGGATAGGCACTTCATCGTTGAGCCGCCAGCGCCATTCGCTTTCCTTACCGAGAAAATTGTCAATCATGCCTTGGACGATGTGGCGAAATGTCCAGGGCTTTCCCGTTGCAGGATCCTCAAATGTTTCGTCCCACTTCGGCCAGGCATACTTCTCCCGCACTGGCGCGGCAGATTGCAGGAGCACCCGGCGCGCGGTCAGGGCGGCAGCAATATCCGGACCCAGCTCTCGCGTGAGTGAAGCGATCGTCTCCTGGATGTCGATTTCTCGCCCCTTCACCTTCTTGGTTCCGAAGAGGCCGGGGAACTGCTGCAAAATATCGTCGCGGACCAAAGCCACCACAGGCTCGGCCTTCCTGAGTTCTTGGGTTTGAGTTTTCATAATGACGCCTTGTTTCCAGTTCGCCAGCCTTTTCATGAAAGCGCCGGGCTGGTATCTAAGTCTGGACTTGCAATGCCGGCGATGCCTTACTCATCAACTCCAGGAGCAGTACACGGTCAGGCCTGAGCAGTTCGGCGACGCGTTCCTGGCTGACGTTCGCTACGATGATTTGCCCAATCTCGGTGCTCACGTTCGAGAAGATTCCCAAGCTCTTCATCTTCTGCGTCTGGAACTGGTTGTCCTCGGTGGGAGTAACGTAGTGCACCGAGCTGGCATTGTAGCGGTGGATCAAGAACAGTTGACTGAGCGTCATCAGCCGCTTCTTGCGGAGCGGCGCGACGGTGTTCTGGTCGCGAACCGAGAGGATGCTGCGGCCGCGACGATCCTGGATGTTGGCGAAGATTACGTTGGCCAGCTTTTCCCCGCTGGGCGCGTCCAGCAGGCACAATTCCAAGAGTTCCGAACCGGCCGTGTGCGGACGTAGCTGGACGCGAATTTTCGCCGGATAGCCGCTGTAATTCCTCCACTCCGCGAGCCACTCCTCCAACAGCTTGGTTGGGACCTCGGTCTGAACCAAATGCTGGAACTGCGTCGACCCCTTGCCCATCGCCTTGGTCGCCGCGGTGCGTCCCGACGACGCCATCAAGGCGGCGTCCAGACGTGGTCCTCCGACTAGGGTCTGCGGCGTTCTATAGGGCGACTCCAGCAGTCTGAACTTGCGCTGTAAACGTGCCAGCGCCAGCATCCCGTCCTGCTTCAATGCAGTCGCGAATTCCTCGGCAGCTAAGCCGTCGATCTGGTGGCCACCGTAGGTGATGAAGTTGAAGACGAAGCCGAGTTTCCCGAGTTCCTCGGGGAAGCGCTTCATCTGCTCGTCGCTCATCCCCGTGGTGTCCCAGCTGAACGACGGCGAGAGGTTGTACGCCAGCATTTTGTCGGGATATTGCGCGTGGATGGCGTGCGCGAACTTCCTGGCCTCTTCGAGATCGGCCGTCTTGGTTTCCATCCACAGTATGTCGGCGAAAGGCGCCACGGCCAGCGACTTGGCAATGGCGTAATCGATCCCGGCCTGGATGTGATAGAAGCCTTCGGGAGTTTTGGGCAGTTCGCAATCCCAGATCACGCGGATGCCCATTGCCTTGGCTCGCTCGCGCACCTCGTAGAAAGACGCGCGTTTTGAGAACGCCAGCCATTGCTCGACGGTCATGTCGAAACGGTCGCCCTCGGCGGCGCGGAACTCCAACACCTCGGCGACCGCCAGCCCAAAGGTCATCAGCCCGGCTTCCGCTCGCCAGATGTCCACATAGCGCGTGTCTAGCCTGTCGAGAGCTGCATCGAGCTCGGTCGCCGACGCGTCCCTCAGAGCCGGGGCACTCTCGGCGATCATCGACATAATTCCGACGCGCTCCAGCCACGCGAAGGCCGCCGCGTACTCGGCCTCGGACAGGGCAAAAAGCAAGTGACCGCGGACCTCTTCGACGCCCAGTTCGAAGAGTTTCCGCAACATCGCTAGATAGCCAGCCTTGTAGCTGGGTAGGCCGACGCTTGTGGCGCCGAGGATGAAGGGCTGGTCGCGCTCGTCGCTCCGGCTCTCGATGAAGGTCGCGGACTCGGCATCGGTTCGGGCCACAACGATGCCCGGGACCCGCATGATGTCGAGCTGCAGGCGGGCAGCGTTGAGGCGCTTGATCTGCTCGTCCTCGGCCACAACCACCTTACCGCCCTGGTGACCGCACTTCTTCGCTCCCGGCTTCTGATCTTCGATGTGGTAGCCGGGCACCCCGGCCTCGACCATGCGGCGGATCAGATTGCGTACATGCGCGTCACCACCGTGACCGGTGTCGGCGTCGGCGATGATGAAAGGGCGATAGTCGATGACCGGGGTCGCCTTGCGCTGATCTTCGGTCATCCGCGCGCGCGCGAAGTGTTGGTTCTTGTCGGCAGTGAGAAGCGCCCGCACCAGTCCGGCGCCCTCGTCTGGCACCTGGCTGAGCGGATAGCTGGCCAGATCGGGACCCGGATCCTCGGCCAGCGATCCCCGGGCGGACACCGCCCAGCCGCCCAGATAAATGCCTTCCATCCCCATACGCTTCATCATCACCGCCTGGCCTGGCGAATAGGGACCGAAGGTAGTGATCTGCTTGCGCTGTTCGAAGAGCTCGCGCAACCGTGGGTAGAACTCCTCGGCTGCCCGTCGCGCAACGGAGTAGTCGCCGGAAATCGTGCCCTGCTGCTCGGCCACCTGGCGCGGGGAGTAGAGACGGACGATCCCGTCGAACCGGGGGCTGGTGAACCATTGCCTGGCGGCCTCGACCTGCTGGTCGAACGTCGTCATTGTCGTGATTGTCGTTTCCTGGCTTTCAGTGCCGACTAACATTTTCCGCCTCCAGGGATGATGGCGTTCGTCGCTCCATCAGTGATATTGCCGTTCGGATGTGGTTGCGTGCTCTGTTTCACACGAAGCAGGGTTAAGACGTTCTCAAAGCCAACTTGAACAAGCTCGGCGCATACATTTGTGTCGAGCGACAAACTAATATTACCCGAAATGCCCGTTTTACGAGCGAAAACGGACGAGGTGCACTTCAGGGAGTTTCACGCAACGTGAGAAGCCAGTCCATCCTTGCCGTCCTCTGCAATGGATTTTTGTTTTTCCTATAGATTAGATTCAAGTTAGGCGCAGTGTCAGCGGCGGCAGCGACAGCCCCTCGAGTTCAACTGTCCAGAGATCGCCCCTGTCGGTCAGATGTCCGGCCGTGAGCGTTCCGGAACTGACGATTTCCCCAGCGGTCAAGGGCTCGGCTGGGAATCGCCGCATGATGGCGGCGCTGAGTTCCGCCAGGCACAAGGCGGGGCTCCTCAAGGAGTTCCTGCCGGATCCTTCTTCCACCAACTCTCCTTTTTTCGACATGCGCACCTTAAATCGCGGCAGCTCGTCCACGAGCGCGGCGATGCCGTCGGGCCCCAAGTCTTGTCGCACCTCGACTCGCTCTCCGATCACGAGTGCAGCATGGAGTCCGAAGGATGCAACGAAATCACTGGGCTGAAACTGCCATTCCGGAAAGGGACAATCAATGATTTCGAATCCCACTGCCAGCCAATCCGTGGATGCGAGCGCAGCGGCGGCATCGGGGGTTGCAGCGCCTTCAGTAACGATCGGTTGTTTCAAACCGAAAACGATCTCGGGCTCGATCTTCAGCGAACGGGGATGTGCGATGGTCAGCGTGGCGGAGTTGCGGTCACTGTAATGCACCGTGTCGTCGTACATGTGGGCCCAAACCAGAGTTTCAAGTTTGAGCACACGCCACATGGCTTTATTGGCATAACCAACCTTGCGGCCGACGGCTCTGTGTCCACCAGCTTCGCGGAACTGCTTGAGTGTTGCTTCAACCTCATAAGCCGTGTTGAGGTCGAAACCGGGGCGCCCCGAGGGAGGGATAGCGACCATCTCGCCTGTCTCATACGCGGACAGCAGTTCACGCGCTAAAGATTCAACCTCACTGTGCGACATAATTGTGCGACATACGTCGGTTCGGCTTTCGCGGTACTATCCGGCGATCCCTGGGGGGTACGAGTGCATAGCGCGATTCGCGGCGCGTCCGGACGTTCAGCATCTTAACACCAGCCGTTGGTCAGCACCTCCCTCCGTTAGCAGCCTGTGGTGAAACTCCAGCGCCAAGAACCAGTGCCTAAAGGCGCATTCATAACATGGCACTTACGGCACGCCTGAAGGCGTGCCCTGATACAAATCAGATTTTCACCTCGGGCTGCTAAGCTCGCACTGGCGCGGTAGAAGCTCAATGCCAGGGCGCATGGTCGCTTGCGGGGGTTGGGAGCGAGCGATGGTCGTGCCTTAGTATGACAACACAGCTACTCGTTATGCGACCGTTGAGTTCACTCCAAAGCGGTGGTAACTTACGGTCATCAACTAGTTTCATTAGTCCGGTGGTCGGGGGATGGATGCGTTTGACAGTCCGGCCACAATTCAGGAGGACCACGATGAAGGTACCCGCAAGATTTTCGGCGTCGAGCATTGCGCAGCGAGGTTCTAACCGCGGTTGGCCCTCGCATATCTGGCTGTTGTCCCTTCTTGCTGTCGGGCTGGGCAGCGCTCCTGCTCCTGCCCATGCCCAAACCGCGATTGTCCTGGTGGGGTCCGGATCGACTGTCCCGGCGCCTCTTTACAACCGGTGGACACAGGAGTACAAGCGCAACCCCAACATTCAGATGCGCTACCTCCCGGTCGGCACCAGCGAAGGGATCAAGCAGATCTCACACGGTGCGGGCGACTTTGCCGCCGGGGAAGCTCAGCTTACAGAGAAGGAGCGGAAAGAGGGCAGCTTGATCGAACTGCCGGTGGTGATCATCGGGATCGTTCCCATCTACAATCTTCCCGAAATCCACCAGGAGCTCCGGCTTTCGGGGGAAGTACTGGCCGGGATCTACCTCGGCGAGGTGAAGACGTGGAATGCGCCACAAATCGTGAAGCTCAATCCCGGGATTGCTCTGCCGGATCTTCCGATCCAAGTGATCAACCGCCCCGCAGGAAAGGGATCCAACTACGTTTTCACCGACTTTCTCTCCAAAGCGAGTTCCAAGTTTCGCGCCCAAATTGGAGTCACCCCCTCCCCCAAGTGGCCGGTTGGGGTGTGGGCGGAACGCAGTTCCGATATGGCAGACAAGGTGAAAAACAGCCCCGGCTCCATTGGCTACGTGGAGTATCAATATGCGGTGAAGGGCGGTATCCCCCAAGCTGCGGTGCAGAATCGCGCCGGTAAGTTTGTTAAAGCTTCCACCGAGAGCATGACCGCGGCATGTCAGGCGGCCGAGGCGCCCGGCTGGAAGGGCTTCTCCGCCTCGTTGATCAACACACCCGGAGCGGATGCTTTTCCCATTACCAGTTTCACCTGGATTTACCTGCGACCCCTATCGTCGGAACCCGCTCGCGCCGCCGCGTTAAGCGATTTCTTGAATTGGATGTACACGGATGGCCAGCAGTTTGCAGTCCAGGAAGGCTATGCCGCGCTGCCTCCCCCACTGCTCGCAGCCTTGAAAAAGAAACTGAAAGATTTGCAATAGGGCTCAGCTGCGCCGGACCTGGCGCGCACCTGATGAATTAATTCTATTGATCTGTCGATCAGTTTTTCTGGTTACAAGTCTCGAGCAACTTGAATTCTTCCGCCCAAAGGTCCGGTCAGCCTAAATCGGCGGCGCTTGCGGCTCGGTGCTCCCTGCCAAACTGCATCGCATCTTTATCGGCACATTTCGGGTGGGGTTCTGGAGATTGTCCTCTCCGTGCCGTAAAATCTAACTATCTCTGAAGAGAAACGAGGACTATGAGCGCCATAGAACAGGCAAGTTCTGCACTTCATTTCCCCGCCCTGCAACCGCCTCGCCGCTATCTGTTCGGGCCGGGCCCCAGCATGGTTCATCCGCGGGTCTACGAGGCGCTGTCGAAGCCGATTGTCGGGCACCTCGACCCCTACTTCATCCAGGTGATGGGAGACGTCCAGCAATTGCTCAAAGCCCCCTTCGGAACCAACGACGGCATCACCCTAGTGATTTCCGGCTCCGGCAGCGCGGGCATGGAAGCTGCGGTTACGAACTTCGTGGAGCGCGGAGCCAAGTTCGCGGTGTTCGCAAATGGGTATTTCTCCGATCGGCTCGCGGAGATGGCGAAGCGCCACGACGCCAACGTCGTACGCTTCGAGAAGCTTTGGGGTGAGACCTACACGCCGGATGAAGCTAGAGAGTTCATCCGTCGCGAGAAGCCCAAGGTTGTGGCTTATGTTCATGCCGAGACATCGACCGGAGCCTTGCAATCGGGCGAAGCCATCTGTGCCGCCGCTCACGATGTGGGCGCTCTGGTCATCGCGGATTGCGTCACCTCGCTCGGCGGAGTGCCGGTGGAGTTCGACCAAACCGGTATCGATGTCGGCTACAGTTGCACACAAAAAGGGCTGAGCTGTCCACCGGGCTTGTCTCCGATGGCTATTTCACTGCGGGCCATGGACTGGTTGCGCGCTCGTACTTCTCCGGTACGCAGTTGGTATTTTGACCTCAAGCTGATTCACGACTACTCCGCGAAATCGCACCGCTATCATCACACTGCGCCGATTTCCATGTTCTACGCTTTACGCGAGGCGCTGCTGGTCATCGCCGAGGAAGGAATTGAGAACCGCTGGGAGCGTCATCGCCGTTGCCATAGGTCCTTTGTCAAGGGCATAGAAGCGATGGGTCTACGCAATCCCGTTCCCGAGGAGCATCGAATTGCGACCGTGAACACGGTGTGTGTTCCAAAAGGTGTTGACGAGGCGAAAGTGCGAAGACGCCTGTTGGAGGAACCGGGCATTGAAATCGCCGGCGGTTTTGGGCCGCTGGCCGGCAAAGTCTTCCGCATTGGCGTGATGGGCCCGTTGGCCACCGAGGATAACGTGCAGTTTTTCCTGAGAGAGTTCGGAAAGATCCTGAGCGCAGAGGGCTACGCGATCTAGATTTATGGGAACTTTCCCGCGCGCGTGACGACAGGGCTGGAGAGGGCGGCGACATTCTTTTCGTTTCCTGAACGTTTTTCGTGAGCGTTTTCGTGAACGTTTTTCGTGAACAACAGACAGGATTTCGCAATCATCCAGGGACCGCGAGGGCAGAGGAAATAACGAATGACACTGAAGTCCGTACACACTCTTCTTGACGTGTTACATTTCGCCGACAGTCACACGGCAGTTATCGTTCCCGAGCTTGGAATCCGTGTCACCTATGATTCGCTGCGGCAGCAGGTTTTGGCCATGGCGAACGCGTTGGCCTCCGCGGGCATTCGCCGTGGCGATGCGGTAGCGATTGCATTGCCCAACGGATTGCCTGCGATTGTGAGCTTTCTCGCCGCCGCCATCGCTGGAACCGCAGCCCCTTTGAACCCGGCGTATCCCTATGAGGAGTTTCATTTTTTCCTCGGTGACACCAATGCCCGCATTTTGCTTTGCCCCGCGGTAGGCGCGGAATTCGTGCGCAGCGCCGCCGCGGACCGCAAGATCCCGGTGCTCTCGGTGGAAATGAGCGACCAGGGCAACGTTCACTTGTTGGATGCCGCCACCGGTGTTTCCGCAACCGAGCCCACGGCTGACGACATTGCCCTAATCCTGCACACCAGCGGCAGCACGGGGCGGCCGAAGCGGGTTCCGCTGCGTCATTACAACCTGGCCGTATCCTCGGCAAATATCGCGAACACGTACGCGCTTTCCGAGGCAGATGTTTCGCTGTGTGTCATGCCGCTATTCCACATTCATGGTTTGATTGGTTCAACCATGGCCACTTTGCTTTCCGGGGGTGTCGTGGTTGTTCCCCTAAAGTTCAACGCGCTTTCTTTCTGGCGGACGGTTCGAGAACATCGCGTGACCTGGTTTTCGGGAGTGCCCACGATGCATCAGCTTGTACTCAACCGTACCCACCACAAGGCCGTAGAAGCTGCCTCTCTCCGCTTCATACGGTCCTGCAGCGCGCCCTTGTCGCCAGAACTCATACACAAGATGGAGGACGTCTTTGGCGTGCCTTTCGTCGAAGCCTACGGAATGACGGAAGCTGCCCACCAGATGACCTCGAATCCTTTACCCCCGCGCCATCGGAAGCCAGGTTCCGTGGGCGTGGGTGCCGGGCTTCGCATCGCCATCATGGACAAGGAGGGCAATCACCTCGGAACAAACCAGCGCGGCGAAGTCGCCATTCAGGGAGCCAATGTGTTTCGTGGATATGCAAACAATCCCGAGGCCAACGCTCATGCTTTTGTGAATGGATGGTTTCGCACCGGCGACGAAGGACTGCTCGACGAAGACTGCTATTTGCATTTGACGGGCAGGATCAAAGACATCATCATCCGCGGAGGCGAGAACATCGCGCCCCACGAAGTCGATGAGATTTTGCTCCGGCATCCCGCGGTCGCGGCGGCGGTCACGTTTGGCTGCGTGCATCCCACGCTGGGCGAAGAAGTGGCGGCGGCCGTGGTCTTGCACGAACGCCATGGCGCCACCGAAGCGGCACTCATCAAGCACTGCCGCGAGTTGCTGGCAGAATACAAATGTCCAAAG
>CAWCRQ010000070.1:0-45080 GCA_963797885.1 uncultured Acidobacteriaceae bacterium | reverse complement strand
AAGTCCTCATACCCCCAGTCCGAGAACCCCCAGGACTGGAAGAAGGCTACATCCTAATCAGCGCATCCGAGGACACGGACTTCGCCCGCCTGTGCAAGGCGATTGGCGATACCACCCTGGCCACGAAGTACGCGAAGAAGGACATCCGCATTAAACCCGAGAGTCGATGGAGACTGATCCGGTTCTGGAAAAGTGGGCGGCCGACAAGACGAAGGAACAGGTAGCCGCGATCATGGACACCAACAACATCATCAACCAGCCGGTGTGGAACGCGAAAGAGGTCGCCAACTATCCGCACTGGAACGAGCGCGGAGCCGTTCGCTGGATAGATGACCCGACCTACGGTGAACTGCTGCACCAGGGGCCGGCGTACAAGATGTCGGCAACGCCACCGCGCACGAAGTGGGCGCTGAAGCCGGTGGGCGCCGACAACGAGCGCATCTTCAGCGAGTTGGCTGGGTTGACGCCCGCGGATATCAAGCGGCTGGAAGATCAAGAGACTATTTGATGGAGGAGATGCACGATGCTGCTCACATGCTCGAAGTGTAGTACCAAGAATTTCCTTGATCCTTATCCTTTCTGGAACTTTAAGGGCACGACTAAGTGCGCCGGGTGCGGTACGATCTGGCAGATTGAAACCGTGGGCGGGGCGTGCGTGACCGGGCCCAAGGAAGGCACTGGTACGGCTGACCTGTTGCCCGGATTCGCCGAGAAGCCGGACAATTCTCCTATTTCCGGTCCGGGACTGACCCGTTCCGCGCCGCGCGCCCGCAAGGATGCGGTTTGTAAACCCATCGCCATGGAACGTAACGTACGAGGCAAGATCCTCAGCGGTCATCCGCTGAAGAAGGAAGACCTTATCGGCAGCAAACCGAAATTCATCGTTGCCGGAGCTCGGTGAAAGGATTAACTGGAGGCAAGAATGGCTAACTACAACACTGAATGCCTGTGCGTTCGCTGCAAGCATTTGCGTCCCGCGCTCGATCCCAACATTCAAAAGGCCTACCTCGGCAAGTGTGTGAAGCGCGAATGGCCGTTCACATTGTCGATCACACTGCAAGGCTGGACGGAGTGTGACGTCTTCGAGGCCAGCGGTAAGACGTATGTGCCACCCGAACCGGTGGCCGCGAAGGCCGCAGTCGCAGCCAGCGGCCCTGCCCGTGCCAAGCGAGTGGAGTTCTACTATAGCTCCGCGCAGAAGCCGGGCGAGATGTTTCCGTGCGACATCAAGCGCGCCCTGCAACTGGTAAAGGATCTCCAGGGTGCGGGGGCGGATTCGCAAGGCCGTCGACGTTGCCGGCATCAAGGACCGGTTCCCCATCTATCACAAAACGGTCAGCGGCCCGGATGCGAGCGTGCGCCCGGTCTTCGGCGCCAAAGGCGCGCTGGTGGAGGACTTTGGAACCACTGTCCCCGCGCTGCTGGTATTCGAAGGCGACCGCTATCCCGTAATCGCTTTCCCGCGGACCGATGCCAAGCGCGGTACGATCCGCGTGGAGCAGGCTCTGGAGGATCTGGTCGCTGAGACTGCCGCAACCCCGGTAGCCAAGTAATTGGTATAAGGAGAATTCCAAGATGGCTGAGTACCTACCTCCACGCGAGTTCTGGCCGAAACGTGTCTACACCCTGCCGGAGTTCGCGACCTATGCTCCAAGGTTCAACTCGACCGAAGAACTCCTGGGCAAAGCCGTCGCTGCCGGTCGGGGTGATCGCACCGCTGTGCTCTTCGAGGACCAACGGATTACCTACGGCCAGCTTCTTACTCAAGCCAGCAAGTTCGCCAGCGCGCTCCGCGAACTGGGAGTGAAGGAAGGCGACCGCGTCGTTCTTCGGACCCCTAACATACCGCCGGCCCTGGTCGCTAACTTCGCGATCCTTAAGTTGGGAGCGGTCTGCACTCCTACGTCACCCCTGTTCTCGCGTCACGAGATCGCTCACGTGGCCAACGACTCAGAGGCGGTGGCGATCATCGTCAGCGCTGCGCTTCTGGGCGAAGTCGAGGGCGCGCGCGAGAACTTTCAGACGGTCAAGCACATCATCGTCATCGGGGGCGATGTCGCCGAGGTGAAGGCCAAGGGATTTCTCCCTTACGGCGAACTGGTGCAGTCCGGCAATCCGAACATCGATCCAGTGCTCCGCAAGCGCGAAGACGTGGGTCTGCTGATGTACACGTCGGGCACAACCGGACGCCCGAAAGGGACCGTCCACTTTGTGGAGGAACTGCTGATCGTGCCCGACGGCTTCGGGAAGTATGGCTGGCGAGTCACGGAAAACGACGTTGTCGGTGGGTCCGCTCCCCTGGCGTTTGGAGCGGGCTACTCCAGTTATGCGACCATTCCCTTCCGTTTCGGTGCGGCTGCTTCGCTCATCGCCAAGTTCGACCCGGAGAAGATGTTCGACACCATACAGAAGCATCGCGTCTCGATCTTGACTCTTGCCCCTACCGCGTACCGCAAGATGTTGCAGGTACCGGACGCGAAAACCAAATTTGATCTCAGCAGCCTGCGCGTCTGCACCGGCGGCGGCGAGAGCCTGACTGCCCCGACCTATCACGCGTGGAAGGAAAAATTTGGGCTGGAGATCTTCGAAGGGCTGGGCACGACGGAGATGATGTACGTTTTCGCCTCGAACGTGGTCAGCCGTAAGGTCAAGGCTGGCTCCTTCGGCCAGGCCGTACCGGGCTACCAGTTGAAGGTTATCGATGAAGAGGGGAAGCAAGCCGCCGCCGGCAAGATCGGCCACTTTGTGGCTTGCGGACCCACGGGTACGGTCTATTGGCGCGATCCCGAAAAACAGCAACGTGCCATCACCGCCGAGGGCTGGAATCTGGCCGGTGATTTCGTATATGTCGATGAGGATGGCTACTTCTGGTTCGTGTCGCGCGAGGACGACATCATCAAGAGTTCGGGTTACCGCATCGGACCGGAGGAGATTGAAGTCACCATTGCCACCCACCCCGCCGTGGCCGACGTCGGCGTCATAGGAGTGCCCGACGAAGTGCGCGGTCAAATTGCCAAAGCATTTGTAGTGCTGAAGGCTGGGGAAACCCTGACCCCCGACGATCTGCTCGGCTTCCTCAAGGGCAAGATTGCGACCTATAAGCTGCCGCGCGAAATCGTGATCGTAAACGAGCTCCCGCGCACAGCCACAGGAAAGCTGCTGCGCCGCGTACTGAAGCAGAAAGAACCCGCGGCTCCGCAGCCCGCAATAAAATAATACTCGTGTAGGGACGGCCGCCCCCGGCCGTCCAAGCCGAGCAAAGCTCGGCAGCCGCTGCGGCCACAGCTCTCTGGGTACGCTCGAGTGTTGCTTCTTCGCAAGCTCTTTACAGGTGGAGAGATGCATGCCTGACACTCCCCATGACACGACTCTGAGCCAGAGTGCAGTCCAGAGATCGTTCACTGTCATCGGCCCCTATCGGCTAACCAAGATGTTGGGCGCAGGCGGCATGGGCGAAGTCTGGCGGGCCGAGCAGATTGAGCCCATTCATCGTACGGTTGCCCTGAAGCTGATCAAGGCAGGAATGGATACGCGGGCGGTGGTGGCGCGCTTCGACTCGGAGCGGCAGGCTCTGGCTTTGATGGAGCATCCGAACATCGCCAAGGTTTTCGAGGCGGGCGCCACGCCGGAAGGCCGGCCGTATTTCGTAATGGAGTATGTGCATGGCTTTCCCATCATCGACTATTGCGACAAGCATCGGCTCACGATTAAGGAACGCCTGGGCTTGTTCATGCAGGTGTGCGAGGGGGTGCATCATGCGCACCAGAAGGCGATCATCCATCGCGATCTGAAGCCCTCCAACGTGCTGGTGGGTGAAGTTGACGACAAGCCTGTGCCCAAAGTCATTGACTTCGGGCTGGCCAAGGCGATGGGGCAGCAGCTCACCGAGATGACTCTGTTTACGGAAGCGGGAGCGATGCTGGGCACGCCGGACTACATGAGTCCGGAGCAGGCCGACCGCAACGAGCCCAACATTGACACTCGCACCGATGTGTACTCGCTGGGGGTGATTCTGTACGAATTGCTGGTGGGCGAACTGCCCATCGGGTCGCACGAGCTGCGAGCGGCGGGAAAAGAAGCCATGCTGCGGAAGATATGCAAGCAGGAGCCGCCGCGCCCCAGCACGAAACTCAAGTCTTTGGGTCCGTCCGCGAAAGATTCGGCGGAAAGACGCAAGGAGACGCCTGAGTCGCTGGAGCGGCGTCTGCGTGGCGATCTGGACTGGATCACGATCAAGGCGCTGGAGAAGGATCGCTCCAGGAGGTACGGTTCGGCTTCTGACCTGGCGCGCGACCTGCAACGCTACCTGCACGACCAGCCGGTTTCTGCCGGGCCGCCGAGCGCCAGCTATCGCGCACACAAGTTTATTCGGCGCCATCGCTTCGGAGTTGGTGTGGCCGCGGCGGCGGTTGTGCTGCTGATCGCTTTTGTGGTGATGCAGAACATTCAGTTGCGCAAGACCAGGCGTGAGCGCGATCGCGCCGATCGCATCGCCGAGTTTATGACCGGCATATTTAAGGTCTCGGATCCAACCCAGAGGATCGGCAGTAAGGTTACAGCACAAGAAGTACTCGACAAAGCATCGAAGGATATCCAGATTGGTCTGGCCAAGGATCCAGAACTTCAGAGTCGAATGATGCACGTGATGGGAAGGGCATACATGAATCTGGGACTTTACCCGGAGTCTCAGTCCCTGTTCGAACGCGGCATTAAGGTTAGCGGATCTGCGCTTGGTGAGGAACACAGGGACACGCTTAATATCATGCAGGATCTGGGATGGACGCTTTTCCAGAAGGGCCATCTTTCTGAAGCAGAGAGCCTCGAGCGAAAGGTGCTTGAAATGCAGCGGCGTGTTCTCGGCCCCGCCGATCATGACACGCTGAGCACGATGGACAACCTGGCGGCTATACTGTGCGAGGAACGTAAATACGCGGAAGCGGTCAATTTAAGTCAACAAGTGTTAGACCAGAAGAAGCGTATGCTTGGTCCAGAGGCCTTCAATACGCTCGTCACAATGGATAACCTGTCAGTTGAACTTGCTGCGGCAGGCCGACTAGCCGAGGCAGAGAAGTTGGAGCGAGAGACACTGGAGATTCAATACAGAGTCTTCGGCCGCGAGAACTTGGGAACTATAAGTTCTATGATCAATATGGCTGATATAGAAAGAGACATGGGCCGAGACGAGGAAGCCCTAAAGTTATACGCCGAAACGCTGGATTTGGAGCAACGGGTCCTCGGTCCTGACCAGCCGGAGACCGCTGTAACCAGATATAGTCTGGCTTGCATTCTAGCGCGGCGCGGACAGGTGGACCAAGCCCTATGGAACTTGCGCAATGCGATCGATCACGGGCTGCACCCCAGGATGGATTTGGGGATCGAAACAGATCCATTGCTCAGTCCGCTCCACAATGATCCCCGCTTCGATGCCTTGGTTGCTTACGCCAAGCAGGTGGCCGCGCAAAAGGCACATTAGCCTGCTACCGCTGCCCGCTCATCCCTGGCTACTTTCTGAAAATCTCGTTCGCTCCGCGGCGCAGGGCAGCACGGAAATTCTGGTTTACTTCTCCGCCGGGAAACGGCTATAAGACTGTATTATTCGTTCTGCATTTCCCTGGAGTTGCCAATGACTGACGTCCTCACTCACCAATCGCTCTGCGAAGGCATTGTGGATCAAAGCTCAGTCGCCATTGTATTTGGCGATCGGAAGGGCATCATTCGTTTGTGGAATGCGGGTGCGGAGACCATGTTCGGCTGGACTGCCGGCGAGGCCATCGGCAAGTCCATGGACATGATCATCCCCGAGAAGCACCGGCCGCGTCACTGGGAGGGCTACGACCGTGTCATGGAAACCGGGGTCACCAAGTACGGGCAGAGCGTTCTCGCTGTCCCCGCCTCCACCAAGGACGGCCGGCGAATCTCGATCGAATTCAACGTCGTGATGCTCAAGGATGCCGACGGACGCGTCCTGGGCATAGCCGCCACCATGCAGGATGTCACCGCGCGTTGGGAGCGGGATAAGGCCCTCCGTGCGCGCTTGGCTGAACTTGAAGCCAAGCTGAAGCAGGCCGGTGTTGTGACGGAGGACAAGTCCTAGGAGCCCGTGGTGAAAGTGAGAATCCGCCGTTCAACTCCCAATTTACCAGTCTTTGTCATCCCGAGCGAAGCGAGGGATCTGCAGTCCGCCGCAAGATGCCGATCCCTCGCTTCGCTCGGGATGACAATTCATAAAAAGTTTCTTGTTCCGCTGCGGGCCCGACTTTCTCCACAGGCTCCTAGCTCATCGGGGGCCTTAGCGATGTGCGCACTTCGCAGATTATTCTTGCGCACCGCGCTTCTTCTGTGGGCCGCATGGTCAGTGGCGCAGGCGCCCTCTTCGAGTATTGTGACTGGGGGCATTGCGACCGGCGGAGCTTGTTCCTCCGAACTGGTGACCTTGCGCGCCACGGATGGTGTGCGCCTGCAGGGCATCGTTTTCCATGCCTCGAAGCCGCGTGCGAGCGCCCTGTTGTTGGTACACGGCTATGCCGGCAACTTCTATGAGGCCTACTTCCCCAAACTCGCCGAGGCCGCGGCCCACGCTGGCTACGACGCACTCGCATTGAACATGCGCGACCACGATGCCGGTCCCAAGAAGTCTTCATTTACCGACAACCAGGCCGATATTACAGCCGGCGCTGCCTACTTGCACGAGCTCGGCCACAAGCGCATCGTTTTGCTCGGACAAAGCATGGGCACCAATCGCGTCCTCTACTACCAGGCCGCCAGCAGCGACCCGGACATCGCAGCCACGGTGCTGGTGAGCGGTGTCGGCGATCTCTTTGAGTGGAACGTGTGGCAATTTGGCAAGGAGAAGGCGCAGGCCACTGTCGACGAAGCGTTGAATCTACAGCGAAGCGGGCGGGAAGAGGAACTGATGCTCATCGACCTCGGCCCCATAGGCAAGGCACTCTACAGCGCTCGTTATCTTTTGAGTTTACGGGGTCCGGAGCGGCTCTCCAACCCCTACCAGAACCTTGCCAAAGTCAAGAATCCGATTCTCATCATTCAAGGGACGGCCGACAAACTCATCCAAAAGGACGTCGGCAAGCGCTTGCAGATGGCGGCGCCCGCCGGGTCCGCGGCCGTGTTGGTGAGCATTGACGGCGCGGGCCACGGTTTTGAGAATTACGAGCCGGTGTTGAGCGATAAGGTTTTGGGCTGGCTGAACACCGTCGCCCCTTGAACCGCGATCGGACATTCGATTTCTGAATTTGATGTTGCTTTAGTTAGCTTTGCGTTCTTCGACGGCGCTCTCCTCGGCGTCCGAGCTCATCCAGTCATCCACTTGTTTCTGCGTCCCGGCCTTGGCGATGGCGGATTTCTCCTCGGCATCCGGGCTCATCCAGTCATCCACTTTCTTCTGGGCCCCGGCCTTGGCAATGACGTATCTTTCCTCCACGGCGTCCGAGCTCATCCATTCATCCACTAGAATCGCGGCCATAAACGCCTCCTTTGGACGGGTGCACTGCGGGTTCTCAGCCCCGTCCCTACTATTATTTGATTCACCGCTATTAAATTAGATTCTCCGCATCGTGCCAGACGTTGCCCCCGGAACGCCATTGCAGGCTAGCGACTCTCGACCGACCTGGCGCTCAAACTGGACCACCACGAGCTTGGGAAAAATATCCGGGAACATCAAACCCTGTGTTGTAGTATGCGGGAGGCTTCTCTTCTCTTCAAAAACGTGAATTATCCGCACTAGTCCGGTACAATCTTTCATTCTGCAACTGTGAGGCATCTAGGCTCGGAAAATCGTGGCACGGCCGTACTGGGAGAGGTGATATGAACCTCGAGCGCATCACAACATTGGCTGCCACAGACGGTCACAACATCCCTGCCTATCTTCTTACGCCGGACGTTACTGCGGACTCTGCGCACGGCGGCGCGGTCCTGATCCCTGGCTATGGCGCGGCGAAGGAACACATGCTCGGCCTCGCCGTCACCCTCGGAGAGGCTGGTATAGCCGCGCTGGCAATCGACCTCTGCGGCCACGGCGAGAATCACGCCGCCATCGGTCCGGGGATGCGCGACGAGGTCGAGTCTGCGATTCGCTACGTACGCCGCTTCGGCCAGGCTGCGGCTCTGGGCATCAGCTTGGGAGGCAGGCTGGCATTGATGTCTTCCGCGGATTGCATGGTGGCTATCTCGCCCTCGGTGGTTGCGGCCGTCTCGCCGCAAGGCAAGTGGATGTTTGAGACTTTCCCCAGTCCCGCTGTGCGCGAGCCGTATCCGGGGTATGTGTTGGAGTTGCTCGATGCCCTTGGTCCCGTGGCGCCCCACGATCGTCCTTGCCTGCTGCTTTATGCCGAGCGCGATATCCCCGCCATTCTCGAGGGCGCAAAGGGACTGAAGGCCAGCCTTTCGAAGTCCGAATTGCGCTATGTCACGAGTGACCTGCACGCCGAGGTTCAGCATGAGAACGGATTCATCCGTTACCTGCCGCGCTGGTTCAACCACATGGATCTTAAGTTTAACCAGGAGGTGCTGACGGTCACGGCGGCTTATCTGGCCGAACACTGCGGCAAGGCTCAAAATGCGTAGCCGTTTCACAAATCGGTCTTGGGTAGGGCACGGCCGCACAGGTTGCGGGAAACTCTGGTTTTGACTTTGTTTTGAAGGGGCACGGCTTCAGCCGTGCCGCTGAGGACCTGAAAGAATGCGGGCTTTAGCCCCTGCGGGACGCGCCTCCGAACTGAAAGGCATTTATGAAACCAGCTCTAAAAGCGCATTTACCTGGCGAGGACCGTAGGACAGAGAAGGAGTGAGACGATGCAGTGGGAATATTTTGATCGCATGGTGGTTTTCAGCGAGACCGAAGAGGGCATGGTCAGCGGCCTGGATTCGTGGATCAACGGCGCCGGCGCGGACGGATGGGAACTGGTAAGCTCGGTCCCATTGATCGCGCCCAATAAGGATGGCGTCGCTTACGGAACCATCGGCGTCCACATGGTTTTTAAGCGGCCACACGAAGCGCCCGCGGAAGTGTGAGTTGGATATGTCTGACTTGCGAGGACGGCCTCTGATCGAGAGCCGCTTCGGAAAGCTGGGCAGCGGCCAGGATTCCGTTGTCATCGGGGACGCGGAATACGACCTCGAGACCCTGCTTGCGCGAATGGACCTGGCGTTTGAAGATAGCTGGCCGATCGATATTCAAGTGGTCTCCGAAGGGCATTTCTGCGTCCGCTACTACGACGGGCAGGACCAGCGAGTCGTGGCCCACGAATTCGACGCGAACTTTACTTTCGTCGCCGAAACGCGCGCCCACGTTGCCGAGTGGATTGGCGACGACGCGTTTTACGAATCCCTCCGAAGCATGCAGTTCCGTTTTCCCGGGTTGCCTGGCGATAAGGTCTGAGTTCCCGGCAGAGTAAAGCAGAGTAAAGCGTGATAATGATGAACGCGCTCGGAGACCGCGATGGAATCGAGGGCCGCTTTGGGCCATTGGGGAGTGGCGCGCAGAGCCTTGCCATTCGGGGGACGACCTATTCGCTTCCTCAGTTGCTTTCACAAATCGGTGCGGAGTTCGACGATAGCAAGCCGATTGACGCACTGACATTGCCGGAAGGACGCTATGTGCTCCGCTATATCGATGGACAGGATCAGCGCGTGGTCGCCTCTGAGTTCGATGCCGACTTCCGAGTGCTGGGGGAAACAAGCGCCAGCATCACAGAGTGGGAAGGCGACGGCTCCAGCTTCGCCCACTACAGCGGACACTAAACCGGTCTCAAATGGAATCCAGCCCCGGGGGGCGACCGAACTTAGCCCAGCGCTTTCAGCGCTGGGAAAAGTGGAAGAAATGATTCAAGTCCCGGAGGGACGACCGAAAATCCGGCAAGCACAGCAACGATGCACGAGACTTTTTATTGTGGAGACGCCGACCCACCATCCACGTCGCGCATGACAGGAGCCACCTATGAAAGACACGTTGCAACCCGGCCTCACCTTTGAGTTCAAGTTCCGAGTGCCCGAAAACAAGACCGTCCCCTACCTCTACCCGGAATCTCCGGAATTCCAGTTGATGCCCAAGGTGCTGGCCACTGGCTACATGGTTGGGCTGTTGGAATGGGCCTGCCTGCAAGCCATCAATCCCCATCTCGACTGGCCGAACGAGCAGACCGTCGGCACGCTGGTCAACTTCACTCATTCCGCCGCGACGCCGCCGGGACTGACTGTGACCGTCCGAGTAAAGCTGGAGAAGGTAGAAGGCCGCAAGCTCAGCTTCTCAGTCGTTGCCGACGACGGCATCGACACGATCTCCGAAGGCACGCACGAGCGCTTCGTCATCGACGCCGCCAAGTTCAACAGCAAGCTGGCCGAGAAGGTCGCGCGCGCCGCCAGCGCCTGAGCCCCGGAAGGTCGCGAATCGGTGTCGGCTGTTCAGCAGCCAATTCTCGAAAGGCGCGAGAAGTGGCGCACCCTCAGTTATTTCGGTCAATGTTAAAAGACAAACCCCAGGTTATACTTCCCCGTTAAGGTCCCACCCGCCGTCAACGACACTAGCGGCGGATATCGCCCTTCACTACGTGGATAATCTTTACTTCCACTTCGCTGACGATTTTCCATTCACCATTGAAGGTGTCAAATTGCAACTTCTGAATCTCTTCGCCAGAGAACTGTTTCCCATCTGCGCCCGTCGTGTCCCACAGCTTGCGGAAGGTCGCGCTGTACCTGCCCGCCGTCTCCGGCGCGATTGCAACGTCATGAAGTTCGTATTGACGAATTTCTGAGATGTTTTGAAAGGACGTTTCCTTATACCGGCGGAGCTGGTCGTGGGTGATATTGCTTCGCAAAAAATACTTCTCGATCATCGGCGCATAGCAATCCGAGTGTCGGGCAGCGTCCTTTGCCTTGAACGAGTCATCCCACACGTCAAGTAGCTGGAGAATACTTGCTTCCGGAGAATCCGAAGGTCGCATCTGACTGGGTGAAGCTATTTGTGAGGGAGATACCTGCGATACCCCTTCGGTAAGTTTGTCCGACTCTGCACTCTCTCTGGGTTTCTCGCATTTCTCATCCCGCTTCACCTCTCTTCTATTGCCGTACTCGTCCGTCACATATCTACTTTCTTCGAAACAGAATGCCGCTCTGGGGACCTCGATTAGGATCGTTCCAGTGTTCTTGTCCGCGATGTAAATGGGACGGTCCTTATCGACGTAAAAGTTCAGCTCGTCGGCGCTGGCGTGCGCAACCACTACAATGTCGTTTTTCCAAACATCCCTTTCCGCTTGTTCCTTGTCTCCCTGCTTAAGCCTGTTACAGCCCTGCTCTGCCTCCGCGGCTGTGGGTCTGGTCATGCCAGCCTCTTCAAAAGCGTTATTTTGACCACGATAGGCTTGGCACATCCCATAACCAGTGAGCGCCCAATATTGATCAGCACCTTTCTGAATCTCTTGCGCTTTCAGAGAACGAAAGTTGGTGAGCAGCCCGTCCATTTCGCGGACAGTGAGCCGCAAGAAATCTCTGGCTTCGTCGCTGCCGTACTTGTCTTTGTAAAACAGAACATCATCACCCGCCGCGGATGCCCGAACTTGCATGACAGGGTCGGGATATTTGTTCGGGGCGTCGCTGAATCCGGCTATCACTCGAAAATCATCCTTGTGAGCCGCGAGATAATCCCGCTTCTTTTGGTCAAACTTGGCACGGGCGTCGCGGGCTAATTGATCCTGCTTCTCCTTTGGCAGAAGTTTGTCCTTGACCCGGGAGCGCTCGCTTGATCGGAGGGCGGGGTCACTAATATCGGCGACCGCCTTGTCGACGTTTGCTTGGATTTGATTCCACTCGGGAGAGTACCCACGTAAAATTCCCTCTTCGTTCCACTTGTTCCAGTCGTGGAAGTCGATCCACACGGGGTCGGCTTCGAGCAGTGAGACCTTCGGCTCAGGTGGTGGCGCAGGCTGAGCGACGGGGATGGAAGCCGCAGTGCTAATTGGTTGTGATGGTTGTGATTTTTGTCGCTCGCACGCGATGAAAGTGCTGACGGCCAGCACGAGTAGGGCGAGCGTGATTAGTGATTGTTTCATTGGGGACCTCCTTCGGCAGTAAGTTCGGACTGCAATACCCGAACGCCGACGCAGCGGACCTGGCAAAACGCTTCCGAGGCCAAGGCCCTGCGTTTCGCTCCGCCCGCTAACGCAGCGCGCAAAACACGCGGCCTTGACTTACCTCCCTACTGTTTCTTGTGGTAATCCGCAACGGCTTTCTGGGCGCGTTTGCAGAGTTCGCTGTTGGCTTTCCAGAGATCGGCGCGTTTGTAGTCGTTTAGAAATGCGTTGAGGTCTTTCGCATAGCCATCACCAACAGCACCCGCCGGGCACTTTTCCAGTTGCTCTATCCACCCGAGAACGTTCTTAAGATTCCAGTGGCGAAGGTTTGGGTTGGGGTTATTGTTGGACTTCTTTGCCGTTTTCTTGTTTTTGTAATATTCATCTGCGGGATTGGGTTGCGTCGTAATCTTGCGGCCCGGTTCGCCCCCCAGGTCTTTCATTGAGGCAATTTTCGTTATTCTCACATTAGCTCCTCTCGCCCCCTCGATTTCCAATACTGAAACAGGCATGCGCGGGTATCAACTTACGGAAGTAATGGCGGGTGGCCGGGCCAGATGGCCGATCCCTACGGGTCCCGTAAAGCTGCCGGTACACATTCGAATTCCGCAGGATGGGGGGCTGGCCCACCCTTTCCCGAGAAGTCAAAATCCCCACCCTGTCCCTGCAAAGAACGCAGGGACAAGGGTGGGGCACCCAATTCTCTTGTACCCAATTCTCCTGGACCCAGTTCTCCCGCTCAAACTACTCGCGAGGGTGCCCCGTCCTTGTCGCGTTCTTTGCGACAGGGCGGGGATTTTGACTTCTAATCCCGACCACGATTCCCATCTGCTCCCGCTTCCGCGCGGTCCACTGCGACTCAATTTCTACTACTCCCTCCACGCCAGAAAGATAATGGCGAAAACTGCTCCACGCCCAATCGTCAGGACTCTGCGCCAGACCCCGCTTCACCGGATTACGGTGGATATAACGCAACTTCTCGATCCGCTTGGCCTCACTCCAAACATTGAAGTCGTAATAGCGCGGCTGCCACAGCAGACCGCCTTCCGGCGAACGCAAGCGACGCGCTACATTCTGCTTGAGCATTTGCAGTGCAACCGAAAGCTTGGCCCGTTCCGGCTCGCTCATCAGCAGATGAACGTGTTCGGGCATGACCACATATCCGGAGACAAAGAATCCATACCATTGCCGCGTCTGCTCCAACGTCTGCTCGAAGATGCCGCGGGCTCGCGCTGTGCCAAGAAGCGGAGCGCGTTGATAGCAGCTAAACGTCACAAAGTGCAGACAGCGCGCTTCCTGAAAGCGCTCGAGGCCCCACGGCATGACCGCATCGTAACCCCAGAGCCTGGAATGCGAAGGCCGCAGCCGATAATATTCTTCGCCATTCTTCCGCAATTGGGAAAGTCAACATCCCCGCCCTGTCGCAAAGAACGCGACAAGGACGGGGCACCCTCGGAGTTCGAATAGTGGAAAGAGTGGGCCAGCCCCCACGGCCGAAGCGGTGCCCTACCTAAAACTGATTCGTGAAACCAGTTCTAAATCTTCTCTCATCTCTCCTCGCGCACGTTCGGCAACCAGCGCAGCATGTGATGCTGAAGTTTTGTTACCACCCAGTTCAGCAGGATCCCGATCATCCCGGCAATCATGATCGCCCCGTAGGTTTCCGGGATGCGATAGCTAGATTGGTAAAGATAGATGCCGCGGCCCAGGCCGCGTTCCCCCAGTCCGATGAACATCTCCACTGCCACCACCAGCACAAGCGAGTAAGAAACCGCGGTCCTTATGCCATCGAAGATGCTGGGCAGAGCCTCGTAGAAAAGCACGTCGGAGACCGTGTGCCACGAGTTCAGGTTCAGCAGCCGAGCCTGGTAGAGGCGGCTCTGATTGGCCAAGGCCGCGCCCGAGACCGCATTCACCATGATGACCAGCAGGCTGGGATAGGCTGCCAGCGCCACGATTGAGGTCTCTCCGACACCGGCCACGATCAGGAACAACGGGAACAACGCGGAAGCGGGAACGGAGCGCAGCGCGTGCAATGGCCCTTCGACAACTTTATAGGCACGCTGGCGATAACCGAGAAACAAGCCCACCGGAATACCGAACGCGCACGCCACCGCCAAAGCCGTCAGCACGCGGCCCAGAGTCAAGGCAATATCCCCCAACAGTCTCTCGCGGAGCATGCCCGGCACGGCGCGAACCACGTTCCAAGGAGCCGGCAGAATGATGGGATCCACCAGACGCAGCGCGGCGACGATTGCCCACACGGCAATCAGGCCGCCAACGAACGACAACGCGCGCCATTTTCGCCTGAACCAATCCATCACTAAATCAACCCATCACTTAAACCAGAACTGGTCCCATAAATGGTTTCTCCGAGCGGGATGTCCCAGCCCTCAGGGGCTAAAGCCCGCATTCTTATCGGCCCTTAACGGCACGGCTGGAAGCCGTGCCCTACCCAACCCATTTATGAGACCAGTTTCAATGCATCGCCTAAACCAATCCGTCGCGAATCCCGTTGATCAGCGCCTGCTGCATGGCGCCGTAATCGGGCGTGTTCTCCTCGCGGGGAAAACCCAGGTGGAAGTCGAGATCGGACATCACCCGCACCGGCCGTCTGGCGATGATGATGCACCGCATGCCCAGGGCCAGCGCATCCGCGACATTATGGGTAATGAGCACCAGCGTCATCCGGTCTTTGAGCGCAAGCTCGTGCAATGCGGAGGTGATTTCGGCTTTGACCTGGCCGTCTAGAGCCGAGAAGGGTTCATCTAAAATCACCAGTTTCGGTTTCCAGGAGAGGCAGCGGGAAAGCGCCAGGCGCTGTAACTCGCCTCCGGAAAGCTGCGCTGGATAAACATCGGACAGCGCGCTCAGCCGGAACAAGGTCATCAGGTAGCAGATGCGGTCGCGGCGCTCGCGGCTTTCCCACTTCAGTTTCTCCAACGGATAGCGCACGTTCTCGAGGACAGTCTGCCAGGGAAAAACACTGTTCATCGGATCTTGGTCCACGTACACCAAGTCCGACGGGCGTGTGAAGTCCGGGGAACGGCGGACGATTCCCTTCTGTGGGATGACGATGCCGGCCATGATGCGGCCCAGCGTGCTCTTACCGGCGCCGCTGGCGCCCATGATGGTCACGATCGAACCCTGTTCGATGCGCAACGAGAAGTCTTTGTACAACCCCTCATTGATGCCGTTAAAGCGGGCGGCATAGGAAAAGGCGACGTCCTCCAGTTCAAGTGCGCTGCGAGGGGAAAGCGCTGGGCCGCTCATTGGCCGCTCATTGATTGACCGCTCATTGATTGGCGATTGGCCGCTCATCGGGTAGGATCCACCAGTCTGTGGGCATCGATTCGTTCCGGGATCTCGCCGGTTTGATAGAGCAGGTCGATGAACTGCTGGAGGTTGGCGATATCAACCTGGTTCGAGAGGGTGACGTCGGCGACATTCACCCGCGCGGCGACCTCCGGCGGGAGCTTGATGTATTTGGTCAACAGTGTGCGCGACTCGGCCGGATGCGCGGCCATGTAGTCCACTCCCTGCTGCAGAGCGTGCACGGCGCGCGCCGCCAGTTGCGGATGGTTGCGCTCGAACTCGCGTGAAATCACTGAGGCCCCAATGGGGCACGGGTTCAGCAGGTCGGCGTATACCGATCCGAAGAGTTGACGATAGCCGCCGTGGACGAGGGCGGTAGTGGTCACCGGCTCATAGGCGAAAAGCGCATCCACCGCGCCGGATTCAAGGCTGGAGAGCTGGGCCTGCGGCGGCAATTGCAGCATCGTAATGCCGGCCGGATCGACTCCATGCTTCTTAAAAAACGCGGCCAGCATGTGACTGGGCGCGGTGCCGGGAAACACCCCAACTTTCTTGCCCTGCAAATCCTCAACGGTGTGCAGCGGAGAAGAATCACGGACGATAATCTTGTCGAGCGCGTTGGCATCGTTCATGCGGCTGTGCGAGAAGATGCGCACGCGACCGGGGCTTTGGATTTCCAGGTGAATGATGGGCACCAGCGACGTTGCGGGCAAAATATCGGCTTGGCCGGCGACCATAGTGTTCACCAGATCGTTACTGCTGCCCACCGCGATCGCCTTCAGCCGCAGGTTTTCCTTGTCGAACAGTCCCTGTTCCTGCGCTATGAAAACCGGCAAGCTCGGGATGATCTGCAGGTAGGCAACGCGCACCTCCCCGGCTTCCTTATGGGCTGATCTCCAAAACCCGATGAGTGCTAAGAAGAGAATGACTGCGGCGCTGATGGCCCATAGCCTGGATCGCATAGATTCACTGTCCGGAGCCGAAACAAAACGCCAACCGCGAAACTTGTTACTTGCCCACCCAACACGCCGGGCGTTTCTGCAAGAAGGCGGAGATGCCTTCCTGTGCGTCCGCCGCCATGGAGTTCATGGTCATGATCTCTTTCGCGTAGGCATACGCCTTGGGCTGGTCGAGGTCGATCTGGGTGTAGAACGCCTGCTTGCCGATCGCCACCGTGAGTGGGCTGGCTTGGGCGATGCGCCGGGCCAGGGCGCGTGTCTCCTCGTGCAAGGACGCCGCCGGCACAACCTTGTTTATCAGTCCCCACTCCGCCGCGGTTGCCGCCGGAATCATGTCGCCGGTCAGCAGCATCTCGAGCGCACGCTTGCGGCCGATGGCGCGGCTCAGAGCAACCATGGGCGTGGTGCAGAACAATCCGATGCGCACGCCGGGTGTGCCAAACGACGCCTCTTCAACAGCAATTGCCAGGTCACAAGTTGCTACCAGTTGGCATCCGGCCGCCGTGGCTATTCCTTGGATTTCTGCAATCACAGGTTGCGGGATGGATTGGATTTTGGTCATCAGATCGCAGCAAACGTCGAAGGTTCGCCGATACTCGTTGATATCCTTTCCCACCATTTCGCTAAGATCGTGTCCGGAAGAGAAGACTTTCCCCGCCGCGGCTAGAATGACGGCTCGCAGTTCGGTATTTTTGCCGATGCCATCCAAACAGTCCAGCAACTCGAGCATGAGATCGAGCGACAGGGCATTGCGGCGATTGGGCCGATTCAGAGTGACCACTGCCACATTTTGTTCTGTTTCAAAGCAAATGTTCTCGTAACCCGTCGAACAAGCGACTTGATGCATAGGCACCGTCCTGTGGACAGCGACGAAAAGGCCGTCCCCCATTGTTATTGCTCCATTATCCACATTCTAGCCTCGCGCCCGACCACAAATCGACGAAAAGAGTGGCGGCGGGGAGCAAACAGGGTGAGTCCAAATCGAAAGGGTGAACGCCACCGCGCTGCTTTCATTGCTTTCATGGTTGCGCGTGCTCTTGACTCGTAATATGCTGCGCTCGATTGGCGGTGCAGCCCATCGTCGTCAATGTCAATGTCAACGTCAATGTCAAGGAGCAGAGCCATGCCCAGCAAGTCCAGACCATCCAAAAATCAGATGGCGACGACCTCCGGAGGCGCGACGGCCGCAGACGCGCAGATTATTCTCCAGCTCTATGATCTGCGACGGGACACAGAGATGCGAAAGGCTCGGCACTTTATCGCCGCCGAGTTTTGGCCGGAAAGCGCCGAAGATACGCTGCGCATTGCCAGGGCGTATCCCAGCCGGGAAAATACATGGTTGCGCCAGGTTACGAGCTACTGGGAAATGGCTGCGTCATTCGTGCTGCGGGGCGCGCTGCATGAGGGGTTGTTCTTCGATGCCAGCGGTGAGATGTATTGCGTCTATGCAAAATTTAGGCCTTTTCTGAGCGAGATTCGCCAAAAGCTCCCTCAGTTTCTGCTCACAGTGGAGGAGGTAGTCGTGAACACGCAAGAGGGCCGTGACCGGCTGGAGCGGCTTGAACGACGCCTTGCCCGCCGCCAACAGAAGCTGGCAGAGCGGCGTGCGGCGGTTGCCGCGACCTCGGCTGGGTTCAACTAGCCTGGGCAACTCCCGCCCGCCCGAAGGTCCGCGAATCCAGCAACGGACTTCGGATTCAGGACGCGACTTAGGACACGATGGGCTTCTTGAAAAACTCTTCTTGAATAACTCCAGGAATTGTTCGCCTAAACCCATCGCTTTCCACCCCGATTGATCGTGCTCCCTTCCTTTCGATCCCTGAGTTAATATGGAGGCAACCATGGATCGAAGCATTCTCAGATTGCCGGATCCAGTTGCAGGGGCTCCCCACGGAGAGCGACGCCGCAGTGTTCGACAAAAACTCCATACGCCGGTTTACGCCAGTTTCAATGGGCCGCAGACCGGGATGGTTGTGGATCTGAGCGAATTGCTCGACCTGCACGAAGAGGGCTTCGCCGTCCAAACCAGTGAACGGCTGGAGATGAACCGGGCCGTAACGCTTTGCCTCGATTTGCCTGAAACCAAAAGTTACATACATGGCAGTGGCCAGGTGATATGGAGCGATGACACTGGCCGGGGAGGCATCCGGTTTTCCGGGCTTCCCGAGAGTTCGCGGCAGATACTAAGAGAATGGCTCTTTGCCAATCTGCTGCTCGCCTGCTCCAACCACGCTGCTCGATCCGAGCAACTCGCGCGCCGCGAGGAAGAAAAATCACCCGAGCCGGCGCCGGTCACTAGGGCCGGGAGCGTTGTCCCCATCTCCGATCAAAGCGGAACGCTCGGTTCGGTGGAAGCGGTGGAATCGGTGGAAGCGGTTCGCCGCGAGGTCGTTGCGATCGGTGACGACGTCGATGCGGTTTTGCAACTCATCACCGAGCGCGCCTTGAGTCTCACCGAAGCCAGTGGCGCGGCCCTGGCGTTTCTCACCGATGACAAGATGATCTGCCGGGCGCGAGCCGGTGAACCCGCTCCGCCGCTGGGAGTTCCTGTGGACGTAAGAGAAGGGCTGTCTGGAGAATGCGTTCGCAGCGGACTTCTCGTCTCGTGCGAGGACATGGAGAACGATCCGCGTATCGATCCGGAGATCGGTCGCACCTTGGGCATGGGCTCGCTCATGGCCGCTCCCGTCATATCCGATTTCCGCGTGGTTGGCCTGTTGGAGGTTTTCTCTCCGCAACCGCATCGCTTCACGAAGGCCCATGGGGCGGTTTTGGACCAGCTCGTCGAAATGATTCCCAAACCCCAGCGTCAAAAGGTCCAGCCTGAAAAGGTCCAGCCTGAAAACGCCGAGCCTGAAAAGACTCAACTGGAAACGCCGGTTAGGCCAGAGGCCGTGTCGGACGTGTCGCCGCCTCCGGCTTCGGATTCAGGTTTGATCGAGTTTGAGTCGATCCAAGCGCTTCGTGAGGCCTTGTGGGAACGGGAGCCTGAATTTTCCGAGCAAGTCTCGCCGCCGCTTCCCGAAATCATCGCAGAGCAAATTCCGGAGCAGGCCCCCGACACTGAGCCCGCAGCTTCATCTCGCTATCGCACACTGATCGGACTGGCCATTGCGGTGGTGGCGATGGCCCTCGGCTATTTGGCCGGTCCCATAGTCGAGAGGCGGTGGGCCCGCCCACCGCAAACGTCGCGGCAGTCAGCGGTTGAGGCGGCCTCGACGGTTTCGCGACCAAGCGCGATCGATCATGACGCGCAAGCGAATTCCCTGGGAAGCTTGCGAATCCTCGCCGATCGGGGAGACGCTGACGCGCAATGGCAGATGGGCGTGCGCTACCACAACGGAGAGGGCGTTCCGCGGGATGACGCGCAGGCTATGCAGTGGTTCCTGCGCGCCGCCGAACAGGGGCATGTTATCGCGCAGGCTACGCTTGGCGCCTACTATTGGGCGGGGCGTGGAGTTCCTCAAGATTTGTCCAAAGCCTACCTGTGGTCTTATATCGCACTCGCCCAGGGTGACGAGAACAGCAAATCTCGACTTGAAGGGTTGGCTTCGCAAATGACCCGGGCGCAGGTCTCCGCCGCCGGCCAGCAGGCAGAAGCCTGGCTCCAGTCCCATAACCAGCGAGCGAAATCCGAGACGAACTGAAGTGGCAACTGATTACCCGCCTTAGGTAGTGGGCTACTTTGAAAATTATTTCGCGTACAATTTCATCAAGATTCACCGCACTCTGCGGATGAGTCCAGCGATGGCCGCCGGTGTCCAAACGCGTCTGTGGAGCGTAGAAGATTTGGTAGCCCTCTGGGAATCGCATAAGCAGCGAAGGGCGGAAAGAGCGGCGTAGGGAGCGGAGGAGCGAGTGAAGATTAGAGGCATTCCCGAAAAACCTAGTTGGTGGATCAGCCTAATTCCAGTCACGCTGATTATCGCTGTTCTTTCCATGCACGGCCCTCATTGGGTTGCTGTGGCTGGAATCTTGACTTTTCTTAGTATGGTGATCTTCGGTTTAGCAAAGAGACTCCGATAGGCTCAAAGTAGCCCTCTACCCGCCTTATTAACCACAGACAGACCCAGCCCCTCAGCCGTAGAATAGATGTGTGGCCACGCTGCGCGACATTCTCGCTGCCGATGATCGCGTCCGCCAGGGCGACCCTGCTCTTTGGGAAAAGCTGGATCGCAATCGCGTGCGCTGCTATGCTTGCGGCCACTGCTGCCCGATTCCGGAGGGACAACCCGGTGTCTGCAAGGTTCGTTTCAACCACGGTGGCACGCTCTACGTTCCCTGGGGCTATGTCGCCGGAGCGCAGTGTGACCCCATCGAGAAGAAGCCGTTTTTCCACGCCCACCCTGGAGCCCTGGCTTACAGTTTCGGAATGCTGGGCTGCGATCTGCACTGCTCCTATTGTCAGAACTGGGTCACTTCGCAGGCGCTGCGCGACCCGAACGCTGTCTCACCGCCGCTAGAGGCCGATCCGGAACTGCTGATCAAAGACGCGCTTGCGCAAGGCGCAAAGGTTGTGGTCAGCACGTATAATGAGCCGCTGATCACGAGCGAGTGGGCGGTTGCGGTTTTCCGCCAGGCCCGGCTGGCGGGCTTGTTGACCGGGTTTGTTTCGAATGGCAACGGGACACCGCAGGTGCTCGAGTATCTCCATCCCTGGATCGACCTCTACAAGGTGGATCTCAAAAGCTTCGACGATCGCCACTATCGCCAACTGGGCGGACGCCTGCAGCCGATCCTCGACACCATCCGCAGTTTGCACCGAATGGGTGTGTGGCTGGAGATCGTTACCTTACTCATTCCCGGGTTCAACGACAGCGACGAAGAACTGCGCAATATGACCTCCTTTCTGAACGACGTCTCGCCCAACATCCCTTGGCACGTGACCGCCTTTCATCAGGACTACAAAATGACTTCACCCGCCGATACGCGCCCCGAAGATTTGCTGCGCGCCGCCGCCATCGGCCGTGAAGCCGGATTGCGCTACATCTACGCCGGCAACCTTCCCGGTCGGGTGGAGGGTCTGGAAGATACTCATTGCCATCAGTGTGGCGAAATGCTGATCCAGCGCTATGGATATTCGATCGAAAAGTACAAGTTGACGGCGCAAGGCGATTGCCCGGCTTGCCACACGCCAGTCCCCGGCCGCTGGTCGTCAAAATTTGACGGCCAGATTGCGGCCGCACCTTTTCTGTCCCGCAGACAGGCGCAATTGGTTAGAATCCTTTCGCGACAATAATCGATATTCATGCGAACGGCTAGAATATTGCTGCTGGCGGTCCTATTGTGTCTGATCCTATTGTGGATGGACCTGGGCTGTTCTCCGCGCAATTTCCTGACGCGTCGGCTCGCCGCTGATTTGATCGCGGCCACCGACGCATTCAAAGAGCCGCAATTGTTCTGGCTCCGGACCGGCATCGTTTCCAATAAGGATTTCAGTTCTCCCGACTACATGGTGTTACAGCGCCGCGGATGGATCATCGCCAGCCCGCAGAAATGTCCCGCTGGAGTTGACCCTCCGACCTGCTGGGACGTAGTGCTCACTCCGCTCGGCGTGGATACGGTACGGCCGCTGATTTCGAGTGCGCTTCCCTACGATGGTCGCGACAATCGACCGATGGCGATTGAAGTCGCGCGCCGGGAACTGCTGGGCATTTCCGGAATCAGCAAGGGTGGCAACTTCGCCGATGTCGAGTTCACCTGGCGCTGGGTTCCCATCAATCAGGTGGGCGCGGCGCTTTACGACAGCGGAGTGCGCTACCGTTCGACCGTCGGATTTCGCGGCTATGACGACGGCTGGCGGGTTGTGGACCAATCCGTCCCCAGCAACCAAACGCTCGATGAAGCGCTACGCAACGCTCAACCCACCGCACCGTAAAAGAAAAGCGAAGTGCTTTCCAGCAGGCTGCGGCAAAAACCAGCTTTCCGTATCCGGCATCGCTTTGGCGATGCGGAAGTTCTTCCGCCGGTAGAGACGGGGCCGGCTCCGTCTCCGGAGACGCGACTGGCGGTGATTGTCTCCGGCCAGTGAACAAATGATGGACTGGGCCGCCACTTGAACATACAGAGCCGGTTGAATGACAAACAACCGCCGACCGAGTGCGGAAGCCCTACTTCTTGTCGGCTTTGGCCTCAGCTTTTGCTCCGCGAACCTCCGCAACGAACGGCTGGGCTACAGGCGGAACCGGCACTTTGCCCAACAGCAAAGCCCGAGTTGTAACGTTGCTTCCGTAGATCGCGTGCCGGGAATCGCTGTCTTGGCGGAACGATGCACCCTCCAACGTGAGCCCAGCGAACGCACCCTTGGCACGGGAGTAGGTCAGGATCTCTGTATCCAACTTCCAATCCGTACCGGCCTCGGCATGGCGCCCAACTGGACCCGCTGCCGCGGAAGTGTCCGCTCCAATTTGGAAATTACTGGAGAGCAGCCTTTGCATCGCTTTGTCATTCTGAAAGATCATTACCACGTCCACAGCTTCCGCCCCGATCTGCAGCCCCCAGCTTCCGCCTGAAATCGTGATGAACGCCGGCGCGCTCCAGCCATTCGCCGTGCGGCAGGTGGCTACGCCTTTGCCTTCTTTAGCTCCGAAGATAAAGCCGCCTTTGACCATGTGCGGTATAACCGCTATGCACTTTGCGTGCTCCAACACTTCTTGCGGGATCCCCTTGTCAGGCATCCCCATAATCTCGTGCATCACACTGGTGGCGTTTTCCAGCCGGTCGGTGGCATCTTCCGGCGCCGACCCTGCCCAGCACAACGTACCGAGACTCAACATCGCAAATACGAACATTACTTTTTTCATGGGACAGCCTCATTTCTGTTACCTCTGCGCGCCCTCTCTGGCGTCGTGCTGTGCGCACACTCGCACACAAATCTGGGTAGACATTGGGGCGCACCAAGGTCAATCCGAAGCTAGCAAATCAGGATTAAAACGGTCTGAGCAATAATGCTCACAAATCCCAGAGATGTCAATTCTGCTCAGATCTCAGAACGCCGCGAGATCAGAATTGTTCCGAGAGGGTAGGTTAGGCCGTCTGGTTTGGCGGGGAAACTGCCCTGTTGAGACATCAATAGCTTCGCTCACTGGCTCTAGCAATACTGTGCAGAATGGATCATTTCGTGAGCCATCAAACACAATCTCCCCTCCAGCCCGGCGCCACGGCCGTGTCCCGCTTAGGATTCTCTTTGATGCCCGTGTCCCCGTGACGATAGGGTCTCGGCTCGTTTTCCGCCGGGACCCGTCCCGCAAATAGTGCTACAACTTCTAGTGCTGATTGCCCTTGCCATAGCTGCTAGACTTTGTTCAGAGCCTCAATGCCACGCCTCTTTTATTTCGGAGCCCTGCTGGCGATTGCCGCGCCGTTGTCTGTGCCGATTTCCGCGCAGACACCTGCGCCGGCGAGCGCGCAAACGAGCGCGCAAAATGGTTCGGCAAAGAGTGGGCGAGAAAGCGCTCGCATCGAGCACGTCGTCGTGCGCGGGAGCGGTGCCACGATGGAAGTGGAGATACAGACCTCCGGAGCGCCGGTCGCGCCCAATACCCAGGCCATCACCGGGCCGGATCGCATCGTCGTGGATTTTCCCGGCGCGCTTCCCTCCGCCGAGTTGCACGCCCTCAAAGTCAATCGCGGTGCTTTGAAGGGAATTCGCTCGGCACTGTTTTTCGACAATCCTCCGATTACGCGCGTCGTGCTTGATCTTGCGGAGCCGCAGTCGTATCGGATTTCGACAACCCAGAATGCGATCGTTGTAAAGCTGGGTCCGGTAAAGCTGGGTCCGAAGCTCGGTCCGGTCACCGCCCCTGGAGCCCAGCCTCCCGCTGTGCCACATGCGCCCGCCGCCAAACTTCAGAATGCCTCGCTTGCCGCTGGCACGCTTGCCGAGCATACGAATGCCGCGGGGACAAATGTTGCGGCCGCCGGAGTCTCTCCCGCAGTTTCGAATACGACCGCGCCGCCGGTGACCGTGAACTTTGAAAACGGGATGCTGCGCATTCGCGCGGAGAAAGCGACGTTCGCGCAAGTGTTGTCCGAAGTGCAGCGGCAGACGAAGGCCGCGATTGCCATTCCGGCCGGTGCCGAGCAGGAACAAGTGGACGCCGATCTGGGCCCGGCCCCGGTGCTCGACGTACTGGCATCGCTGCTGAATGGCTCGCCCTATAACTTTATTCTGGTCGGCAACGAGCTCAGCGTCGAACGCGTCATCCTAACTCGCCGCGACCCCAACATCTTCTAAGACTCATCGACTCATCTCGGAAACCTGATCCACCAAGGACACGAAGATTTATGCGTGCAATCCCCAGTGCCACGACCGCGTGATTGCTACTGCTGTCGATCCGTGCTTGTTTGTGGAGAAAAGGGCGTTTCCGCCCGCCTCTGGACGGGCGAGACGCCCCGTCCCTCCACGTATGAGTCACTTTACTAGCGCAGGCGCGCTCTTAGCTGGACGTAGGCTTCGCAGGCTACACCGGGCTGCTCTATGTGGGTGAGGAAGAGCTGGCGCAGGGCGGCAGTGGTTAGGCGGCCTTCGAGATAGGCGTCGTAGAGATCGTTGCCGGTGAGGTAACCGAGTTGCTGGGCAACGTATTCGTACTGGCGTCCGGTGAAAGCTGGAGCTTGCGCGAAGGATTCGGGAGCGGATGGCTGGCGGTGGGAGCGTTGGTTATAAATAGGGTTATAACGAAGAACGTGTTCGCGGTGTTGGATCAGGAAATCGAGAGCTTCGACGGCGGCGGCAAAGGGAAGCGAAGTCTGGTGTTCCAGGTCTTCACGAGTCACGTCGAACAAATCCGCGAGATCGGCATCGCGGAGAGCGGGCCGCGCGGGGTGTAAGATGCGCGATCCGAAAAAAGCGAGCGCGTGTTCGAAGACGGCCATGTAAAACGCGTCGTCTCTGGCAAGCGACTGGGCGACCGGCACGGCGTGCGGTGCGGTGTGCGGTGCCAAAACCTTGCCGTTCGAAAGATTCGGCAGTCCGCGACAGGCTTGATGAAGGAAGCGGGTAGCGTCCTCGGCGGAGGAGGTCATGCGAAACTGGCGTACGTACACGGCGTTGATGGGCGTGAGGTAGACGCTGCCGCGCTCGCGGACCTGGCGGAGCAGAGATCGGCGGCGTTCGGCAGTGAATCCTTTGCGCGATAAGAGCCGGCGCAGAAGCGCATCCGAGCTGCGCGAGTAGACTTCGGGCATAAGGTCAACCAGGAGCCTGGGCTGCGTCGTATTGTGCGCGGAGTACTGGTTGATGCCCAGAAAACGCACCATACCGTCGATTAGGTTGTAGAGAGTAGGGCCGAGGTCGGGCGCGCTGTGGTCATTATCATTGCGTCCCCAGCGGTCGAGGCAGAGCCGGTAGTTCTCGTATTTCTCCAGCGGCGTGGCGTTGAATACGCAGAGAACATTTTCGCGGACGTCTTTGCGGAGGTCTTTGCGGACTTCTTTGCGAACTTGGACGGCTTCGACGTGGTCGCCGGCTTCTCCGGCGGCGTGCCAGTAAAGGGCGTCAACGTTCTGCAGAACGGTAAGCATGGGTTCCGCGGGAAGCCGCTGCTGGAGCAGCGCGGGCAGATGCTGGGGCGCGAGGTGCGACTCGCCGAAAAGCACCAGGATGAGCGCGCCGGGATGGCGGCGGCGGAGTTCGGCAATCTTGTCGGCGGCGTGGCGATCACGGGCCCCGATTTTGCGCAGATCGTCGCGAGGCATGCAATCCAGGCCATAGATGGATGCGCCGTGGTCGCGGGCGGCGGAGAGCAGTTCGTAAAAGGGAGGCCAGTCGTATCCCCAGTCGAGTTCGAAACGGATGCGCTGGCGCAGTTCGTCTTCCGCAATCTCGGCGCGGTACCATTCGTCGAGAATGTGCTGGTTGCGGGAAAAAATGGTTTCAACTCCCAACACTACGGGGCGCTGGTGGAGTTCAGGATCGCTGAGGAGCGAGGCTAGATAGCGCTGCGAGTTGGGCAGGGCGTGGTAGTCACCGACCAAAACGATTCCAGCGTTGGCGATTTGGTGGCGGACATCGCTGGGGGTGAGAACTTTCTGGTAGGAGCGGTAGGCCTCGCGAAAGTCGCGGAGATATTTGCGTCCGGGGGCGGGATCAATGGCGCGAATCTCACGCTCCACGCTGGCGATGGCGTGGAGTTGGGCGGCACTGCGCCGCGATCGTAAGATGCCGGTGGTTGACATAAATTCGTCGTTGGTCGTCGGTCGTTGGTCGTTCGTCGTTCGCTATTCGCCGTTTCGTATCAGGGCATCGCTTTAGCGATGCCGCAAAGCCTTCGAGCCAGATGCCCCTTTAGGGCTGCGACCGAATATCGACTCTTCCCGCAGCCTTCTATCCTTGACTTGCCTTGCCTGCATCCCTATCCTCAGCTTTCGAGGCCGCTCATTGGATGCCTCGTGGAGCGCCAACTTTGCTTTTTCTTCCTCCGGAAAACTTGACGGTTGCCACTACCGGCGCCAGTGGGTCGTTATTTCTGAAACACTTTCTTCTCACCGTGGAACGCGACCCGCGGGTGAAGACGGTGAACTTCATCGCTTCCGACAGCGGCCTGCGCGTCATGGCCGAGGAACTCGGGGTCGAAGGCCGCTCCGATCTCCTGCATCAAATCATCGGCGCGCCTTCGGCAAAGATTCAGCAGCAGTCCAACAGCGATATCGGAGCCAACGTGGCCAGCGGGTCGTATCCTTCGGACGCGATGGTCGTCATCCCGTGCAGCGTCGGCACGCTGGGCCGCATTGCGAACGGCACGGCCTCGCGCCTGATCGAGCGCGCCGCCGATGTGAGTCTTAAAGAGCGCCGGCCGCTCGTGCTGTGTGTTCGCGAGACGCCGCTCAACAAAATTCACATCCGCAACATGGCGCTGGCGGCGGACGCGGGGGCGACGATCTTTCCGCTCATCCCAACGTTCTATAACCATCCACCGAGCACCGATGCCATGGCACAAGAATTCGCGAACCGCGTGCTGGCGCACATAGGCCTGCCCCAACCGGATGCTTACCGGTGGAAGGGGTGACGCCAGTTGCCAGCTGCCAGTTTGCCAGTTCTCAGTTATCGGTTCTCAGTGCGGAACTGACCCATCGGTGGATTTTTCTGAGAACTGAGAACCGAGAACCGAGAACTTTCTTGAAAGATCGATGGCTCGGGGAAAGCCTCCCCTGCGTTGCAGGAGTGCTTTCAGTCTAGGGAAGGGGCAGTAACGAAGGTAGGTATCTGGCGGGCATGTACTGCGAGTTTCCGGGCTGAAGCAGTTTTCCTTTCCCAGTTCTCAGTGGGGATTGAACCGCGCGATCAAGAGATTTTCTGAGAACTGAGAACTGGGAACTGAGAACTACCCCTAAGTGAAATTCTGCCGGTTGGGGCGGGTTTTCTTGGTGATGCTTCCCACGGTCTGATACCACGCAACCACCCAGGGAACAATCAGGGAAAATACCAGGCGTGCGGCCAGCGTTCGCAGGGGCATTTTTCGGAGGTCGGTCCAGTCCAACCGAAAGGCAAAATAGATTTCGAGCGCGAGCACGCACAAGAGCGGGATGGGCGAGTAGACGAGCGCCAGAGCGGCAAGAATCTCGGCGAGGCAGCGAGCCAGGTTCCTCCATAGGCGGGCCGAGCGTCCGCCCAAAACGCCGTCGGTTACGGAATAGCTGACCATTTGCCGGAGCGCCGAGCGGAAACTGTGGCGAGGCTGGTAAGACGCCTTGGCGCGTTCCGCGAAGGCTGGGATCACGAACTGGCGCACCTTGGAATCGAATACGGTGTCTTCTCCGAGGAAGACGGTCTCGGGGAATCCGCCGACGCGTTGCCAGAGCTCTTTGCGAAAGGCCATGGAGCGGGCGGTGCAGGACTTGGTTGCCGCGTCGGGGTTTAACTTGATTCCGAAGAAGGGCGCGGAGGCAACGTCCCAGACGGTGGAGTTGGTTGGGTCAGTCTTTGTCGGATCAATGTACGTCGGATCAATGTACGATCCGCCGACGGAGTACTGGGAGTGGCCATTGAAAATCGGGGCCGTGAGGTTGGCGAGCCAGTCGGGGCCGTAGGTGCAGCCAGCGTCGGCGCAGGCGACGACATCGGAGGAGGCTGCTGCGGTTGCGATGTTGCGGCCGCGTGCGATCGGCCCCGGCGAACGTTGCAAGCTGCAGCTTTCATCGCGGATGGGAACTAGCGTCGCGTATTTTGACCGGGCGGCTTCGAGACGCTCCCAGGTGCCGTCGGTGGAACCACCATCGACGATGATGACTTCGGCGGGAGCGAGAGTCTGCTGCATCAGACTCTCGACCAGTGCGTCGATGTCATCGCTCTCATTGAGGACGGTGGAAACCACGCTCACGGCTGGCATGTTGAGTGAAACCCCACGGTGGTTGCTTTCATTCGCCTTTTTGGGATGCGCTACGGCCGATGCGGATCCGAAACAAGTGTACCCGCGAAGGTCCTATATATGAATCCTGCGAAGCCGTCCTGAAATCCATTTGTCAGTTTTCCACCATTCCGATTGTCACCTTGCTTCTCCGGTTTTTGACAAAAAGCCAATCCATCTTTATAGTGCCGGGTCATGAACGGAACTTTCTTCTGCAACAAGTGCGGCGCGCAGAATGCCGCGGGCGCTCAGTTTTGCAGTCGCTGTGGAGCGCCCACGAACCCGACGCCCGGCGTTGTCCAGACACCGGTGGCGTCGCCCAACCCAGCATCGTCCTACCCGGCATCGCCCTATTCAGCCCCAGCGACTTCGTATCCGGCGGTTGTGCCGGTGGTGGGAGTTGGCTACGGAGGGTTCTGGATTCGGGTCGTGGCTGCCATTATCGACGGCATCATCTTGCGAGTGGTGGTGGCTCCGATTCATCTCGTTTTCGGTGGTCTCGGGATGGCAGGAATGATGAGTGGCCTCCCCCATAGAGGGCTTGCTCTTTTGGGCGGTGGCGTGACCTTCATCTTGCTGCTTTTCGGTTCCTGGCTGTACGAGGCTTTCATGGAAAGCTCGTCGTATCAGGCCACGCTGGGCAAGATGATCTTTGGCATGAAAGTTACCGATCTCAATGGCAACCGCATTTCATTCGAACGCGCCACGGGAAGGCATTTTGCGAAGTGGCTTTCCGCGATGATCCTGGGCATCGGCTACATCATGGTCGGGTTCACAGAGCGCAAACAGGGACTGCACGATCTGCTGGCCGGAACGCTGGTGCGGCGGGTGTAGGTGAGCGCGGGAACTGGGACGTCCCTCCGGGACTTCCGCCTATTCTTCCCCACCTTCCCCGCGCTGAAGCGCGGGGCTAATCTGGCTCGCCCCTACGGGGCTTGACTCTCGATCATACGAGTTACACTAGCCTCTGATGGCTTCTTCGGTTTCAAGGCTGCGCCACTGGTTCGCCTTGGGCGCGATTCTGATGGTGGCTACGGTCGCGGGAATGTATTTTTACGCGCGCTGGAGTCTGCGCAAGGCCGTCTACGACCTCCCGGCGAAAATGGGCCTGGACATTCAGCAAACCGCCGAGGGCTTTTCGATCTCCAAGTCGATAGAAGGCCGCACTGAGTTTACGGTGAGCGCTTCCAAGGCGGTTCAGTTCAAAGAAGGTGGACGGGCGGACTTGCACAACGTCAAGATCGTCATCTACGGCAAGGATGCCGGTCGTTTCGACCAGGTTGCCGCGGATGACTTCGAGTACGACCCCGTGTCGGGCGATGTGACCGCGAAGGGTACGGTGCTGATTGACCTGGAAGCGAACCCCGAGGGGATGCGGCATTCGGACCAGACGCCTCCGGCGCAAAGGAGAACCCCGATTCACCTTGAAACCGACGGACTGGTCTTCAACAAGAATACGGGAGACGCCTCCTCCGCCGGGAAGGTGGTGTTTCAGACACCGCAGGCATCCGGTTCGGCTGTGGGCATTGAATATGTGGCGAAGACGGGTACGATGAACTTGCTGTCGGCGGTGGCGATGACCGTCAACCGGCCGCAGCCGGTTCATCTGAATGCAGATCATGGCGTCATTACGAAGCAGCCTCATCAGGTTGTTCTCACCACGGTGCACATGACCCGGGAGCAACAGGAAGCGCGGTCCGACCACGCGACTTTTTTCCTGCGCGAAGACGACACGGTGGACCACATTCTTGCCGAGGGCGATGTGGAGACGGTACTTCATGGCCGGTCATCTTCCAATTCCAACTCGGAAACGCGCGAGCGTTCCGATCACGCCGAATTGTTCTTGACCGGCGCGCGGAATCTACTCACCACGGCCATTCTCACGGGCAACGTGCAACTCGCCTCTCTGGGAACGCAGCCCGCTGATGCTGCCGCCGGGCGGGCAACGCTGCACTTCGCCGGGCAGCAAGTTCTGAAGACGGTTCATGCCGAAGACGGCGTGCGTTTGACGCAAAAGAACAGTCGGAGCGGGACTCTGGTTGCGGCGGCGACGCCCCCGTCATCTTCCGCGTCATCCTCCGCGGCATTCTCCGCACCCGCGTTGACGCCGTCGAAGGGAGGCGCGCAAGATGTGGAGATGACCGCCCCAGTGATGGACTTTATCGTGAAAGACGGCCGCCTGCTGGAGCGTGCGGAGACGAGCGGACCGCCGCAGATCGTCATCACGCAGCCGGGCGCAAATCAGAAGACGGTGGTGACAGCCGCCAAGTTTACGGCGAAATTCACGGAGAAAAATCGCATGGCGACGCTGCATGGAGAACCGGACGCGAAGATTGTCAGCGGCTTGATCCAAGCCAGTAAGAACGACGCGAGTAAGGCGGGATCGAGTAAGACCGGCGCGCCGGGACAGACCGATCGAGTATCGACCAGCCGGATGATTGACGTCGCCTTTTTTCCAGAGGGCGGCGTCCGCTCGATCACGCAGACAGTTGGATTCGTCTACGTCGATGGCACGCAAAAGGCTTGGGCGCAGCGCGGAGAGTACACGACTGCCGACCAACTGGCGGTGCTGACCGGCTCGCCCCGAGTTGTGGACGGCGGCATGACAACGACGGCCCAGACGATTCGCATGAACCGGGCGACCGGCGACGCCATTGCCGAGGGCAACGTCAAGAGCACGTACTCCGATCTGAAGGCGCAACCCGATGGCGGCATGCTCGCTTCCTCCGACCCGATCCACGTGACGAGCCGCAGCATGACGGCAAATCGTTCAACGGCGATTGCGGTGTACACCGGCGATGCCCGCTTGTGGCAAGACGCAAATGTAGTGGAGGCTCCCACGCTTCAATTTGATCGAGAGCATCGCACTATCTTTGCGCAGGGGGTGGGGCAGGGAGAGGTCAGTGTGGGGACGGGGCTTCGCCCCGTCCGAGCGGGGCAGAGCCCCGCTCCCACACAAGCTCCGTCGCAGCCGGTCTCGACCGTGCTGGTGCAAGTCGACAAGAATGGGACGGTGACCCCAGTCCGCATCACATCGGCGCGTCTGAATTATGCCGATGTGGAACGGAGAATTTTCCTGGATGGCGGGGTGACTACAAAAGCGTCCGACGCTACGATGACAGGACAGCGGATGACGGTATTTCTGTTGCCGCGGAGTCAGTCGAAAGTGGGGGCGAACCCGGCAATGCCAGGGCAAGTAGACCGAATTATCGCCGAAGACCAGGTCGTGATCACCCAGCCGACCCGACATGCCACAGGTGAGCGGTTGGTATACACGTCGGCGGACGACAAGTTCGTCCTGACAGGCGGACCTCCCAGCATTTTTGATGCCGAACGAGGCAAAACGACGGGCGATTCGTTGACTTTCTACAAACACGATGATAGGGTGCTCGTAGAAGGCAGAGAAACGTCCCCGGCGGTCACGCGGACGCAAGTGGCACGATAAATGCACACGCTGGCCACCGACGAAATTGGGAAATCCTATCGTGGCCGAAGCGTTGTCAGTGGAGTAAGCCTTCAGGTTCTACAGGGCGAGGTCGTGGGCCTGCTGGGACCGAATGGCGCCGGAAAAACCACAACCTTCTATGCAATCGTAGGTCTGGTTCCTCCCGACACTGGCAGGGTGTTGTACGACGACGAAGATATCACTAGCGTTCCCATGTACTTACGGGCACGCCAGTACGGCATCAGCTATCTCCCTCAGGAAGCTTCGGTTTTTCGGAAACTGACGGTCGAGGAGAACATCTTGGCCGTGTTGGAAGTCCAGCCAATTTCCTGGCATGAACGCCGGGAAAAGGCGGAGAAGCTGATCGACCAGCTCGGGCTCGAACATATCCGGCAGAATAAGGGGTATGCGCTGTCGGGCGGGGAGCGGCGGCGGGTAGAAATCGCGCGGTCGCTCTGCATCAACCCTACATTCATATTGCTCGATGAGCCGTTTTCGGGAATCGACCCGATCGCCGTTTTGGATTTGCAGAAAATCATTTCCGATCTGCGGGCCAGCGGGATCGGGATCTTGGTGACGGACCACAACGTCCGCGAGACGTTGTCGGTGACGGATCGGGCATACATAATAAACGAGGGGCGGATCTTCCGCTCCGGCACGCCGGAGGAATTGGGTAGCGACCCGGAGGTGCGGCGGGTTTATTTGGGGGAAAGCTTCTCACTGGTGTGAGAAAACAGTTGCCAGTTCCCAGTTGCCAGTGAGAAATCAGGTTTACTGGCAACTGGGAGCTGGCAACTGGCAACTGAATTCTAGTTACCAAGGCGTGGGCACACTGACCTTTGGTGCCCACACGATCTACCTCGGTGCATGAGACGCTAGATTTTCCACATCTCGATGCAGATCACGCTGCAGCCGGGTGTGAGGGATGATAAATCTTTAGGGAGAAATGGTGCTTCTTCAGCACAAACTGAACGTCAAGTTGTCGCAGCGGCAGATTCTGACGCCGGGTCTCGTGCAAATGGTCTCCGTGCTCGCGCTCAACAAGCTCGAGCTCAGGGACATGATCAATGCCGAGATGGTCGAGAACCCGGTGCTCGAAGAGCTCGAAGATGCCATCCCGATGCTCGACGATGTCGGACGCCAGGAGGAAGAACGCGACCGCCTGGCCGCCAAGGTGACTGCCCCAGCGGAAGATGGTCCGACCATCGCGGATGAGAAGAAGGACCCGTTCGAGGAGATCGATTTCGGCTCGTTCTTCCAGGACTATCTGGATCCCGGTTATCGCAGTTCGGGGGAAATGGAAGAGATCGAGAAGCCTTCGTTTGAGAACTTCCTGTCGAAGCCGGGGAACCTGAGCGACCACCTGCTGTGGCAACTAGGCGCGATTTCAGTGAGGCCGCCGGTGCATCAGGCTGCCGAGCTGATCATTGGGAATCTGAACGAAGAGGGATATCTGATTGCCAGCGACGAAGAACTGCTGGGAATCGCTCCGGTCGTCGCTCCCGAGGCAGATGTGGAAGTGGCGGCCAAGATCGTTGGAGAAGCGGAGGCGCTAGGGATTGCCGTCGCGGAGGCTGCGCACGAAACCTCCGACCTCGAACCTTTCCCCCTCGAAACTTCTGTTCTCGCGCCGGAGGATCTCGCCGCGGAAGACGTCGGCCGTTCGAAGTTGACGGCGGGAGGCGCTGTAACTGAGTCTTTTGAGCCGGATACTGAGCTCGATGTTCACCCCGATGGTGTGCACCCGGATCTTGAAACAAAGACCGCAGCCGAACCGGCACTGCCCAGTTCGTCGATCCTCGGAACCACGCCCACGGGAACACCGGCCTCGGGAACAGCGCCCGCGCCCGCCCGCATTCCTTCTGTAAGCTTCACGGTCGCCGATCTGCACGAAGCGCTGGAAGTGGTGCGCCAGTTCGATCCGCCGGGCATCGCCTGTCGCGACCTGCGCGAATGCCTGCTCTATCAGTTGCGCTACCATCTGGAGCAGCTGCAACTGCACAGAAACGGCAGTGCCCTGACCGAGCAAGTTGTAAGAGACGCGATTGCCGTGGTCGATCAGCATTTGAAAGCGGTGACGCTGAAGCAGTTCAAGGAAATTGGGCGTGCCATCGGGCGTCCGGTCGAAGCGGTGCAGGCGGCGCTCGAGTATGTCCGCACGCTGGATCCCCGGCCGGGTTTGCGCTACAACAAAGTTCCGGCCCGGCTGATTGAGCCCGACGTCGCTTTCGTGAAGCATGGCGACGAGTGGCTGGTCATTATGAATGACGACGACATGCCGCAGTTGCGCTTGAATCCCGCGTACAAGCGCCTAATGACCCGCGACGGCAACGACCGCGACACGCGGAACTACGTTAAAGATCGCTACAAATCCGCCATCCAACTCATCAAGAATATCGAACAACGCAAGCAGACCATCGCCAAGGTGTGCTACTCGATCGTGGCGCGGCAGCAGGATTTTCTCGAGCGCGGAATCGATCAACTGAAGCCGATGATGATCAAGGAAGTGGCCGAAGAAATCGGCGTGCATCCTTCTACCGTCAGCCGCGCGGTTGCCAATAAGTACGTCCACACGCCGCAGGGCGTGTTCGAATTGCGGTATTTCTTCTCGGAGAGCGTGCAGGGACCCGAGGGCGGCGGCACGTCGCTACTGATTTTGAAGCGCCGCGTCAAGAAGCTGATCGAAGAAGAAGATCCAACCCGGCCGTTGACCGACGAACAGATCACCCGCATTCTGCAATCGCAGGGTATCCAGGTCACTCGCCGAACGGTCGCGAAATATCGGGAAGATATGAAAATTCCGAGCACCCATCAAAGAAGAGTGAAAAAATAATTGCAGAGGTCAAAGGTTAGATTGCAGAAGTGAAGTCGAAAACCATAGGCAGCAGGGGTTTCACCTCTGCAATCTGACCTCGTACCTCTGACCTTGTTCCCCAAAATGTGCCCGTTTTTGGACTGAGAAATTCTGGAGCGTGCTTGATGAACGTGGAATATACCGCGAGAAAGTACGAAATCACTCCTACCATCCGCAAGGAAGTTGAAACCGGCCTCAACAAGATTCGCAAAATTCTAGGCGACCGATTCGAGACCAAGGTGATTCTGGCCGTGGAAAAGCGCCGACACAAGGCCGAAATCACGATCAACCCGCCCAACGGTCCCATTGTGGGGCTGGCGCAGACCACCGACATGGCGTCGGCCGTCAGTGAAGCTCTCGACCACCTGCACAAGCAGGCGCTCAAGCATAAAACAAAGTGGCTGAGCAAGAAGCGCAAGGCGGTCAAGAAGTTTGACGGCCGGTCGTTAGAAGACAACATGGAAGCGGCGCTCGGACTGGCGGAGAATGTCACCGTTTCCGTTCTCGTTCATAAATTTCCCTCGGTGGCGCGAACCACCGAAGTGCACCTGGTGCATGCCCAGGATTCGGTAGCGCTTCGTCCGATGACGTTGGAAGAAGCGATCAAAGAGGCGCATTTCCGCGACAAAGATGTTTTTGTATTCCGCGACCCCAAGGGCAGGTTGATAGTGCTGCACCGGACACGGGACGGCAAGATGGAGTTGATCGAAGCACCATAGAGAGCGTGGTGTCGCCCGCTCCGTTTATCCGTCCGTTCTCTCTCCCAGAAACAACCAGCGCATAACTCCAAAATCTGATTTACCAGTTCAATTTCAACGCGAACTGGAACTGGCGCGGGTCGTAGGCGGCAGTGGCCTGACCGGCGCTGCTGAAGAGCGGGTTTACGGCCGCTACGTTGTAGCGGTTGGCGATGTTGAACATGTCGGTGATGAAATCCATGTTGTAGCGCTCGCCGAAATAGACGCGTTTGGCGAAGCGCACATCGTTGAAGACCGTCCACGGGGCAACGGCCACGTTGCGGCCCAGGTTGCCGTCCAGGGAGCCGAGGCCGGAGAGGCCGATCTGACCGTTCCAGTTGAGGATGCAGGGTTCCTGGAAAACTCCGGTGGGAGAGTACTTCGAAAATACCGGCAGATTCCCGAGCGCTGTGCACTTGGGGTTTACGAAGGTGTTCGGCCGCACGGTGAGGGGAGAAAACTGGAGATTATCCTCGTTGCCGGTGAGGATGTTGAACGGCCGGCCGGAGCTGAATTCGATCTGGGGGGCAAACGTCCAATTGCTGAAGAACTTGCTCGCGAAGCTGCCGCCGCCGAGTTTGCCAGACTGGTAGACGCCGCTGAAGACGAAGCGCTGCCGCTGGTCGAACGTGGAATTGGCACGATCGGTGCCCGGGATGTAGCTGTCCTGCGGGGTTTGCGTCGCCTGCAGGTCGGTGGAATCGTCGATGGCGTGGGACCAGGTATAGGAGGCCAGGAATTCGTAGTGCCTGGTGAAGCGCTTGCGGAGATTGACGGTCAGTCCGTTATAGACCGAACTGCCGTTGGAGTAGTTGGCATCCATATCGCTGAAGGGGACGCAGCCAGTGTAGGAGAAGCCGTTTGACGGCGCGGGATTGCAGGCCGTGTTGAACCCCGGCAGGGTAGCAAGAATACTTTGCGCCAACGTCACGCACGCGCTCGCGCCACTTAGCTGGAACGCGGCGGCAATAGAGGGGTTTAGTCCGCCGGGGCGGAAGAAATTCATTAGTGGTGCGCTGACCCACGGGACGCCCCCAGGCCCGACTCCGCAAGGAACCGCTCCGGTTCCTACGGTGAAAGGGCTGCTTGCGGTTTGGCCGGCCGCGGCGGCCGCGAAGTAATTGGCGGTCATCAAGTCCCCGCGAATGGTGTTGGCGTTAATGGGACGATTGATATGGCGGCCACCGTTAAAGTTGTAGGCCACACTGAGGGCGTAGCCGCCGCCGAGGTCGCGCTCGATGGTCAGGTTGGCTTGCTGCGAGTAGGCGTACACGAAATTCTTGGCCTGTGGGTAGCCGAAGGGCTGGAAGGCGAGCGGCATGAATGTCGGCGCGCTTGGGTTCAGGTTGAGGTAATTCTGGGTGAGGAATATAGAGTTCGATGGTGAGGCGACGCCGCAACTTGGGTCGCCGGCAGGGCAAGAAAACCGCTGTTGGTTCGGCACGTAGTTCAAGAGCGATACTACCGCAGGGTTGTTGGAGACAGCGCAGGCCCCCGAAGTTGAGTTGAGGGGCAAGCCTTGAAAGATCGGAATCGCATTGAGGTTTGCCGGATTGCCGGCGCCGGTTGGATTGCTGCACAGGCCAGTACCGATAAAGGCCAGTTGGTCGCTAGTCGAGGCGTCCGAGGCATCGCCCAGGAAATAGAGGCCGAGCAAGGGGTGGTCATAGAACATGCCGAACGAAGCGCGGATTACGGTTTTGCCGTCTCCCTTAGGATCCCACGCCACGCCGACGCGCGGCTGAATGTTGTTCCAGTCGGTCTGGATGCCTTTCTGCAATCCCAGGGTGTTATAGGCGGGAATCGCCAGTCCTCCCAGGGGCTTGAGCTTGGGCGGGAATTCCACATCGTAACGCACGCCGTAGTTCAAGGTGAGATTGTGGTGCGCGTGAAAAGAATCCTGCCAGAATAGGCCCAGGGGTTTGTTGGAGAAGGAGTCCGCTGGATTGCCAATGCCCTGCACGAGGTCCCCGGGGAGGCCGGCTCCGTAAGCCTGCACGGGTGAAAGGCTGGGGAGGGATGAGGGAAAACCCAAGTCACCCGCGGCGAAGCTGCCAAAGTCGTACACACCTCCGTAGTTCACAGTGAAGGTGGCGGTGATCGGAATATAGTTGAAGTCGACTCCGAATTTGGTGTCGTGCCGCCCGATGCTCCAGGCAAAATTGTCGGTGAACTGGTAGCGATTCTCGACGCGCTGAATATAGGAGTAAGGCTCGCGGCCGAAATAGGCGTAGCCGGTGATGTTGACGCCTGGATCGCCGCCGCCCGGGACCTGGGTATTGTAGAAATAAGCCAGACCTCGGCGGGCGTACTGGAAACGGAATTCATTCACCTTGGAGGGGCCGAGGGTCCACGTATCCTGCACGATTCCCGCCGCGTCGCGGTAGGTCTGTTGGGAAGTCCTCGAGTACGCGTTCTGGCCAAAAGGCTGGTCCTGGCCGTTGACTTCGATGCCCGTGACGGTACTCGGACTGACGTGGGCCCAAAGCGTAAGACGGTTGCTGTTGCTTACGTTGTGATCGATGCGAAAGGAATAGAGGCTGGTGCCTTCGAAGACGGGGAAGTTGCCGACCTGCGAAGCCAGTGTCTGGTAGGAGGCAGGCACAAAGCAGGTCCCAGGCGTCTGGCAGGTTGAGAAGAAGCCCGGCAATCCGCCCATAAGTGCCGGCCAAGCGCCGTTCACTGCCATACCGGACGACGCCCCAAGTAATGCAACATAGCCGGGCAATGCAGCGGCGTAGGCGCCTTCTTGCGCGGCGGTCAGGCTCTCCAAAAATGGGAGCTGGGTTTGTTTGTCCACCATGATGGTACCAAAGGGAAGAGGAAAGGAACCGATACCCGCCCCGCCCGGACCGCTGCCAATACCTGTGCCAGTGTCGAAGGGCACCAAATCGAAATTGCCCTGGCCGACGCTGGAGAATCCGGTCTCGTGGCGGCGGGTAACTTCATAGGAAAAGAAATAGTACGTCTTGTCTTTCTTAATCGGCCCACCGAAAGCTGTGCCCGCCTGGACGCGCGTGTAGGCCGGATTGGACGTTGTGCTGAAGGGGTTGACGGCCTGGAAATCACGATTGCGCAGGTATCCGTAGACGTCGCCGTGGAAGTCGTTCGATCCGGAGCGGGTGATGATGTTGACCACGCCGCCCGCGGCGCGCCCGTATTCGGCGGCGTAACTGTTGCTGATGATTTGGAATTCCTGCACGTCTTCCTGAGAGACGGTGGAGCGCACGCCGTTGGTGGAATTGTCGGTGGCATCGGCGCCATCAACGTTGACCAGGTTGGAACGGGCGCGCTGGCCGCTCATGTTGAGGCCGGAAGTCGGCGCGGCGCCGGTGTTGGGGGCGCTGTCGCGCTGCACCTGCGAATCCGTCAGCGTGAATTGGATGTAGTTGCGGCCGTTGATCGGCAGATTGTCGATGCGGCGCTCGCCGATGGTGTCGGTGGTGGAACTGCGCGAAGTTTCCACGATCTCGGCTTGGGCGTTGACTTCGACGATTTCCTTGCCGCCCGCGACGGTGAGCGTGACGGGTAAGTCGGCCATCTGGCCGACGGTGATGCCGACGCCGGTGGCTTCGGCTTTGGCAAAGCCCGGCGCGTCCACGGTAACGGAATAAGTGCCGGGAGCCAACTGACGCACACTGTAGCCGCCCTGGCCGTCGCCGGTTCCGGCGCGTTCCAGGGCCTTGGCGACATTTCGCGCGGTGACGGTGGCATTGGTCACGACGTTGCCCTTCGGATCTTTCACGCTGACGTGGAGGTCGCCGGTGGCGGCGCCCTGAGCAAGTGCAACTTGCGGGACGACTGAGAGCATGGCCGCGAAACAGAAAAGACGTAATGTCGGTTTCATAAGGCTCCTGGGATCTTCCGCCCTTGAGATGAAGGCTCGAATCGAAGGGCGCGGTTTATCACCAACCACTTGACCTATGAGCACGATGCTGACTGGAGATACCGCTGATATGTACATCAGAGGAGGGTGTTTAGGCAAGAGATAAGATGGATTACCGGCCCTATTCCGTCGATCCGAATGTCACGGGGATAGGTGAGCCGTGTCACTGCGGACGCAAAGCTTCAATGATAAAAGTGCCCTGGAAAATTTTTACTTAAAACGCTCCGCTAAGCTCAGTCTCCCCTCCGGGCTGATTTCCTTGCAGTTCCATTCCGTCCGGCTTGGTAGAATCAAGAGGAAATGCTTTTGCCGTTCGTCCGCGAACTTTTCGCGGAGGTGGAACAATTACCTGCCTTCACGCGTGCCGCCTCCCATCTGCGGGAGAGCACGGGGCGGATCAGTGTCACTGGACTGTCGGCGGCGGCCAAGGCGCTGGTCATTGTCTTGTTGCGGCGCGCGGTCGAGCGTCCGTTGGTGCTGGTGGTGGCCGATAACCGCGCTGCCGAAGACCTGCTTCCCGTGTTGCGCGCGTTCTCGGAACTGACTGGAGCCGCGGATCCAGACTCGGTGGTAAGCCTTCCGGCGCGCGATGTGCTGCCCTTTCAAAATCTTTCGCCGCATCCGGAAATTCAGGAAGAACGCGCTACGGCGTTGTGGAAGATCGCGACGGGCCGCGCCGCTTTCGTAATCTCGCCGGTGACCGCGACCACAATTCTGCTGCGCTCTCCCGAGTACTACGCCGACCTAGCCCGGGTTTTGCGTCGCGGTGAGATTTTCGACCTGGAGAAGTTGCTGGAACACCTGAACACCGTCGGCTACAGCGCCACCGATGTGGTGGAAATGCCGGGACAGTACGCGGCTCGCGGCGGCATTCTGGATGTTTACTCGCCGGAAGCGGATCGCCCGGTGCGCGTCGAGTTTTTCGGGGATGAAATCGAATCGATGCGCAAGTTCGACCCGGCCAGTCAGCGGTCGTCAAACCCCGTCGATGAAGCGTTGCTTCTGCCGCTGACGGAAACGCCGGTCACGGAAGACCTGCTCGGTTCCATCAACGCACGGCTTTCGGGGAAACGCATTACCGGATCGCCGGAGGTTGTGGAGCAAGCGGTGCGCGACTCGGGCGCGGGAATCTTTCCGGGCTGGGAGTTCTACGCTCCGGTGGCGGGCGCCGACCGCAGCATTTTCGGACTGCTTCCGGAAGCGCGGGTGATTCTCGACGAGCCCGAGGCGCTGAAGCAGGAACTCGACAAAGTCTGGGCCCGCATTGAAGAAGCGCACGAGCGCAGCGGAGTGGGAAACCTGGTTCGTCCCGCCGATCTTTATCTGACGCCGGAAAGCTGGCGGGAAAAAACCGCGGCGCTCCCCGGAGCCGATTTCGAATATCTGGCGATGGCGCGCAGGCCCCCGAGGTCCACGAAGCCCCAAGGCCCGAAAGAAAGACCGGAAGCCGCGTTTCTTTCGCAGCCCGCCACGCGCTTCCACGGTGCTGTGCCCGCCATGATCGGGGAGGTTCAGAAGTTGGTCGGCAGCGGCACACAGGTAATTCTTGCGGTGCCCAACACTGGAGAAGTCGAGCGCCTCGCCGACATGTTCACCGAGTACAACGCTTCGTATCGTCTGGGAAGCCGCACGCGCAGCGGAGAAAGCTACGCCGACGAAACTTCCTATTTTGCCGGCGACGTTCTTACCACTACCCTGCTGAAGGCTTACCTTCCCGACGGCTTCGTTTTGCCGGAAGCGCATCTCGCGATTCTTGGGGCGCGCGATCTGTTCGACGAATCGGACCTGGTGGCGGCGCGGCCGCAACGGCAGAAATCGAAAGTCTCGGCGTTTCTTTCTGACTTCCGCGATTTGCAGGTTGGCGACTACGTGGTCCACGTAGAGCACGGCATCGGGCAGTATCAAGGTTTAAAGGAAATCAACCAGGGCGACGGCGCGGCGGAATTCATGCTGCTCGAGTACGCCGAAGCGGCCCGGCTCTACGTCCCGCTGACTCGCCTCGATCTGGTGCAGAAATATCGTTCGGCGGAGGGCGCGAAGCCTGTCCTGAATCACCTCGGCACCGCCGCCTGGGGCAAGACCAAAGCGCGCGTGCGCAAGGCGATGAAGGATATGACCGACGAGCTAATCAAGCTCTATGCGCAGCGGCAAGCCGCGCAGGGTCATATTTTCCCAGCCGACACCGAGTGGATGAAGGAGTTCGAAAACGCCTTCGAATACAACGAGACCGACGACCAGGCACAGGCCATCGCCGACGTGAAGCGCGACATGGAATCGCAACTTCCCATGGATCGCCTGCTCTGCGGCGATGTCGGTTACGGCAAAACCGAAGTTGCCATGCGCGCTGCCTTCAAGGCCATGAGCGACAACAAACAAGTCGCCGTGCTTGCGCCCACCACCGTCCTCGCCTTCCAGCACTACGAAACTTTCAAGCAACGATTCGCGCCGTTCCCCATCACGGTCGAAATGATCAGCCGCTTCCGGACGGCCAAGCAGATCAAAGAAATTTTGCAAAGAGTGGAAACCGGCAAAGTGGACATCCTGATCGGCACCCACCGCCTGCTCTCAAAGGATGTGAAGTTCGCCGACCTCGGCCTGCTCGTCGTCGACGAGGAACAGCGCTTTGGCGTGCGCCACAAAGAACGCATCAAGCAGATGCGCACGGAAGTCGACGTGCTCACCATGTCGGCGACGCCGATTCCGCGCACACTGCATATGTCGCTGGTGGGTCTGCGCGACATGAGTGTGATCGAAACGCCGCCCAAGGATCGCATGGCAATCCAAACGGTGGTCGCGAACTGGGACGAAAAGCTCATCCAGTCGGCGATTGAACAGGAACTCGACCGCGGCGGCCAGGTTTATTTTGTGCACAACCGCATCGAGACGATCTGGGAGATCGCGGCCAAGATTCAAGCAATGGCTCCGAATGCCCGCATCGCCGTCGGCCACGGGCAAATGGGCGAAGGCGAGCTCGAAAAAGTGATGCTGAAATTCATGCATCACGAAGCCGACATCCTGGTCTCGACCACGATAATCGAGAACGGCCTCGACATCCCGCTCTGCAACACGATCGTCATCAATCGGGCCGACCGGCTGGGCTTATCTGAGCTTTATCAGCTTCGCGGACGGGTTGGCCGCTCGAACCGGCGCGCCTACGCATACCTGCTTATTGCCCGCGGAAATCGAGTTGACGCCTGTCGCCCGCCGGCGTCTTGCCGCTTTGAAAGAGTTTTCGGACCTCGGCGCCGGCTTCAAAATCGCCGCGCTTGATCTCGAACTGCGGGGCGCGGGAAACCTTCTCGGCGGCGAGCAGAGCGGCCACATCGAAGCGGTGGGATTCGAACTTTATACGCAGATGCTGGAGCGCGCCGTGCGTGAGATGAAAGGCGAGGCGGGCGTTGAAGTCACGGAAATCCAGCTCAACCTTGGTCTTAACATCCGCATTCCGTCCGACTACATAAAAGAGGAGAACCAGCGGCTGCGGATGTACAAGCGCGTCGCCGGAGTCGAGACCGAGTCGCAGTTGCACGACGTACGCTCAGAGCTGATCGATCGCTATGGCGAGACGCCCAGGGCTGTCCGCAACCTGCTGGAGTACGCCGCGCTTAAGCTGCAGGCGATGCGGGTCGGCGCCAACGCCATTGAGCGCAAGCGCGAATTCGTGAACATCAAGTTCAGCGCCAATGCTGCGATTGATCCCGGGAAGCTGGCGCGCTTTGTGGCGTCGCAGCGCGGCACGCAATTTACTCCTGACGGGACGCTGAAGCTCTCGATAAAGATCGACAGCGCCGGAGGAATCCTGCAAACGCTGCGCGATCTGCTGGAAGAGCTGGAAGCGCGCGAAGAAGCGGTGGGCCAGGTATAAAGGCAAGCGGTTACAATGATTCCGCAATGAAGCCGACGCACGAACGACGAACGAATAGCGACCGCCGCAAGATCCGGACCGTCCGCAAAGCGATTTTTCCCGCCGCCGGATTGGGCACGCGCTTTCTCCCGGCCACCAAAGCTCAGCCGAAAGAGATGCTGCCGCTGGTCGATAAGCCCATCATTCAGTATGGCGTGGAAGAGGCAATGGCGGCCGGATGCGACCAGATCATCATCATCACCGGACGCGGCAAGAGCGCGATCGAAGATCATTTCGACGTCAGCTACGAGCTGGAAAAAATGCTCGAGGACAAAGGCAAGCACGACCTGCTCAAGATCGTGCGCCAGATTTCGGACATGATCCACGTGGCCTACGTGCGTCAGAAAGAAGCTCTGGGCCTCGGACATGCGGTGCTCACCGCTCGCGAATTGATTGGTGACGAACCCTTTGCCACGCTGCTCGCCGATGACGTGATCGACGCAAAAGTGCCGGTGCTCAAGCAGTTGATGAACGTTTTCGACGAGAAGCATTGTTCGGTGATTGCAACGCAGGTCGTCGACGGGCCGGCGATTTCTTCTTACGGCGTGCTGAAGGCGAAAGAGGTCGCGGGCTCCGGTGGCAAACTCTACGAAGTTCTTGACCTGGTGGAAAAGCCGGAGCTCGCGGATGCGCCTTCGAATCTGGCCGTGATCGGACGCTACATTCTGACGCCCGCGGTCTTCGAGACGCTCTCCGACATCAAGCCGGGCGCGGGCGGCGAGTTGCAACTCACGGACGGGCTGCGCGGGCTGCTGCAGCGTGAGAAGATGTACGCCTACGTCTACGAAGGCCGCCGCCACGATACTGGCGACAAACTCGGCTTCCTCAAAGCAACGGTGGAGTTTGCGCTGAAACGCGAAGATCTGGGCGGGGAGTTCCGGAAATATCTGAAAAATTTGAAGCTTTAAACGAACTTGCGGGCGCGCGTCTTTTCTTGCCGCTTCGCTCAATCTTGCATCGTCACTTTCATTTTCTTCGATTTCTCTTCCACGCCGCGCGCCAGTTTCTCTTTGTGCGTTGCCAGTTTCTTCGCGACGGACGCGTCGGCCACGCCAATAATCTGTGCCGCGAGGATCCCTGCATTCGTCGCGCCGGGCTTGCCGATAGCAACGGTCGCTACCGGAATGCCTGCCGGCATTTGCACGGTCGCCAGCAAGGAATCCATGCCCTGCAAGGAAGTGGAAGGGATCGGAACGCCGATGACCGGCAAGGTTGTGTGCGCCGCGATTACACCCGCCAGGTGCGCCGCTCCGCCTGCGCCCGCGATGATCACGCGAATGCCGCGTCCAGCGGCGTTACGGGCATATTCTGCCGTGCGCTCGGGAGAGCGATGTGCTGAGGTCACATCGATCTCATACGCAATCCCGAATTCATCGAGAGCTTTCCCGGCTTCGCGCATGATCTCCAGGTCGGAGTCACTGCCCATGACGATGGAAACGACTGGCTTGCTCATGATTGTTAGCGTCCATTCCTCATGAAGTGAAAGTTCTCAAAGCCGAGTGTCGTGTCTCGCAAGTTCGCGGCATAAATCCCAACTGCCAACCCAAAGGTGG
>CAWCRQ010000069.1:0-12105 GCA_963797885.1 uncultured Acidobacteriaceae bacterium | reverse complement strand
AACAGCGTGACACGGTTGTTCGTTAGGAGAATCCCGTGAAAACTTATTTGTGCGGCGTCTTGATGGTCGTTTTGTCCACGCTCGTTGCCGCGCAGCAATCACCCGTTCCGGTAGAAGAAGAACCGCACCATCATCTTGTGCTGAAAAACGACTCAGTCATGGTCCTACGAGTAAAGCTTCTGCCCGGCGAGAGCACGCTGTTCCACACGCACTTGCATGACCACGTGGGGGTCTTTTTATCCGACACCACAATCGTCTCGCAGACGCTGGGCGAGCCGGAAAGCGCGCCCAAGGCGACGAAACCTGGAGACGTCGGGGCTCCGGAGTCGAATGGACCTTACACCCACCGCGTGCATAACGCCGGCAAGGTTGAGTTTGACGTGTTGGACGTGGAACTGCTTCAACGGCCTTCGGAGTCTTCGGGTCCAGCTGCAGGGAAGGTGGAAGCGGAGAATCCAAGCGCGCGGGTTTACAAGTGGACGCTGGCGCCGGGAGCTACGTCTGCGATGCATACGCACGAGCGTCCCTACCTAATTATTTCGGCGACACCGCTGGTGCTGAAGATGACGGATCCCGAAGGGAAGTCGTTCACCCACGAAGTGAAGGCAGGGGACGTTCATTGGGTTGATGCCAAGGTCACGCACTCGCTGGCCAACGAAGGCACGACCGTGGGGCAGATTGTGGAGATTGAGTTGAAGTAGTTTTCCGAGTCCGCCGCACGGTTTGTTATCCTTATCCGCAATGCCCCGCACTCTTGATCCTGAACTTCGACGCGCGCTGGCGGCGCGCATCCGCTACTACAACGAGATGGGGATCTACGATTTTTACCGGCGCCCGCTGTCAGACCGCGCCGGGGAAGTTGCGGCGGCGACTGTAGGGGACGAAGCAGAAATTGCGGTTTCGACAAGTCACTCAGAATCGGAAGAGGAAATAAGCCCACGGAAGGCCACGGCGGTCGCGCTGCCGATTGCGATTCAGGATGACGAGAATATTTTTGAGGTGATCGCGCCGAAGCCCGAGCAGAGTGTGAGCGATCCGGTGAAGGCGCTGAAGATAATCCGCGAAGACCTGGGCGACTGCACGCGCTGCGTGCTCCATAAGCAGGGACGGAAGCAGATCGTGTTTGGCGTCGGCAATCCGAAGGCCGAGTTGATGTTCGTGGGCGAGGGGCCGGGCGCCGATGAAGACGCGCAGGGCGAGCCCTTCGTGGGGCGAGCCGGGCAACTGCTCAACAACATGATCAAAGCGATGGGGATCGAGCGCGAGCAGGTCTACATCGCGAACATCGTGAAGTGCCGCCCACCGGGCAATCGCACGCCGGAACGCGAGGAGTGCGCGACCTGCTCGCCGTTCCTGATGCGCCAGATCGCGGCGATCAAGCCAAAGGTGGTGGTCGCGCTCGGAGCGGTCGCGGCCAAGACGCTGCTGGCGATGAGTGCTTCGATGATGCAACTGCGCGGGCGCTTCTATGACTTCCGGCCGGCGGGCGTGCGCAGTAACGATTCTGATTGGGACGGATGCAAACTGGCGGTCACCTACCATCCGGCGTTTCTGCTGCGCGATCCGCGGCAAAAGGGCGAAGCGTGGAAAGATTTGCAGATGGTGATGAAAGAGCTGGGGATGAAGGGGCCAAAGGCAAAGACGTAGGGACGGCCGCCCTCGGCCGTCCAGCCGGGCGCCCGGCCTGACCGTGAGCCTTTTCATATCGGCGTGCCTCCAGAGATTCGTACGTTACACCTCCAAAGAGCATCAAACCGATGGCCGCAGAATCGGTTGCCAGCGTCTGCGCACACCTCCACTAGACACCGCGCGGCCGGATCACAGTCAACCCGGGTGTTAGCATTTTCTTTTCCGGCGAGACGCCGGCGCTACCTTCCATATGTCCCTCTTTTGCGACGTCGCCCTCGCCGTGCCGCTTGACACTGTGTTCACCTATGCCATTCCTGCTGGCATGGAGCCGGTGGTTGGCGGGCGCGTGCTGGTGCCGTTCCGGCAGCAACGGCTGTCGGGCATCGTAGTTGAATTGCATGACTGTCCGCCGCAGGTCAAAACCAAAAAGGTGATCGAAGCGCTCGATCTCTCGCCGGTTCTCAATAATCAACTTCTGAAACTTGGGAAGTGGATTACCGATTACTATCTTGCGCCGCTGGGTGAGGTATTCCGCACCATGCTGCCGCTTTCCGCGGAGTTCAAGCGCTTGATCACTTACCGCGTCACTGATGAGGGGCGGTTGGCGCTGCATCTGGCGGGGATGTCGGGGTCTCCGGCGCGGTCGAAGCGGACACCGGAACAGCAGTTGATTGAATTCCGCGTGCTCGACTATCTGGCGGAGCGGGAGGGCGTGCGCGAAGAGAGTTTGCGCGGAGCGACGCGGGTTTCGAAGGCGCTGCTCGCGGGCATGGCGCGGAAGAAGTGGATTGCGCGCGAGGATGTATCGGCGGCGCGAGATGCGGCGAGAGTGGTGAAGGTCGCGGTACTACTGGCGGCCGAGGAGCGGGCGGAGGGTCCGCCTCCGCGGGACAGGCCCGAGGCCCATCACCACACGAGCTCGGCTAGCACAGCGAAGAAGCTCAACGAGAACCAGCGGACTTTGATTGACACACTCGCTGCCTCCGGCGGGCGCGCGCCGGTCGAGGCTTTGCGCGAAGTGGATGTGCCTCGCACTACGCTGGGTACTTTGGTGCGGCGCGGGTTGATTGAACTGGTGGATGAGCCGCAGGACTTTACGGCTTCAGTTTCAAAGCTCAAGCCGCGGCACTCTCCGTTCGAGTTCGAGTTCAGCGCAGCGCAGAAAGAAGCGCTCGCGAAGATTGGCGAGGCTGTTGGCTCGCGCAAGTTCGCCGGCCTGCTGCTGCATGGCATCACCGGCTCGGGAAAGACGGCGGTGTATCTGGCCTGCATGCGTGAGGTGCTGGAGCAGGGGCGGTCGGCGATCTTGCTGGTTCCTGAAATTGGCCTGACTCCGGCGGTGGCGGCCGACCTGCACCAGGTGTTCGGCGATGAAGTTGCCATTCTGCATTCGGGGCTGTCGGATGCGGAGCGCGCCGAGCAGTGGCATCGCATACGGCGCGGCGAGGCGCGGGTGGTCGTGGGAACGCGGTCGGCGGTGTTCGCACCGGTCAGCGATCTGGCGCTCGTCATTGTCGACGAGGAACAGGACTCGTCTTACAAGCAGGAAGAGACACCGCGCTATCACGCGCGCGATGTCGCGGTAATGCGGGCGAAGATGGCGGGAGCGGTCGTGCTGCTCGGCTCGGCCACTCCATCGCTCGAGTCGTATTACAACGCGAAGAAAAACAAGTATGCGCTCGTGGAGTTGCCCGACCGCGTGGAGATGCGTCCGCTGCCGGAAGTTGAGATTGTCGATATGCGGCAGGAGTTTCAGGAGACGGGACAGGAGCAGGTGATCTCGCGCAAACTGGCGGAGGAAATCCGCGAGCGGCTGGAAAAAAAAGAGCAGGTCATGGTGCTGCTCAACCGGCGCGGATATTCTCCGGTGGTGTTGTGCCGGGCGTGCGGCAAGACGCTGCAGTGCAAGAACTGCGCCGTCTCCATGACCCACCACAAGCGCGAGCGCAAGATGGAGTGCCATTATTGCGGGCACGTTGAGCACATTCCCGACAAGTGCGCGCATTGCGGCAGCGAGTACGTGTACTTTGTCGGGACGGGATCGGAGAAGCTCGAAGAGTTGCTCCACGGCATGTTTCCGCAGGCGCGGATCGGGCGGCTCGATCGGGATACGGTGCGGGGGCGGGAAGATTTCGAGCATGCGCTGAACGCGCTGAATGAAGGCGCACTCGACATGCTGGTCGGCACGCAGATGATTGCGAAAGGCCACGACATCCACGGTGTGACTCTGGTCGGCGTGGTCGGGGCCGATATGGCGCTGGGGTTGCCGGATTTTCGCGCGGCCGAAAGAACCTTCCAGCTGCTGACGCAAGTGGCGGGTCGCGCTGGACGCGGACAGTCTCCGGGAAAAGTTGTGTTGCAGACTTATTTTCAGGAACACTACGCGGTGCAGTTCGCGGCGCGCCATGACTTTGCCGGGTTCTACGAGAAAGAGCTGCAATTTCGCGCCTGGATGCATTATCCGCCCTATAGCGCGATTGCGAATGTGTTGATCCGGAGCGAAAAGTTGGACGAGGCGCTAACCTGGTCGGGCGAACTTGGGCGCTGGTTTGAGAAGACGCGGCATGAGGGCATACGCGTGCTTGGACCGGCAGCGGCGCCGATCACGCGGTTGAAGCGCGATTACCGCTATCACTTCATTCTGAAATCTCCCAGCCGCGAGAAGATGAATGCGCTTTTAAGGGCAATGCTGGCGGAGGCTGCGGCGCGAAAAATTCCGCGCACGCAGGTGATCGTGGACGTGGATGCGGTATGGCTGATGTAGGGCGGTCGTTGTCGCTAGTCGTCGGCCGTCTGCGGGCCGCTGAAGCGGCAGAGGTCCGCGCTCCGCGAAAAGCGCTGGCGGCGATTACTAGCGATGGAGCTTGTGACGAACGTAGTCGCGTAGGTCGTGCAGCGTGTCGCGGCTTCCATCGCGGACTTGTGGCCAGACTTCCCGGCCCGAGCTGTGCGTGAAGGGCGCAGGAGCAAAAGCCAGGACTAACATTGCAATCGCAAAAGCGGCGAGCCACTTCCGTGCAGGCGAAATTCCCGGACGCCTCGGAATCGGCGGATGATGGCTGGTTAGCCACAGCACTACCGCCCAAAGCAGCCAGCCGACCCAGCAGTACTTGGCAAGCGGTATGAGCGCGAAAACCACGCCCAGGGATACCCACCGGTGCAATTTTGGAAACACCGAAAACAGAATGTGTCCGCCATCGAGTTGCCCGCCTGGCAACAGATTCAGCGCCGTCGCGAACATTCCCACCCACCCGGCGACTGCGATCGGATGCAAGGACAGCGAGGTTAGCGGCACATCGAGGCGCAGCAGGCGGGATGCAAGATGAAATGCGAGGGGAAATCCCGGTTCATTCTCGATCGGCGCACTGCCGAACAGCAGCGGATGGGACAGCGAGAGCCCCATTAGGACAGCGGCGCATGAGGGGATAAAGCCCGCAATCGGACCTGCAATTCCGATATCGAACAATGCCGTGCGAGTGGGAATCGGACCCTTAATACGGATGAAAGCTCCGAACGTACCGATCAAGCTCGGAAATGGAATAAAGAACGGCGGCGTCGCATACACGCGATAATGTCGGGCATATAGGTAATGTCCCATCTCGTGCGCGAGCAGTATGAACATTAGCGTGAGTGAAAAGTAGAGCCCATGCATCAGTTTTGTCGGAGCCTGCCAAATCCACTCCAGTGGAAACATGGGAATGTTGTCATTGCTGAACGAGAAAGCTGGTTGTTGAAGCGCGAAGTTGGCATAGATGCGCGCACCCACCACCAGCGTGCTCAAGAAGGTCGCGGCCAGAAGTAGGATGTGCAGCCACCAGCGCGGGCGCGGCGGCCGGACGACCCAGACCTGGGGCTGAGGCTGCTGTTCCCATTCGAGGGTGGCCGGAAAAGGGGATGTGGGTTCGGACATAGGAACCTGAGGTCAGAGGTTCGAGGTCAGATTGCAGAGGTGTGGGATTCCCTCTGCAATCTGACCTCTGCAATCTGCAATCCGGTAGCTAGTCAATCGACTGCAGTTCCTTGCCCGGCTTGAAGCGGACGGCTTTGCCCGGCGGAATGGAAACTTCGGCGCCGGTGCGCGGATTTCGTCCGATGCCGGTCTTGCGCGGACGCACGTTGAACACGCCGAAACCACGCAGTTCAATGCGGTCGCCGGTGGCCAGCGCCTTCTTCATGCTCTCGAAGACGGTTTCGACGGCCAGTTCCGCCTTGGTCTTGGTGATCCCGGTGCGGTTGACCACTTCATTGATGATGTCGAGCTTAATCACGGCTGTCTCCCGTCCTTCCCAGGATTGGTACGCCTCAAGTTATTGATGCTAAGGGAGATATGCAAGATTGTCAACCGGGTCATCAATCTCGTAATATGGCAGCACCAGCCGAGCGAATTTGTAATTGGTGATTTGTAATTTGTGATTGAAAACCCTGCCTATCCGGGGTTTCGAGGCCCAACTATTCAAGAGCCAGAGCTGTCATGATTTTCCTAGGACATGGCCGACGTATGACGTGGGCGAATTGTGTGAATCATCCTCAAAGCACCCCAACACCGTACTGCTGCGGGGAGCGCGGCACGAGATCGGGAGTCTTAGTTCATGGCTAATGCGGACCTGAGCAATGTCAAGATGGGGCTCTTCCCCGACTGGAAAGCCGAAGAATCGCAGCCACGCACAACTGGAGTCCTTCCTTCCCAATCCATTAGAGAGCTAGTTGCGAACGGCCGCGTCCTTGCACGCATGCCTGTGAGTGAGGACCAAATTCAGCCTGCCAGTCTCGATCTTCGCCTTGGAGACATGGGATATCGAATTCAGGCCAGTTTCTTGCCCGGTGAGAGCACCGTCGAGGAAAGAGCGAAACAGTTAAGGATGGCGAGAGTCAACCTGACTAGGCCGACGCTTTTCGAGAAGGGATGCGTTTATATCGTGCCGCTAGTCGAGGAGCTAAGCCTGCCAGCGGACATAGCCGCCAAAGCGAATCCCAAGAGTACCACGGGAAGATTGGACATCTTCACCCGTTTGATCGTCGACTACGGGGTCGAGTTCGATCGGGTTCCGGCTGGTTACAAGGGAAAGCTGTATGCAGAAATCGTCCCCGGCACGTTTACTGTCAACGTTAGGGCAGGAATGAAGCTAAACCAGTTACGCTTCGTTCGGGGAAATCCGCCGTCGAGCGACAGCGTGCTTTCGATGCTAGACGAAGAGGGAAAGCTGGTCTTTGCTGGCGAGGAAAGCCCCGGTAGAGCCAAAATCGACCGCGGTTTGAAGTTTACGCTGAATTTGCAGGCCTCAGGGGACCCGCGGGAAATCATTGCGTACAAAGCCCTGCGGAACGCTCCCGCTATTGACCTTGCGAAAATCAACCATTATCCACCGGAAAACTTCTGGGAAATCAGGCGCCAGCCCCCCAGCAAAAGTTTGATCTTGGACCCGGGCGACTTTTACATTCTAGCTTCCCGAGAGAGGGTCCGAGTTCCACCGGATTTTGCCGCGGAAATGGTTCCCTTTGACGCGTCAATTGGTGAGTTCCGTATCCACTACGCGGGATTTTTCGACCCTGGTTTTGGCTACGGAACTAGCAACATTGAGGGAACGCAGGCAGTGCTGGAAGTAAGGGCGCATGAGGTGCCTTTCATGGTGGAGCACGGTCAAGTCGTGGGTCGCCTGACGTATATGCGCCTTCTGGCACGCCCGGACAAGATCTACGGCGCAGAGATAGGGTCGTCGTACCAACAGCAGGCTTTAGCGCTTAGCAAGCAATTTCAGCGGTGAAAGAACGCCGTGCGCGGCAAATTGGACAGCAGGTTGTCACTACTCCTTCCCGCCGTCGCCTTCCTCGAACGGAAAACGACTCACTCGGCAAACCACGTCGGACACTGACTGAGGACTATCCCCGTTCCTCCCCAGCCTGCTAGAAAATAATGGTGCCGAAACGTCGAACTGCCGTACCTCTTATCGGACTCTTGCTCTTCCTCAGCATACTGGTGCTGTACATTCCGGTCACTCGCAACGCCTTCACGAATTTCGACGACGATACTTACATCGTCAACAATACTCACGTCCAGGCCGGACTGACGTGGAACACGGTGAAATGGTCGTTCACCACGTTTGACGAGGGAAATTGGGACCCGCTGACCTGGCTTTCTCATGCGCTGGATTGCGAATTGTTTGGCTTGCATGCCGCGGGACATCACTTCGTGAGCGCATTACTGCACGCGATGAATGCAGCGATTCTGTTCTGGCTGCTGTGGAGCGCAACCGGCTTCACATGGCGCAGCCTGATGGTGGCTGCGCTGTTTGGAGTCCATCCCGTGAACGTCGAATCGGTCGCTTGGGCCGCGGAACGGAAGAATGTGCTCAGCATGCTCTTCTTTCTGCTCGCCCTGCTGGCCTACGGATGGTACGCTCGCCAGCCGAAACTTCGCCGCTATGGTGTGGTCTTTCTCCTCTATTTGCTGGCGCTGATGAGTAAGCCCCACGCGATTACCTTTCCTTTTCTGCTTTTGCTCTGGGACTACTGGCCGCTGCGCCGCTACGCCGCACCAGCGGCGCCGGGCGCGACGCCGGAGCGCGGGGGAACGCCGCGATTTTCGGTCCTCTCGCTGGTGCTGGAAAAGGCGCCGCTGCTCCTCCTGTCGGTGGCCAGCGCCGTAGTGACGGTGATCGCCGAGCGCGCGGGGCATGCCCTGCGCACATCCTCAGACTTCAGCCTGGCCAACCGGATCGAAACCGCGCTGACTTCTTATGTGCGCTACATGGGCATGGCCGTGTGGCCGGCAAAGCTGGCCGTGCTTTATCCGCATCCGACGGTCTTGTTTCCGGCTTGGCAAGTGGTCGCGGCAGTGTTGGTTCTCCTCGTTGCGACGGCGATAGCGATCTGGCAACGGCGTCAGCGTCCCTACCTGGTTGTGGGATGGCTCTGGTTTCTCGGGTCGATGTTTCCCATGATCGGGCTCGTGCAGGTGGGCGCGCATGCCCTGGCCGACCGATTTGCTTACATCCCGTTCATCGGACTGTTCGTGATTGGCGTCTGGCTGGTTTCCGAAGGCGCCGCACGGATTTCCCTAAGCCGGACGGCGCAGGTGGCGATTGCGTCGGCCGTGCTGCTGGGGTATGCCGTAACAACTTACAGCCAGATGGCATACTGGCGTGACAGTTACAGCTTGTTTACGCATGCGATTCAAGTGACGGACGCGAATCCGATCGCCGAGCAGAGTCTGGGGGCGGCATTGATGGAAATGCACCGCCCGGATCTGGCCGTGTCGCACCTGGAGCGCGCCATCCGCCTAATGCCCACACTCTCGACTGCGCACTATGACTTGGGCACGCTGCTGCATCGGCAGAACCAACTGGAAGGCGCGTTGCAGGAATATCAACTCGCGCTTAAGCATACATGGGACGAGCGGGAAGCCGCGCAGACGCTCAACAATCTGGGCGTGCTGTTCAACCAACTCGGGCGGCGGGATGAGGCGCTAGCGGAGTTCACCGCGGCCATTGCGCTAAACCCACATGAGCAGAATAGTTTGGTCGGCCGGGGCATGATCGAGCGCGAAGAAGGCAAACTCGACGCCGCTTTGCAGGATTTTGCGCGGGCAGCACAAGTTGCACCCTCGCCACTGGCCTGCTACTGGCAAGGCCGTGTTCTGGAAGATAAGGGGCAACTCTCAGCCGCCGCCGAGGCCTATCGAGCAGCCCTGAAGCTGGCACCCAACTTTGGGGACACGCAGGTCAGATTGGGCAACGTTGAGAGAGCGGTGAAGTGAGATCCTGAAATCCGTGTTTAGAAGCAACGCCCACCGGCTGATGCCTACTTCCGCCCGTTCTCGCCTTCCTTGAACATGTACTTGATGGCGGGCTTGTAGATCATCAGGTTGGCGGCGCCGCTGCGGTTCAGCTTGATGCAATGTTTGTCGTACCATTCGATATAGCCGTGGACTTCCTCGCCGTCGCGCAAGACGATGACCATGGGAGTCTTGGACTGCATCTGCTTCTGATAATAATAATTCTCGGCGTTGGTCTGCTCGCTGGGCGCGGCCTTCTTGGCCGGAGCAGCGGAACGGTCGCGGTCTCTATCTCTGCGTTCGGCGGGCGGGTGGTTATGGCCGTGGTTATTCTGCGCGGGCTCGGCGCGATTGAGGGTTGGGCGGATCAGCTTGCGATTTGCGAAGCTTTCCTGATCCGTGGATGGTTCGGCTGGCATAGAGTCGATCGTATCTTTCAAAATCGCACCACCTGCGCGCCGGGCGGGCAGAATATGCCACAACACTCAAGCCTGTGATTGTGGGTCCAGAGGTGTGAACTGAGGGTTACGGTATCACAGCGCGCAGGGGATGACAATCTCTTGTGCAAGTGACTTTTGTGCAGCACCCTGATCAGTGCGCATTCTGCCTGTAGAGACGGGGCTTGCCCCGTCTCCACAGCGGAACCGGTCAGTTTACGAAACGCGCTCCAGCGCGGTCGCGAAAGCATCGAGCGAGAGCGAGCGCAGCAGGTTGCGGCGTAACCCGCGCTCGACTTCGCCGAGACCATCCGCGGCGCGCTGCACCCAGGCAAAGTCGGCGGATTCGGACATTTTCTTGAGTTCGCCCAGAATGTCCGTATTGCGGACCAGTTGCGCCGCCCCGGATTGCAGGAACATCAGGTCTTCGAGCAGCGAGTAGAGAGTGCGGAGAAGGTTTTCGATTTTCTCGCGGCCTTCGGCGCCGGAACGGTAGGTCTCGGTGGTCTTGAACAACTCGGTGTGGGCATTGTCGTTGTCGTTGTCTTTGTCCCTGCCGCCGAGCGCGGATTTCAGCATGATGAGGGCGTGGTTGCGAGCCGCGATGTAACTTTCCAGATCGAAGGATAGGGCGCGTCCGATGGCGCCTTCGCTCAGGCTGGCGACCAGCGCGCGGTGCCGGGCGTTCCAATCGGGACGAAGCTGGGCAAGCCGGTTTTCAATCTCTGCGGCAGCGAGCGCGCCCAGATTGAAGGTCATGGAGCGGGAACGAATCGTGGGCAGCAATTCGCCGGGGTTCTCGGTGAGCAGAAAAATGCTGGCAAACTCGGGTGGCTCTTCCAGAACTTTGAGGAGCGAGTTGGCGGCCTCTTTCATAAAGGCCGAACTGGTGAAGATGTAAACGCGTTCGCGGGCTTCCGCGGGCCGATAGTAGATGGTCTCAATCACGTGGCGAACCTGGTCGACCTTGATCATCATCTGCGGCGGATCGGGCGGGATGATGAGCACGTCGGGATGAGTCTGGACGAAGAGCCGGGTCTCTTTCTTGTCCGTGTCGCGCAGATTTTCGCGAGCCTCGACAGCTTCGGCGAAGCGCGAGTCGAGATCTTCGGCTTGCGCGATGCGAGTGCAGTTCGAGCAGTGTCCGCAGAAATCGGGCAAGTCGTCGGCGCCGCCGGTGCTTCCTTCAATGGGCTGCTCCAGGCAGTTCATGGCGCGCGCCAGCATCAGAGCGAGCGTGTATTTGCCCGATCCGTGCGCACCGGAAAGAATGGCCGCATGCGGAAAGCGCTTGCGCGCCAGCATCTCGCGCAGGCGATGGATGGTTTCCGGGTTGCCGGCGAAATCAGAAAAGGGCATGAGAATCGCTGTTAGCTGTTAGCTTTTAGCTCTTGGCTCTTGGCTCTTAGCTAAAAGCCAAAGGCTAAGAGCTAAGAGCGGGTTGCCGTGTCTCCGTGGTGAATCAGACTTTCAGCTTTTTTCGCACCAACTCCATGATAAGCGCATGCGTTTCGCTAGGCGTGCCGCGGGCGTTTACGACGTGCACCCGATGCGGCTCGCGGTCCGCGATGGCCAGGTACGCATGGCGAACGCGTCCGAAAAAGGCCCGGTTTTCCTGCTCAAAGCGGTTCTCGTCTTTATCCGAGCCTTTTTCCGGCCGGCCACCTTTGTGTTTTCGATTGCGACGCCGGGCGCGCTCGACACTGAACGCCACCTCATTGTCTAGTAAGACGGTCAGGTCGGGTTGCAAATTGCCGCAGAGGATTTCGTGCATCTGCAACACTGGCTTCGTGCCCAGCTTGCGGCCTCCACCCTGGTAAGCCTCGGTCGAATCGGTGAAGCGATCGCAGAGCACGATGCGTCCTTCGGCGAGCGCGGGCAGAATGACCTCGTGCACGTGCTGGGCGCGAGAAGCGAACATGAGCGCCATTTCCGTGAGCGGAGAAAGGCCCGCGGTGGCCGAGTGCAGCAGCACTTCGCGAATCTTCTCGCCCGCAGTGGTGCCGCCCGGTTCGCGGGTGATGGTGACAGAGAGGCCATGCGCGCGCAGGGAACGCGCCAGTTTCTCGACTTGGGTGCTCTTGCCGCTGCCATCGAGACCTTCGAAAGTAATAAATTTTCCGCGCGCGGGCACGTCGGGATGATAGCAGGCAAGCAGCCAATGAGTGTGAGCGCCTGCTTTCGGCGGGCGATCGTCGAATCGGCCTGACAGACTGATATATTAACGTAACGGTTCTATTTGCATTGCTGGGCGAATCGAAAATCTGG
>CAWCRQ010000068.1:0-15727 GCA_963797885.1 uncultured Acidobacteriaceae bacterium | reverse complement strand
AATGGGCTCACGTCGTGGGGTGAGGAACTTTTTTTGTCTCGCAATTGTTCTGTTGTCATCGTTTTCAGTTCTTGGGGCAAATGGTCCGACCGTCGCGCTCTCGGTGGACGCGTCGGAAGCGCCGCGCAAGATCTTCCACACGCAATTGCGCATTCCGGCCAAGCCGGGGACGCTCACGCTCTACTATCCGAAATGGATTCCCGGCGAGCACGGGCCGACCGGTCCGATCACGGATTTGACGGGCCTGAAGTTTACCGCGAGCGGAAAGACGCTGAAATGGCGGCGCGATCTGCTCGACGCTTTTACTTTTCACGTGGAAGTTCCCGCGGGCGAGAACGAAGTCATCGCGAATCTCGACTACGCTTCACCCGCGTTGTATGAGCCCGGATACAGCGCCGGAATGTCCGCGACCGAAAAGTTGTACATCGTCAACTGGAACACGCTGTTGCTTTATCCCGCAGGGTATAGTTCCGATCAACTTACCTATAGTGCAAGCTTGCGGCTGCCCGCGGGATGGAAGTTTGGGACGTCGCTGCATGTTTCCAATCAGGTGGGCAGCATCATTCATTTTGCGCCCGTTTCCTTGACCATGCTGGTGGATGGTCCGGTTATCACGGGCGAATATTTGAAAGTCGTGCCCCTGACGCCGCCCACCCAAGATCCTCCCGCGGAACTCGATATTGCGGCCGACAGCCCCGCCGCGCTCGATGCTCCGGAAGAACTCTGGGAACATTACCGCAACTTGGTGAAGCAAGCGGGAACTCTGTTTGGCGCGCGGCACTACACCGATTACCACTTCCTGCTGACGCTGAGCGATAGCGTCGCGCATTTCGGATTGGAGCATCACGAATCGAACGACAGCCGCGTCGACGAGCGCTCCCTGATCGAAGAAGACGGAAGGAAACTGACCGCGGGACTTCTGCCGCACGAGTATGTGCATTCGTGGAACGGGAAGTACCGGCGTCCGGCGGACCTGGCGACGCCCGATTACGAACAACCGATGCAGACCGATTTGCTGTGGGTGTATGAGGGCCTGACGTCATATCTGGGAGATATGCTCGCAGCGCGCAGCGGCGAGCGCACTGCCGCGTTGGCCCGTGATGCGCTGGCGCAGATGGCGGCGGATCTGGATCATCGTTCGGGCCGGGTCTGGCGCAATTTGCAGGATACGGCCGACGGCGTTCCCTCCATGCAGAACGCTCCCCACGCCTGGCAAGATTATCGCCGGCCGCTCGATTATTACGACGAAGACGTGCTCAACTGGCTGTGGGCGGATGTGATCATCCGGCAGCAAACGAAGGGCACGAAATCTTTGGACGATTTCTGCAAACTGTTCTATGGCGCGCCCGGCGGCCCGCCCATGGTAAAGACCTACACCTTCGACGACGTTGTGAACGCGCTGAACCAAATCGTACCCTACGATTGGCGCGGATTCTGGACGGAGCGGCTGTCCAACCATGGCCCGGGCGCCCCGCTCGCCGGAATCGAAGGAAGCGGATGGAAACTGGTGTACAACGAGTTCCCTTCGGAACTGGATCGCGCCCAGGATCGCGACGGAAAGATGATCCACGCGCATTACTCGGTGGGCCTGTTGGACGGGGGCGATGGCGTGATTCGCGATACGGTCGAGGGGATGCTTGCCGCCAAGGCCGGGCTGGGGCCGGGGATGAAGATTGTCGCCGTGAACGGCCGCAGGTTCTCACCGGATGTCTGGCACGACGCCATTCGGGCAGCAAAGACCAGTCCGTCGCCGATTGAGCTCATAGTGGAAAACACGGATTACTTCCGGGTCGTGAAACTGGATTATCACGGTGGCGAGAAATATCCGCACCTGGTGCGGGACGAGTCGAAGCCGGATCTGCTGACGGAGATTTATAGGGCGAAATAAAGCTGGGAAGTCTCACCGCTTCGTGACATAAACCTAGGCTGTCATCCTGAGCGAAGCGAAGGACCTATGCATTTGCTCGGAGCACCAGAACGTATGGGTCCTTCGCTTCGCTCAGGATGACAACTTTGTAGATAGGATTTCTCAGCCCTCGGAAATCGCCGCCGCAAGCTTTTCGTCACCGCGAATTTCCTCCGGACCACTCTCGTCCAGCATAAATCCCAAGACTTCCTGCGGAATCGGCGCGCTCCACACCGGCGAAAACGACTGCCGATGGAGCGGCGACGGTCCGTGCTCGCGCAGGGCCGCGAGGTGGTGCGGCGTGCAGTATCCCTTGTTCGACGCCAGGCCGTACACGGGAAAGACCGGGTCCCAGGCGGAGATCATGCGGTCCCGTTCGACCTTCGCAATAATGGAGGCGGCGGCGATGGAGGCCGAGAGCGCGTCGCCGTGAATGATCGGTTGTTGGGGAAGCTCGCAATCGAGTCGGACGGCATCGACCAGAAGATAGCCCGCCGCCGGCGCCAGTTGCTGCACGGCATGAAGCATCGCAAGCCGCGAAGCCTGGTAGATATTGATTTGATCGATGCGGGCCGAATCCACTGCGGCAACGGCCCAGGCGATGGAATGCCGGCGAATCAGGAGCGCGAGTTCCTCGCGGCGCTCGGCCGGGAGCAGTTTGGAATCGCGCAGGCCGCGAATGCGGTGTGCAGGGGCGTCGCTCTGATACAGAATCACGGCCGCAGCTACGACCGGCCCGAACAGCGATCCGCGGCCGACTTCATCGACTCCGGCGATGCGTTCCGCGCCCGCGGCCCAAGCCCGCTTTTCAAACTTAAGAGTGCAACGTAGTTTTTTCAGCAGGCGCATCTTGGCGGCGGAGGCAGAAATGCCGTCTTCATTCGAAGTCGATCTGGAGCCGGACTTGGACACGGAATCTGATCAGCATCTTCGCTGAAGAAGGGGTGGGAAGCAAGAGTAGAAGCTCGACGACTGTGGAAGCGGGGCTTCGCCCCGCTTGGACGGGGCAAAGCCCCGTCCCCACACAAACGCCGGCTGAAAGAATAGTAGCGCCGCCTATTGTTGTTGTTCGACTTCTTTCAGTCGCGCGGCCTTGCCCTTGAGCTCGCGCAGGTAGTAAAGCTTGGCGCGGCGGACCTTGGCGGAACGCACCACGTCAATCTTGTCGATGACCTTCGAGTCGATGGGAAAGATACGCTCGACGCCCTGGCCGAAACTGATTTTGCGGACCGTAAAGTTGGGTTGCGCGCCTCGCGTCCGGGAAATGACGACGCCTTCGAACGCCTGCAGGCGCTCTTTTTCGCCTTCTCTGATCTTGACCTGCACCTTGATGGTATCGCCGGGACCAAATTTCGGAATGTCGGTGCGGCGCGATTTCGCCAACAGTTTTTCGATAATCGGATTGCGCATAACGTTTCCTTCCTAACTCTTGCCCTTGCTCTCTTGTAGAGACGGGGCTTGCCCCGTCTCGGTCAGCGTGCACCTGTCCATCTTAATCTGGGCCAGCTTAATCTGGTCCCGCTTAATCTCGGCCAGCAATTCCTTATCTTCCGCAGTCAGCACAACCCGTTCCAATAAATCGGGACGGTTGCGCAACGTTTTTGCCAAAGCCGTTTTACGGCGCCAGCTGCGGATCTGGTCGTGGTTGCCGTTCACCAGTACTTCCGGCACCGTCATTCCGCGAAAATCCGCGGGACGCGTGTAATGCGGATAATCGAGTAGTCCCCCGGACACGCAGGTAGAACTCGGACCGTCGCCAGTCAGCTCCGCGTGCTCCGTGAACGACTCCTGGCGCGTTGAAGCCTGATTGCCCACCGCGCCCGGGATCAGCCGCGTTATCGTGTCGACAATCACCGCTGCGCCCAGTTCGCCGCCGCTCAGCACATAGTCGCCAATCGAAACCTCGCGATCCGCCAGGTGCTCACTGACGCGTTCGTCGACGCCTTCGTAGCGCCCGCAGATGAGGACGATACGGTCGAGCGCGGAAAGTTCCGCCGCGAGCGTCTGATCGAACCTGCGACCCTGTGCGGAAAGCACAATTACCGACTGCTTTGCGCCCGGGCTCAAGCGGAGTTCACGCGACGCCATTTCGCCGAACGCCTCCAAACATTCAAAGATCGGTTCCGGCTTCAGGACCATGCCCTCGCCGCCGCCGAACGGACGGTCATCCACGGTGCGGTGCTTGTCTTTCGTGAAAGCCCGCAGATCGTGAATGTTGATTTCCACCAGGCCCGTTTCCCGCGCCCGGCGCACAATTCCGTAATCCAAAGGCCCGCGAAAGAAGTCGGGAAAGATCGTGAGAATGTCGATCTTCATAAACCAGTTGCCGGTTGCCAGTTGCCAGCAGAACCCAAAAACCAGCGGTCAGTGAACGGGTTTGATTTTACTGGCAACTGGCAACTGGCTACTGTTTTTCGCGTTCACTTCCAGCAACCCCTCAGGCAACTTCATCCGGACCTGCTTCCGCTCCACATCCAGCTTCTCCAGGTACGCCTCGGCGAAGGGAATCTCGAAGAGAAGCTTCACTCCACTCTTCTGTGCTTCACCGCGAACTTTATTTCGAACGACCAGCAGCGGCGCTTCTCCCGCCCCGAATTGCACGTCCTCAATCTCGCCGATCTCGCGCTGGCCATCGAACACTCTGCAACCGATCAGGTCGCTCAGGTACGTCCAGCCCGGCTCCAACTCGGCGCGCTCGCCGCGCGGGAGCTGAAGTTCGGCGCTCACCAGCGGCTCGGCATCGGAAATCGTCTCGATGCCCTGAAACTTCAGCACCAGAAAACTCTTATGCGGCCAAAGATCTTCGACCGTAACTTCGCGGCGCTGGCCATCTTTCGCAAGCGCCCACAGCCGCATTTTTTGCCGGAAGCGGTCCGGAACATCGGTGTGCAATTCGACCGCTACTTCTCCGCGGCGCCCCTGCGTCTTGATGACGACCGCCAGGGTGATCCATTCGCCGCTTGCGTCGGGTGCCGCGATTCGACGATCTCCTGTTCGCTGCTCTTCTAACCAACGATTTTCTGTTCGCCGATCATCTATTCGATGATCTCGAGCGCGTAGCGCTTGTTCAACTTCGAGCCCGCCGCCGTCAGCACATTGCGCAACGCGCGCGCCACGCGGCCGGAGCGTCCAATGATTTTGCCCAGGTCGGCCTCGGCCACTTCGAGCTCGATGACGGTTTCGTCTCCGTCTTCGTACTCGTCGATAAAAACCTCGCCCTTGGCATCGACGATTGCCTTGGCGATGTACTCAATCATGGCGCGTGGGCTGACGCTGGGCTCGATCATTGACATTACTCCTGAATTGGCGAGTGCCGTGTGGCGAGGGCGCCCTCGCCCGCGTGCCAGCAGGCTGCGGAAAAACTCGAGTTTCGTATCAGCGTATCGCTTTAGCGATACCGTAAGTTTTCCGAAATCAACGCCCCTTTTGGGGCCGCGCATCCACGCCCGCAACCTTGCTAGGCGACCGAAGCGGCGGCCGCCGGCGCGGGGAGAGCAAGCAGTTTTCTGACCCGATCCGAAAGCTGCGCGCCCTTTCCAACCCAGTACTCAATGCGCTCCCGTTTCAGGTCGAAAGTGGCCGGATTGGTGCGCGGATTGTACGTGCCCACCACCTCCACCGGGCGGCCATTGCGAGCGTGCTCTTTCTCAATTACCACCACTCGGTAATACAGTTGTTTGCGCGCCCCAAAGCGCGCCAGTCGGATCATTAACACAGACTTCGGTATCCTTTGCCCGGAAGAGTCCGGCGAGATAAAGACAAACCACTATTATGCCGGAGCTAAGCCCTTTTCGCAACGAGACGTGTGGGACGGGTAGTCGGCTACGTTCATAGTCAAAGTAGCTCACCACCCCTCGCCATAGAAACAAGTGCACTCACCGCGCGCGCACCACGTCGCGCAAAGTCAGCTCCAGCCCGCCGAATTCCGGATGGTCGTTCATGCCGAGCGAGTAGGCGATGTCCAGGCGGTCCCCGGCCAACAACTGCAACCGGTCGCAGGATTCCTTCAGACCCCAGCCCATCGCTTTGAACGCAATGTTGTCGCGCCAGGAAGATGATGATGGTGTGGTGGCGGGGCTCTGCCCCGTCCCCACACCATCTCGTTTCGGAATCGTCACCGCGTCGGGATGGCAACGGGGAGTGAAGTCTTGCACAGTCGTCGCCACCGGAACTGTGCCCGCAACCGTGCCCGTAACTGTGCCATTGACGGCCGCCGACACTCGCAACCGAACGTGCTTGTCTTTCACCGCCTGCGGAGGCGCCATCAGCCGCACCGCCCGCGCCGCGAAAATCGGCTCCCGATTCTCCATCCCAAAAGGTTCCAACAAAAGCAGCGCTTGGTGAAGTTCAGGAGTAACTTCTCCCAGCGGCAGATCTCGATCGAACTCCAGCTGCGGTTCGAAATCGGCGGGAGTGAGCCGGGCGCGCGCGTAGCCATCCAGATGCTCGCGCAGTTTCTCCACGTTGGCGCTGGGCAGCGCAAAGCCCACCGCGTGCGCGTGTCCGCCGTAGCGGGAAAATAGCTCGTGGCACGATTCAATCGCATGCAGCAGATGAAACGCCGGGATCGATCGTCCCGAGCCGTGCGCTTCGTCGCCCTCACGCGAGATGACGAGCGTTGGCCGCCCGTGCCGTTCCACCACCCGTGACGCCGTGATGCCAATCACGCCGCGATGCCAGCCTTCGCCATCCAGCACCACGCAATGCGCTTCGCGCAACGCGGGTTCTTCTTCCAGACGGCGCTCGATGCAGTCCATGATGCGCCGCTCTTCTTCCTGCCGCTCGGCGTTCAACTGGTCAAGCCGGCCGGCAATCTTCCGCGCGCGCTCCATGTCTTTCTCATTGAAAAGATCCACCACGTCGCGAGCCACGTCCATGCGTCCGGCAGCGTTCAGGCGAGGCGCAATGCGGAAGGCCACTTCGGTCGCAGTCAGCGTCCGTCCGTCGCCGAGCTTCGCAACTTCCAGCAGCGCCTTCAACCCGACGTTCACCGGACGACGCAGCCCCTGCAAACCAAGCTTCGCGAACACACGATTCTCACCGAGCAACGGAACAGCATCGGCGATGGTCGCGATGGCCACAACCTTCATAAACGACATCAGCAGGCGCGACTGATCTTTGGCGTCCAGCCGCCGCTGCATCAATCCCTGGGCCAGCTTGAACGCCACACCCGCGCCGCACAGATGCTTGCAGGGATAATCGCAACCCTCCTGGTTTGGATTAACCACGGCCAGCGCCTGCGGAACGCCGTCCGTTCCCGGCAGGTGATGATCGGTAACGATCAGGTCCACGCCGGTGCGCCGCGCAGTTTCGGCCGCGTCGAACGCGCGGATGCCAGTATCCACGCTGACGATCAGCCGCACGCCGTCGGCGGCGGCGCGCTCGATCACCTCGTCGCGCATGCCATAGCCTTCGCGAATGCGGTGCGGAACGTGAAAGTCAGCCGCCCCGCCACAAAGCTCGATCGCCGTCTTGAGAATAACGATCGCCGTCGTGCCGTCCACGTCGTAGTCGCCGTAAATAAGAACTTTCTCTTTGCGCTCTAACGCCGCTTCCAACCGATCAAGCGCCGCTTTCATCCCGCTCATCTGCAGCGGGTCATGGAGGTCGCCAAGTTCAGGCCAAAGAAAATGCGCAGCCGCCTCCGGCTCTTCAATCCCACGGCCGACGAGCAGATCGGCAAGCACGGGCAAAGTAGAAGGAGAGATTCCTAGTTTTGAATCATGCAGCACAGCTTCGAGGACCCGAGCTTTAGGGGAATTCAGCGGATTGGCGATCCATCGCATCTCTCAGGTCTCAGGTGTCAGGTGTTAGGGGGACTGTAATTAAGTCATACCGGTCCACGGAGATTGGATCATGGCTCGTGGTCGAAATTCTCTGCAACGCCACTGGTGGCGCGGGCAGAATGCATAGGTCCTTCGCTTCGCTCAGGGAGTGTTATTTTTTTAGACTTAATCAGAGAGTCCTTAGGTCTAAGAAAACCTTGTACGGCCCATCGCGCAGCTTTCCTAAGACCTAAGACCTAAGACCTGAGACCTGACACCTGCCCTCACCGCTCCTCGTCCTGGTCCGGCTCGTCGATCATGAATCCGCCGGCATCATCCGCCAGTTCGCGCAGCTGCTGATAATGCTCGTACCATTCCGTGCCCGCTTCGTAGACGAAGACGCATCCCTGGTACGCCCATCCGAGCTGCACGAACCCGGTCTTCCCAACGTAGCTCTTCAGCCAGCGGCTTTCTTCCATATCTTCTTCGCTTTTGAAATCGCTGTCGGCGAGCTGCTGGGACAAGCGGTCCAACTCTTCGCGGTTGAGCGCCCAAGAATGCATGGTCAGGAAGGGCGCGCCCGTCGACTTGGCCAGCTCCACGAAATCCTTCCAGCCATCCGGATTCTGTCCCGAGTCCCACAGCACGCTGGGAATCTCTTCGCACTCGACATAGCCAAAGAAGCGGCGCATGCCCAGACCTTCAATGAAGGCCGTCATATCTTCTTTCATGCCCGTCAGGTCGTCTGGGTGCGGAGACATGGGAGTGTCACCATTGTAAGGCTTGGCCCAGTCAGCCGCCACTGCCCGGCCGAGGACGGTGGTTGGTCGCTAGTCGTTGGTCGTTGGCAAACCCTTTCTGCGGAAGGTTACTTTCGGCCTGTCGATGCGAATTGAGGCGGCTGGCGAACGACTCTGCCGAACGACCAGCGACCAACGACTGTTCGCTTGTGTTAAACTTTCTGCTGACAAAACAGCGCTTTTATCATGCTCTTTTCCAAAGAATATGTGGGCTATCTGGCCCGCGAAGTTTCCAAAAAACTGGTGGCGAGCGGTCTCATCGAGACCAAAGCCGTGCCTGCGCTTACCGAGAAGGTGCACGCCGCTCTGCTCGAAGAACTGGCGCTCGAGGACCGCATTAACGACGAAGTGCGCGTCATCCTTGAAGCTTATTCCGAAGAAATGCAGAAGAGCGGCGCCAATTACCAGGAAATGTTCCGCAAGGTGAAGACCGAGCTGGTGAAAAAATACAAGGCTGTTCTTTAGTTGGACTGGAGGACGCCCTGGAGGACGCCCCCGCCGTGCGATTGAGCCGCGACAAAGTCAACAAACTCGCCCACACCGTCACCGACGCCGTAGCCGAAATGGACGGGGTTGACTTCATCGAGGACCGCAACACCATCCGCCTCGAAGTCCGCAAGATTCTCGAAGAGCTCCTCATGCAGGAAGCCCGCATCGACCAAGCCGCCCGCCAGAAAATCGAAAGCCAGCGCCGTACCATCATCGAGGGCTCGGAGGAATGGTCGATCCTCTACCGCAAGTATTACAACGATGAAGTAAAGAAGTTGGGACTGTAAGTGATCCACGTAGGGACAGCCGCCCTCGGCTGTCCGGCGATGCGAAGCCTCGCCGCGCTCTTGAGTGCACGGATTAACGAAGGAAACCCTGGCGAGCTGCTCTCGCCTGGACAGCCGGGGGCGGCTGTCCCTACGTCGCTTCGCTACTGGCTACTGGGTACTGATTTCATCCGCAGCACATCGTCCTGATCCGCATCCTTGCCCTTGATCCCAGCCGCATCCAGCTGACGCGCCACAGGCTGCACCACCGCCAGAATCTTCGCCAGCGTTTGCCCTACGGCTTCCTTATCGCTGTTGTCCGGACCCCGGCGCTCAATCACGCTCTGGAAAAAAGTTTTAGGCCGCGGATAGACCACGATCTTGACGTCCTCGCCCTCCGGAACGCCGGCCGCTTTCTTCGCCAGTTTCAGCGCCGTATCGTAGCCGCCCAGCTCATCCACCAAGCCCAGGTTCTTCGCATCCTGCCCCGACCAGATCCGCCCCTTGGCAATCTCCAGCACCTTTTCCTTGGGCAGCTTGCGCCCATCGGCAACCTTGCTGGTGAAATCCACATAGACGCGGTCGAGCCACGCCTCGAATCGTGCCCATTCGGCGGGAGTGTAATCGTGGGTTCCGGTGAACATGGTGGCGTTCTCGCCCTGGTGCACTTCGTCCCACGAAAGGCCAACTTTATCCCACAACCCGCTGGTCAGCATCTTTCCGCCCAGCACCCCGATCGAGGCCGTGATGGTTCCCGGCTCGGCGACGATTTTGTCGGCGGCCATGGCCACGAAGTATCCGCCCGACCCCGCCAAATTTCCCATCGAAACTATCACCGGTTTGCCCGCCTGGCGCGCCCGCACCACTTCTCGCCAGATCGCGTCGGAGGCGACATATGAGCCGCCCGGACTATCCACACGAAATAAGATCGTCTTCACGTCCTTGTCTTCCGCCGCCGCTCGAATCGCGCCCGCCACCGTATCTGAGCCCATATTCTGGCTGTCTTGCACGGGATCGTAATCGCTCTTGCCGCGGGTGACGTCGCCGACGCCGAACACCAGCGCCACCGTCTTCCCACGATCGTGCGGACGCCCGGCGCGGTCCAAATATTTATCCAGATAGAGGAGTTCCGCTCCGTCGCCCGCCTTGCTCTTTACGTCGTTGTAGACCTCATCGCGATAGGCGATCGCGTCCACCAGTTGCGCCGTAACTGCTTCTTTTCCCAGATAAGGCCCCGCATCCACCAGGGCCTGGAATTTCTCCGGTGCGATGTGCCGCGCCTGGCAAATGGCGTCCTTCATCTGGTTGAACCACGACGTGATGATCGCGGTCATCGCTTCTTTGTCTGGACCTGTGTACTTGGTCTCGGTGTAGAAATTGAGCGCACTTTTGTATTCATAGCGGTGATCGCCGTGAAAAGTCATGCCCAGCTTGGAGAGCGTCCCTTTGATGAATGGCGATTCCAGGATGATGCCCGTCAGTCCGACGTCGCCCGAGGGCTGCAGATAGATGTGGTCAAACGCCGTCGCCAGGTAGTAAGCGCCGTTGCCCGGACCGAACTCGCCAAAAGTTTCCGAGTAGGCGACCGCAAATTTCTTGTGCGCGCGAAATCTCTGGACGGCATCGCGAATTTCCTGGGTCTGCGCCATTCCCATCCGAGCCGCCCCGATCCTGGCAATCATGCCGGCCACGCGATCGTCGCTCGCTCCGCGATCAATCGCATCCACCACGTCGCGCACCGTCTGTTTCTCGCTCAACAGCAACTGCGCCGACGGTGTGTCCGGGACGTCCTCCATGAACACCTGCTCGAAATTGGCTTCGAGAATCGTCTTGGATGGGACTCTTCCCTTCGAGCCGATCAAGGCCACCAGCACGATGACCATTCCGATCAGCCACAGAGCGCCTAAGATGGCGAGGAAACGTACGATCAACTTCGACATGGTTTGCTCCTTTTGGTGAGAAAGAGCAGTCTAACCAAGTCCGAGCCTTAGGCGCTATAGGGGGGCGTTCCTTAGAGCTTGTAACAAAACCTCCACCTCGGCAGCTTAGGTCCGCTCACTGCAGCTTCGCGTACTCCGCCTTGGCTTGCTTCAGGATGGGAATGTCGGGGTCGGCGTCTTTCCAGAGGGCGAAGAAATCCTGGTACGCGGTTTTCGCTTTGCCGGTGTCGCCGGAGAGCGCGTAGGCGCGGGCTAGGCCCAAGTGCGCCAGTGCGCCGATTGGCTCGTTCCCCACCACTCCAGGGTGGCCCAGAATTTTCTGGAACTCGGTTGCGGCTGCGCCGCCCTGGTGCGCTGGCACATAAGCCTCGCCACGCAGGTAAATGGGGTAGAGAGCGAAACTCAGCGTATAAGCCGGGGAACCGAGTTCGTATGGCGCAGCCGGGACGAGCGCTTCGATTGCCTTAGTAGCGCTGCCGCCTTGGAGAGCAACGGCCGCGTGGATTATGGGCAGATAGTTATACTGCACGATGGTGTCTTCCGGAAAGCGTTTGGCCAGACCCTCGGCCAGTCGCGTAGCTTGAGGGGCGTCACCCGCCATACCCAGCACGATGGCCGATGTCGCCTGGACGTCTCTGCCGGTTGAGAGCGCGAGCGCGGCCTGCGCTTGCTGCTTTGCCTCGTTCAAGTTGCCCACCAGCGCCTCGCGCACTGCCGCTTCTGAATCGTAGCCAGCCGCCGTCTCTTTTTCGTCTGCGCGTTGGGCGGAATCGACGGCACGCCGAGTCAGCTCCCGTGCTTTGGCAAACTTCCCGGTATAAGCGGCAGTGTCGGATTCGTTGTCGAGCATGGCGTCCTCCCATCCGGACTTTCCCATCAGCGCTGCCGCCTCACGTTCCATTCCTGCCGCATCGTGTTGCAGGAAATCAACGAGATAAAGGCTAAGGTGAATTGCAGGGCTATCCAGGTTGTGGGCTTGCGCCTCCTGGGCCGTGGCTCTGGCTTCGTCCAGACGATCGACCGGCAAGTACGAGGCGACGAGGCCCGAATAAGAGAGCCCACTTCCGGGGCTGAGTTTGAGCGATTCCTGGGCCGCAGTGAGGGCCTTATTGTAGTCGCCCAGGTTGGTGTAGATGACGCTCAGGTTCCCGACCGGCGTGTCATCGCGCGGATAGGTCTGCGCCCACAACTCAAAGGTCCTGCGCGCTCCCTCCAGGTTCCCGGTGACGGAATATTCATAGTGTGAGACGATGTAGAGTTTTTCGCGCTCACTTACCCGTTCGCGCAGTTCGTAGGCCTTGCGAGTATTTTCAGCGCCGCGGGCGATTTCGCCCACGTTTCCGTAATTCGTCCCCAGCCGCGCGTAGGCCATGGCAAAGTTGGGATCCAGGCTGACCGCCCGCTGGAACAAGGGAATGGCGGCGGCGGGATCGTTCTTCACTATTTGCGTTTGGTAGCCCAGGCTGTAGGCCTGCAGCGCCTCCAGCGATGGCGTGGTCACACTCTCCGCTGGCGCATCATACTTTTGCACGGAGGCCAGCGATTCGCCCAGCTTCTCACGTATTTTCGTCGCTGCCTCGCCCAGCGCTTTCAGCACCTGCTCCTTGCCGCCAGCCGTGGCCTGCTCGTTCGCTAGGACATCGCCGCTGCGGCAATTCACGGCCCTTAGCCCCACGACATACTGGCTGCCCAGACTGGAAATTGCGCCTTCGATGCTGGCGGTGCTGGCCGTCCGCTGGCAGACCTCGCGGGCCAACTCGCGCGTGAGCCGCGCGTCTTTGGGCTGCGCCATCAAAGCCAGCGTCTGCGCCACGCGCTGATCGGAGAGCAGGTTCAGAAACGGCGACTGTTCCAGCTGCGCCGATAGCCCCTGCCGCAGCGTGCCGTCGAAAACCGGATCCCCGGTGGTGTTGGTGAAGTCGGCGAGGACAACGGTGTCTTTGTCTGTAAGGTGCGACGCTGATTTTGAGCGCAAGAGATAACCGCCAAGCGAGGCCGCTGCGACAATCACGACAGCAACGGCAAGGGCAAATAACCAGAGTTTTCTCTTCTCTTTTGCAGCAAGGTCGGCAATCCTGGCACTACCGGATGACGCTGCCGAAGTAACAACTGCACCCGAGCTAGGTCCCGCACCCAGCGGATTCACTGCCCCCGCTGATGCGGGCTCCTGCGCGACCACTCCCGAACTCGAAACTGCGCCGTGCCGCGATTCCGTCTCCCGTCTCAACCGCCTCAAGTCGGTTCGCATCTCGGCTGCGCCCTGATAACGCAGTTCCCGGTCTTTCTCCAGCGCCTTATTGATGATCTCTTCCAGCTTGGGTGGAAGATCAGGGTTTAGGCGAACGGCGGGCGTCGGCTCCCCATCCAGAATGGCGTGGGAGATCACCCCGGAAGTCTCGCCTCGGAACGGTAGGGTCCCGGTCGCCATCTCATACAGCACCGCACCGAAGGAAAACAGATCGGTGCGGGCATCCAAATCCTTACCTCGCACCTGTTCGGGCGACATGTAGGCCACTGTCCCCAGCGCCGTTCCCGGACTGGTCAAGTGTTGTTCATCGATGGAGCCCGTCTGCGTCCCAGCCGCTAGTACCTTACTCGACGAACTGGCGGTGACCATGACTTTCGCCAGCCCAAAATCAAGAATCTTGCCGTGACCGCGTTTGGTCACGAAAATGTTCGCGGGTTTGATGTCGCGGTGAACGATGCCTTCCGCATGAGCCGCATCCAGTGCGTCCGCAATCTCGATTGCCAGAGACAGGATCAGTTCGGTCTCCATCGGACGACCAGCGATGCGGTGCTTCAGCGTCAGCCCGTCCAGAAACTCCATAGCAATGAAGGACTGGCCGTTCTCTTCGCCAATTTCGTAAATCGTGCAAATGTTCGGATGATTCAGAGCAGATGCCGCCTGCGCTTCTCGTTGGAAGCGGGCTAGAGCTTGCTCATCCTTAGCAATCTCGTCAGGCAGGAACTTCAAGGCGACAAAGCGGTGCAGCTTTAGGTCCTCGGCCTTATAGACCACGCCCATGCCGCCGCCGCCGATCTTGCTGAGGATGCGGTAGTGCGAGATGGTCTCGCCGATCACGCCGCAAATCTTACGACTGTGAAACTGGCAAGTCAATGAACGCTGTGGAGTTGGCGGTGTCCCAAAAGGTCGTTGGGAACATCGCATCTCTAACAATGTCGGCCGTTGGTGGTGTGAAGCGCTAACGAGGGCCGCACCCTAAAGCTCGTAACCACTAGGACCGGCACCTTCGTAATCTTCTGTTAGTAACCACTTCCGCCACATACTGGCGCTAGATTATGGCTAACCTCCCCCAATCCCGCCCGCCCTGGCGTTTCCCACGCACTCATCTTGAGGGTCAAAATCCGGCCGTGCTTCGGTTTGCCAATGGCAAGACGACCGGGGCCAACCTCCAGGTGATTTCGGTCAGCGGGGGTCTGCTTTCTCTCTCTCAACCCGTCGTTCAAGGATCGCAGGTCAAATTGATATTCCTGACCGGCGCCGGCGCAGTGCTCGGAGGCGCAGAGATGCTGAGCCCCGTCACCAATGAGTTGCAGCCCTTCCGCTTCGTTTCGCTCGCGGACGACGATCACCGCCGCCTCGGAGCGCTCGTCGGGCAGCGGTCAAGTCAGAATGAAGACGAGCCGGCTTGGATGGAGAAACTGCGCGCTGCCTCGGCGCAGCACAGCGAGTCGCGGCGTTGGCGCTTCAAGCTGAAGGAAGTGGTCGGCATGCTCATGATCGGTCTGGCCACTGCGGCATACCTGCTGCACTTCACCTTGCTCAAGTAGATTGTGTGTGACTTAACTACCTTGAAAACGGACTCGACCAACGCTCGCCGATACATCCGATTCCGTATGCACACACCGGTCTTCATCGCGGTCCCCGGCGCCACAAACACAGTTGTGCCCGGATTGGTTTCAACGTTAAGCCGCACCGGCATGGAGCTCTACGCCGGGGTCAACCTACAGCCCGGCGAGCTGATGGAAGTCGAGTTCCGAGCCACCGGCAGGACGATCCATGTTGCCGGTATCGTATGCAATCGCTCGGGCTTTTGTTTTGGACTTGAATTCTGCGCTCTGCGGATCGAACTGGAAAAGGCGCCCGCTCGTCGCGAATAAAAATCGCGTTTGCGCTCATTGCGGGATGCGTGAGCCCCGGGTGCCCCATCCTTGCGCGGCTTTTTGCGCAAGGGTGGGATTCCACGCCCCGTCGCAATGTCTGCCCGCTAAATAATGAGTTTTGTAATAATTACAGCGTAAGAAATACCCGCTAGTGGCTGTTTAGCCACACCCGACCTCCGAGCATTATCAACGGGTTTTGGTGTTTCTTCCGGCGGGCCGTAACCCGTTTCCGTGCTTTCATTTGCGCCGAATAGATGTATACATATGTACGTACACTATGGCCAGTACAGTGTTCCACGTGGAACATTATCGCAAAATGTTCGCCTTTCAGGCCGACCGGGCTGTGCCCGTCCCTACGTGAGTCGGGGGGGTGGTAATTGCGCCTTCGGACGCCGACCTCACCAGCGCGGCGTACTTTGCGAAGACGCCGGTTTTA
>CAWCRQ010000067.1:0-56774 GCA_963797885.1 uncultured Acidobacteriaceae bacterium | reverse complement strand
GCGGGCGCATTCCAGGCTCACCGCCGTCCCGCTGCCATCGTCATTCGCGCCCGGCGCAGGGTCGGTGCCGTTAAAAGTATCGCTGTTGCGCGAGTCGTAATGGCCGGTTACCAGCACGATGCGATTCGCTTGCCGGGAGTCGCTTCCGCGCAGCACCGCATAAACATTGGTGATTTCGGTCGGCTTCGGGATGCGGTCGCCGGGCGGCCCGGTGAAAGTGTCAGTCTTCACCTCCAGGCAGCCGCCGCAGTCTTTGGAGTAGCGCTCAAACTCCGACTTAATCCACTCCCGCGCCGCTCCGATTCCCTTTCCCGCTTTGACGGATTCCTCATCCTGCGGGGAAATTGTGGAACGGTTCTGGAAGCTGACCAGCTTCTCGATCGTCTGCCGGATGTGGTCCGCGGAAACCTGCCGGATCGCTTCGGCGATGTGCGAGTCGGTGTGCGGGTCGGCGGCCAAGCGCGGCGCGGGACCATGTTCCGGCGCCATTTCCTGGGCCCGGCACAGAGGAATGCAAAACGCCAAAGCCAGGGCAACCGCGACCGCCGCCGCAAGACTTGCGGGAAGCTGACCGGAACTGGAAGACTCGGCCCTCTCAGAATTTTCTTGGTAAGCCACTTGACCTTTTCCTCACTAAGAAACTAAATATAACAGGGTACCCCGAACGTGGAGGAAATCATGGTGTACTGTCCTGAGTGCGAGACGGATCTCGACATCGATGAAGATGAGGTCGATGAAGGCGCGGTCGTCTCCTGCCCGGAGTGCGGCACGGACTTCGAGGTGGTTACAGTGAATCCCGTAGAACTGAAGCCAGTCGGCGAAGACGAGGATCTGGAAGATGAGGACGAAGAGGACGCCGACGAAGAAGAGGATGAGGACGAAGATTCCTGAAGAATCCTGCGCATATCCGGGCGTTTCGGCGACTTATCGCAATGGCCTCGTCAGTCTTGTTCCTGGCGTGTTTCGTTGCCCCTGTGAACGCGCGGAGTAGCGACCGCGAGAAGCCGCAGCCTTACGCAGTCATCTTTGGAACCGTTTGGGACCCCGACGGGCACCCGCTCAACGGGGTCAAAGTGAAGATCCGGCGGGCCAACGACAAGGACAAAAAAGCGCGCTGGGAGCTCTATTCCAATCACACCGGCGAGTTCGCCCAGCGCTTGCCCGCCGGCAAGGCGGACTATATCGTTTGGGCGGACGTGAAGGGCTACAAGCTGCCCTCGGGCAGACAGTTGAAGCCGGGCCCTGAAGTGACCGTGCATATCGACAATGACGAGCGTTCTGACATCGGTCTTCATTTAGACTGGTAATCGCCGCCCTAAGGGAATCGCCGGCGCCTGCACCGGCAACGGCAATAACAATGCCGATGACAATGACAATGACAATGACAGTGACAATGAGAAACTCATGAAGAATGCGGTCATCGCGGCTGCGGCTGCGCTGCGGGTCGTGTTGTCGCTAGTTATACTGTCCGCGCCGGTCGTCTTCACGTCGACCACGGCCTTGGCGGCTCCAGCCCAGTTGGTTAACCGCGATTCGAAGGAAAACAAGACCCGCCTGCTCACGGGCAAGGTGCTGGACGGCGGCGACAATCCTTTGCCGAACGCGGTCGTCTACTTGACCAACACCCACACCCGCTCGGTGAAAACTTATATCGTTGGCCCGGACGGAAGCTACCGTTTTCCGGCGCTTCAGCCCAGCATCGATTACGAAGTGTATGCGCAGTACAACAACCGCAAGAGCCACACGAAGACGGTCAGCCAATTTGACGATCGTTCGCAGGTTTACATCAGTTTGAAAATCGACACCAAGTAGGCGCTAGGGCCTGCAAAACGTCGAAATGTTCCACGTGGAACACTGTAAAGGCAATAATATGCGTATCGTTATGGGCACTAATATAGTTGACTGACTGTAGAATGGAAAGCGCCGTGACAGGGCTAGAAGTTCTTGATTTGTTCTTCTAGGTCGCGCAGTTTGCGAGTCTTTTCCATGAACTCAGCGGTAATCTCAAAGAATCCGGCAGAGCACAGATCCCGCTGGAAGGCATTGAGATGATCTATGAAAATTCGACCGTCGGCACCTTTAGTGGAGGGGTCAGAAAGAAAGTGAGCAAGCGCACCTTTGGTATTGGCTAACAGTTCCGAATACTCATCAAGAGAGGTTCGCAATGTGGCAATTTCGGCCCGGAGTTTCTTAGCCGCATCCCGCGCCCGTCCTTGCGCGATGTATCTTTCTTCGTCCGTCATTGGTGTGATTATAACGTTTAAGTCTTACTCTAAAGCAAGTCAGAAAGTTTCACATCTTTGTGATCCAGCTTCGCCGTTTTATAGGCCTCGCCGAGTCGAGTCAGTTGCTCTTTATCGCACCAAGCCACCCCAGCAGCGATTAGCCCCTCCCACGGTTCTGGCTGTCTGGTCAGTTCTTCAAAGAGTGACTGATACTGATATGGCTCGTTGCGAAACCGAAGAACGGCCTCCTGCCTGATGAGCGACGAAACAAGGTCCGCTGCCTGCAAAGCGAACGAGAGCCGATCATCTGTAAAAGTGATTCCCTTCATGCGTTGTCGGGCATCAGGATATTGATTTTTGATCTTGCGATAGAGTTGATAGAAGGGCCATGCGGTTTTTTCCTCATCGTCGCAGTACAGGCTAATTATGCCGTCGCTTGGGGCGTCTCCGAGAATCTGGATAACGTTTCGAGCGAAGGCTGTATAGCAGGGATCGTCACTCCAAATTCTTCTATGCTGCTCTGCTGTGGCTTGAAACTCTCGCACATCTATTGCCGTCCCCATGACCATTTTAAAATGACGGCGTATCGCTCGAATGAATGGCAGTAGGGCGGCAATTCGTTGAGGCAGTTTGTGAGCGGGGACTTGTTCGCTCAGAGGGCGATGGAGCTTCAACGCTTCTTTCATCTCTAGAAACTGAAGACCATTGTGACGCAACCAGTATCACCATTCATCTGCGAAACCGGGTAGCAGGTTGAGCCCTACTATGTAGCCGATTACAACTACTTCGCTATCGAGAAATTTCCCGCTCTCATCCATGAACGACGATATGGTCACCATCCATTCACCGCTTTCATCCTCAGGATCAAAGAGATAATGGCCGTATTGACCTGGACGCACCAGTCCGTTACCCTCATTTCTGAGAGAGCGGAATGGCCAATCGCCCGAAGAGTCCCGCGAAGAATCCGACAGGCGACTTCGGCCAGTTCACAAATTTTATGCGCCGACTCGTTGCAGTTCCGCACTCGGAGATCAAGGCGAAACTCGACGCTGAGAAACGGGCAAAGGCGCGGAAGCGGAAGGTCGCTTCCCGCGCTTCTTCCGCAAAGGGCTAGAAAGCCGGAACACCCACCTTGCCAGTCACCTCGGCATAGGTCAAACGCTTCCCCACTATCTGCGAGAGTGCCAGCTTGAAACGATCCGCATTGTCCATGTCCCTGCGGTTGTTGTAGCGGAACATCTGCTCATCAAGGTATCGGAACAAATGAAACGGCTCCACGCTGATATAGGTGCCATGCAGCCCGCGTTTCACGAGGCTCCAGAAGTTCTCCAGCGTGTTCGTGTGTACCCGGCCATGCACGTACTCAACAGCATGGTCAATGACTTGGTGCTCGTACTCGTTATCCAGTCCGATATAAGACTTGAGTGCGTCTGTGTAGAGCGCAGCACCAGCTTGAACGTGTTCCCGAACAAGCGGCTGCATATTGTGCTTGCGCCGCTGGTCAACGATCTGGGTATGAACTTCTCCGCCGCGTTCCAAGAATCCGACCACAACCGCTTTGTCATCGTCTATTCGGCCAGTGAGTCTAGACTTTCGCTCCTTATGCATGTTTCGCGCTTTGCCGCCAATGAAAGTTTCGTCAACTTCTACGCCGCCGCTTCCAGTTCCACCGAGCTTGCGAAAGGAACCACACTGCATAGCGCGACGAATGCGATGCATCATGAACCACGCGGACTTCTGAGTGACACCCAGAGCGGACGCGATTTCGTAGGAGCTAATGCCGTTCTTGCAACTCACGAGAAGCCACACGGCAGGGAGCCACTTTTCCAGCGGGATCGGCGAATCCTCAAACACGGTGCCGATCTTGAGCGAGAACTTTTGCTTTGGATGGTCGCCATAGCAGCGGTAGACTCGCGCCTTTCCAAGGTAAGTTACCTTTTCGGAGTCACACTGCGGACATCGGACCTTGCCATCGGACCAGCGAACGGCGATCATGAACTGGCGGCAGTTCTCGAAATCGCTGAAGAATTGGATGGCTTGCTGGAGTGTTTTTGGGCTTTCCATGCTCTAAACGTAGCACAGAATCAATAGTCGGTCAAGTATATTAGTGCCTCGTTATGTCAGTACATCGGCGCTATTGCGAACATGCTGAACGGGTTATGGGGATGCGGGTGGCGGCGTGAATGGGGTCATTTCCGCCGGTTTCGAGGGTGTGGCAAAAGAGGCACAAGCGGGTAATGCTTACACTGTAATTATCGCATTCTCGTTGACGGTCAGCCAATTTCCAGCGACTCAAGCGCAGATAAAACCTAGAGATCGTCGGTCTCTTGTCTTAGCCACCTGAACCTTCGAGAACCAGGGCGGGCAAGATGCCCGCCCTACACGAGCGATTCCTAGTTGCTGTCCCCGCCGGCGCGTTTCCACGAAATCAAGTCGCCGATGGTGGTGCTGTTTGAGGAGGAGGAAGAAGATGATGCCGGGTGCTTGTAAGACTCGACTTCCTGGCGTGACGCTTCTTCCCCCACCGCCTTGATGCTCAGGCCCACTTTTTTCTCTTCCTGATTCATCTTGATGATCTTGAATTCGAACTCGCCGCCGGGTTCCAGATGCATCGGCTGTCCGTTCCCGTCGACCGCTTCCGAGTTGTGACACAGGCCTTCGATGCCTTCGGCAATCTCGACAAATGCGCCGAAGTTGGCCACGCGCAGGACCTTGCCATGCACGATGTCGCCGACGCGGTGCTGCGCGAAGAACGAATCCCAAACGTCGGGCTGCATCTGCTTCACGCCGAGCGAAAGGCGGCGCTTGTCTGGTTCAATGGCCAGGATGACGGCCTTCACCTTGTCGCCCTTCTTCAACACCTCGGAAGGATGCTTCACGCGGGTGGTCCAGCTCAGGTTGCTGACGTGCACCAGGCCGTCGATTCCGTCTTCGATTTCAATGAAAGCGCCAAACTCGGTCAGATTGCGCACCCGGCCCTCGACCGTCGCCCCCACCGGATATTTGTCGTGCAGCGTATCCCAGGGGTTGGACGCGAGCTGTCTCATGCCAAGCGATATCCGGCGCTCAGTCGGGTTCACGCTCAGGACCACGCAATCCACCTGGTCGTTTACATTGACGAGCTTCGATGGATGCTTCATCCGTTTCGACCACGTCATTTCACTCACGTGGACGAGGCCTTCAATGCCCTGTTCGAGTTCTACAAAGGCGCCGTAATCGGTGACGCTGATCACGCGCCCGTGGACGTGCGCGCCCACCGGGTAGCGGTGCTCTGCATCCAGCCACGGATCGGGCGTGAGCTGCTTGAAACCCAGCGAGACACGCTGTTTGTCTTTGTCGTACTTCAGCACCTTCACCTGAATCTGGTCGCCGACGTTGACCAGATCGCGGGGATGAGTCAGACGTCCCCACGACATGTCGGTGATGTGCAGCAGCCCGTCAATTCCGCCCATATCGACAAACGCCCCATACTCGGTCAGGTTTTTGATGATCCCGGTGAGGACGCTGCCTTCTTCCAGGTGCTGCAGTGTTTTGCCGCGCTTCTCCGACTGCTCTTCTTCCAGAAGCTGTTTGCGCGAGACCACGATGTTGCCGCGCTTCTTGTTGAGCTTGATGATGGCGACTTCCATCGTCTGGCCCTTCATACCATCCAGATTCCGGATGGGACGCAGGTCCACCTGCGAGCCCGGCAGGAAGGCGCGCGCGCCGTGAATATCTATGGTCAGGCCGCCTTTGATGCGCTCCACGACGATGCCCTGGATCGGCTTCTTTTCGTTGTAAGCGCGCTCGATCTCGTCCCACGATCGCAGCCGATGTGCCTTCAGATGCGAAAGGTTGACGTAGCCCTCTTCGGTTTCGCCCTTTTCCCGCATCACGTCGATCTCGTCGCCGGGCTGGAACTTCGGCTTGCCCTCGTGATCGAGAGCTTCCGCAATCGGCACCATGCCTTCGGATTTCGCTCCGATATCGACGACGACGTGAGTCGCGGTCAGTTTCACCACGCGGCCTTTGATTACGTGGTCCCCGCCAACCGCTTCCTCGGTTTCGGTCTCGAAGTGCTGGAGGGCAGCCGCGAAATCATCGCTGCCAGCCGCGGCATTCTCGGGGGCTGAATTTTCAGGAAGGTCATTTTCCCGAGTGTCGTTTTCACGAGCGTCGTTTTCAGGAGCGTCAGGGGCGGAAGCCAATGCTTCCGCGGGTGAAGGTTGTGCGGCCTCGGGAGCGTCTAGTACGGCCGAGGCGCCGGTGTGGGTGTCGTGTGCAGGTGTCATGGTTTCAAGACTGGATTCAAGATTGCGAGCCGTGGTGTCGTCGGACAAGTTCATAGCCTCTGTGTCGCACGCGTTCGTGCGCAACTCATGTGGGACGTGGTGTAGCGGACTGCTGGCGTGGTCATTAGAGTTGCGTTGAGGCCGACCTGGCGGACGGCCCTAGGACAATTCCAGCTGGTTCGAAACCGCGTCCAATAGGGGACCATTCGACTATAGCAACCGCTTTGGAACAGTGTCAAACACGATTCCGGCCAATGGCCTAAGAATTTACAGACTTGTCACACTGGCGGTGAGCTACGAGCTTCGAGCCGCAAGCTTCGAGCGAACCGCTGCCCCGTGTTCTTAGCTCGTAGCTCGCAGCTCACAGCGTATTTCTGCTACCCTCCCCCCATGGACCTTCTCTGGACTCCGTGGCGTTACGCCTATGTCACTGGCGCCGACCAGAAGTCGGGCTGCATATTCTGCGACGCTCCCAAAGAAAGCGACCAACAAGCCCGCATCGTCCACCGCGGCGGGCATTGCTACATCATTCTCAATACCTATCCGTACACGAATGGGCATGTCATGGTCGTGCCCTACGCCCACCTCGACCAGCTGCAGAAGCTCCCCGCCGATGCCGCCCACGAGATGATGGTTCTCACCCAACAGATGGAGGTGGTTCTGCGCTCTCTTTATCGGCCCGACGGCATCAATCTCGGCATGAATATGGGAAAAGCCGCGGGCGCCGGCGTGACCGGACACATCCACATGCACATTCTGCCGCGCTGGATCGCCGACGCCAATTTCGTCAGTGTCATCGGCGAAACCAGGGTGCTGCCCGAAGAGCTGGACGTGACCTGGGAGCGAATGCGGCAGGCCATGCGACAGAATTTGTAATTGGCGATTTGAGAAGCCCGCGCGTTTGAGTTCTTGGGTTGTGTCTCCCATCGCCTATTACCAATCGCCATTTGAAAATTATCCTCACTTCGGCAGGAACTTTATGGATTCAGGTTGCGTATCTTTAGCTCGGGGAGTCAGCCATGCGAATTTTTCTTGTCACCCTGTTGGTTTCGACTATGGGGGGCATCGCGCTGTGGGATTTCGGCGTGGCCAACAAAATCTGGCCCGCCCATCCGTTCCTTGCCACTGTCGCAATCGCTGCCGGTTGCGGGATCGTAGTACAGTTGGTCTTGACCTACGAGACGGCCGGCCACAAACACTGACCCCGTCAAGATTGTGCATCACCGCGTCCACGCCCGCCAGCGCTGGCCGGAGCTTGGCTTCGTCGCCGATGTCGCCCTCCACCAGTTCAAAGCCCTGCGCCAGGCGACGAAACCCGGTGGAGAGATTCCGAAGACTGCCAGTCGAGGCAGTGAACCGAGGCAGTGAACCGAGTCAGTGAACGGCGAGCGCCCCGCCCAAGCTTGGGCGGGGCATTCGTCAGACTATAGGATGGACGCTAAGCCCGGGACGCCGGTGACCGAAGTCTGCCAGGCACCCCAAGTCGCCACGGTCTACCGCGCGGCCAGTACCGACGCGCGTTTCTCCGGCGGCACAAACTGCCGCACGTCGTGTCCGGTATAGACCTGCCGCGGACGCGCGATCTTCTGCTCCGGATCGGTGACCAGTTCCTGCCATTGGGCCAGCCAGCCTGAGGTGCGCGGGATGGCAAACAGCACGGTAAACATTTCCGGTCTGAAGCCCATGGCCTGATAGATGATCCCCGAGTAAAAGTCCACGTTGGGATACAGCTTGCGGGTGATGAAATACTCATCCTCAAGGGCGATGCGCTCCAGTTCCAGCGCGATGTCAAGTTTGGGGTTTCCGCCCGTGACCGCGAATACCTTCTCCGCCGTCCACTTGATGATCTTGGCGCGCGGATCGTAGTTCTTATAGACGCGGTGGCCAAAGCCCATCAGCTTGCCCTTGCCTTCCTTGATTTTCTTGATGTAGGCAGGGACATTCGCCTTGGAGCCGATTTCGTCGAGCATTATCAGAACGGCTTCGTTGGCTCCGCCGTGCAGAGGTCCGGCCAAGGCAGCAGCCGCGGCTGCGGCTGACAGATACGGATCGGTCTGGGCGCTGCCCACCGCCCGCATGGCGTTGGTGCTGCAGTTCTGCTCGTGGTCGGCATGCAGAATGAAGAGAATGTCCAAGGCGCGGGCCAATACAGGATTGGCAACGTACTTCGGCTCCACCATCTTCCACAACATGTTCATGAAATTTTCCGGATAGGTGAGATCGTTGTCCGGATACACATACGGATAGCCGAGACTGTGCCGATACGACATGGCCGCGATGGACGGTATCTTGCCAATCAGCCGTTTGATCTGGTGCAGCCGGTTGGCGGGATCTTGAATCTGTTTAGCCTCGGGATAGCTGGCGGACAAAGCTGCCAGCGTGCTCACCAGCATGGCCATGGGATGGGCATCGTGGCGAAAACCCTCCATGAACTGTTTCGTGTTTTCATGCAGCATGGTGTGATGGGTGATCTCGTTGACCCAGTTTTTCAGATCCTCTGGACTGGGCAGGTCGCCGAACAGCAGCAGATAGGCGACTTCAAGGTAGGTGCAGTGTTCCGCCAGCACCTCAATGGGGTAGCCCCGGTAGCGGAGGATGCCCTTGTCGCCGTCAATAAAGGTGATGCTGCTGCGGCAGGACGCGGTATTCATGAACGCGGGATCGTAGGTCATGAGCCCAAAGTCCTCAGGGCCGGTCTTGATCTTCCGCAGGTCCATAGCCCTGATCGTGCCGTTTTCAATCGGCAGATCATAGGTTTTAGCGTTGCGATTATCGGTGATGGTGAGAGTGTTTGATGCCATGTGTGAATCCTCCTTGATGCCGGTGCCCTTGGAGTCAATCGAGGGAAGGTGAGCAGGGCACAAAACTCAAGCCTTCCCGATTACCTGGAACTGCAGACCTCTCAAGCTTGCCGTGGCTATCTTCCGATGTTCTGGGAAGTGTCGCAGTGTCCATTCTCACCCCAACTGGTGATAAAAGTCACGCGCCGCTGCCCGTACCGACCGGTGGGACGTCGGCGCGGGCCTACATACCGAGGCCGGAGCCGAGCAGGCTGTAGAGCAAAATGGCGAGCACGATCAGGGTGAAGGCCACGTACATGCGATCGCGTTCGATCGCAAATCCCACGATGGAGAAGGCTACACGGGCGATGGGCGTCGCGATGAGGAGAAGCAATCCGAGTTGGATTAAGCCTCGGCCTCGACCGTTGAAGACGCTGTGGATGACTCCGGCGATGGTGCGGAATTCCGAGGGCTCGCCGCGAAAGATGCGGTAATCGGCGGGCTCATGCGCATGACGGAAGAGGTAGACGCACGCTCCCGAGAGAACGACAGCCGCCGAGAGCAGCACTCCGGAGCGGAGCAGATTGCCGAGGATGACCTCGATGCGGTGATCGTCCCACGATTGCGACTGCGGTTGCTGTGGGTGCGGCTGTGGAGCGGGCGCGTCGGCGGAGGGCATCAGATTTTCCCCCAGAATCCCTTGTAGAGCATTTGCAGTCCTAGAACCAGAATCACCACGCTGAAAACGAGGCGGAGCGATTTGGTTTCAGCTTTGACCAAAATGCGGGTACCGAATAAGGAGCCCGCCAAGACCCCTAACATGACGGGCATGGCGAGGCCGGGATCGACGTATCCGCGGCTGAAGTAAACGCCGGCGCTGGCGGCGGCAGTTACGCCAATCATGAAGTTGCTGGTGGTGGTCGAAACTTTGAAAGGGATCCGCATGGCCTGATCCATAGCCAGTACCTTGACGGCGCCGGAGCCGATGCCGAGCAATCCGGAAAGCGCGCCCGCGCCGAACATAAGGCTGAAGCCGGTGGGGACGTGCTGGACGTTGTAACTGCGCTGGCCTGCGAGATCGGGGAAACTGCCGTTCATCCGCAGACGGGTGGCGAGCGGATCTGGGGGCAGGTTGCGCTGGTCCAGCGGGCGCGGCTTGCGGGAAAGATACGCCGAGTAGAGCAGGACGGCGCCGAAGATGATCGCCAAGGCGCTGGTCGGAATGCGGGTGGCCAGGAAGGCTCCGAGCAACGCGCCGAAGGTGGTCGCGATTTCCAAAAACATGCCGATGCGAATGTTGGAGAATCCTTCTTTCACATACGCCGCGGCGGCGCCGGAGGAGGTCGCGATCACAGAGACCAGCGAGGCTCCGATGGCGTAGCGGATATCCACGTGGAACAGGAGGGTGAGCAGGGGCACGAGCACGACGCCGCCACCGAGGCCGGTGAGCGATCCAAGAAGTCCCGCGACGAAGGAGACGATCGCGACGACGGCGGTGAATTCCAGGATGGTCATTGCATTTCTCTTCGCGAATTTCTCTTCGCAGCCCGCGGTGTAAGCACGATTCGCATCTAAGATTCGAATCTAAGATTCGTATCTAAGGTTCGTATCAGGGCATGCCTTTAGGCATGCCGCAAATGCATTGGCATTAACGCGCCTTCAGGCGCTGGATTTCGAAACTATCAGGTTCATAGGGTAACATTTCTTTTTTGAATAGGATCGGAGTGCCATCGCTGGCGACGGGCGGAGTTTATATGCAGGGTTGCAGTTTGCGGAATCGATGTTTCGCGGGAAGTGGGGCGCGAAGTTTGTCGGGGTCGCGCCCAGCCCGCGCGTAAAACGGCGGGCTTTTCACCCTAAGATTGCAGCTCGAGATCGCGCCGACAAGAGTCTCCGCCGCCACCCGCTACTGGTTTACCCAAACGACGCGGGCTTTTTTCACCTCAGCGTGCTGCTTCCTGAATTCGCGGGCAAAGACGCCGAGAGAAATGCCCTCTGCCTGCGGGAAATCCGAAGCCGGACGCTCTCCCCGGGCGGAAGTGTAACTCGCGGCGCCGAGGACGCTCTGTTCCTGAGACATGGGCGCATAAGCTGCGTGTCCCGGATGACTCTGAAACTGGTAGGTCATTGGTTGAGCGTTGAGACTGCTCCCGTTAATGTTATTCTGCGCAAATGCCGCGGCGGTGGAAAGTAGGCAGAGTACGAGCAGGATTGTTTTCATCGCAGGGTCTCCCGATTGCGGAGAGAGCGAGGGATCATCCGCGGTCGAAGCTGCGGATGTGGACTCCTCCAGGCAGAATAAGAGCAAGCCCGGTACCAAACTTTGCGGGTGTGAAATGGCGGCTTACGGCGCTTGGCGGGGGGTAGTGGCAATTGTTTGCACAATTGTGGAGAGCACATGGCATCGGCGCAGGGCAAGACTCTAACTGGCGGGTTTGGTTGACATTAGCGTCTTTGGGGGGATTTTTCATCGAAGTTACGATAAAGTGATGAACATGAAAATGCGAACCGGGGTACGACTTTCCTCGATCTTGTCGGCAACGATCTGGCTGGCAACCATGGCAGCGGTGGCGACCGGTGCCGACTACAAGGTCGTTAAGACGTGGAAGCTGGGTGGCGACGGCGGATGGGATTACCTGACCGCGGACAGCGATGGACACCGGTTGTTCATTGCGCGGGCTACGCGGGTGATGGTGATTGATACCGAGTCGGGTAAGCAGGTGGGCGAGATTCCGGAGACGGCGGGCGTCCACGGGGTGGCGCTGGATTCGGAAATCGGGCGCGGATTTACGAGCAATGGCCGCGAAGATACGGTGAGCGTTTTCGACCTGAAGTCGCTCGCGGTAGAGAAGAAAATCAAGGTCGGCAGCGGGCCCGATGCGATTCTCTACGACCCGTTTTCAAAGCGCGTGTTTACTTTTAACGGCAAGGGTCATGACACGACGGTCGTGGATGCGTCCAAGGGCGAGGTGGTGGGCAAGATCGAATTGGGCGGGAAGCCGGAATTTGCCGCGACCGACGAAAAGGGCACGGTGTTCGTGAATATTGAAGACACGTCGGAACTGGTCGCGTTCGATCCCCAGAAGCTGACGGTGAAGTCGCGGTGGAAGCTGACGGACTGCGAAGAGCCGACGGGCCTCGCCATCGACCGGAAAAATCGCCGTCTGTTTGCCGGCTGCGGCGGAAATAAAAAGATGGCGGTGGTGGATGCGGACACCGGGAAAGTGGTGGCGATTCTCGCTATCGGAGAGGGATGCGATGCGACCGCGTTCGATGCCGATCGGGGCCTAGCATTTGCGTCCGCGGGAGACGGCACGATCACGGTGATTCGGGAAGATGCCGGCGACAAGTTCAGCGTGGCGCAGACGGTCGTGACCCAGAAGGCAGCGCGCACCATGGCGCTCGATGCCAAGACACATCGGCTTTTCACCGTAGCGGCGAACGTGACCGGCACTCGGCAGGACAGAAAAATCGAGCCGGATTCGTTCGTGGTCTTGGTGGTAGAAGCAGCCCACTAGTGTTGTAGCGCCGTCATCTTGCCGGCTGTCCCGAGGGCGTCATGCCCTCGGCGCGGCGGGCTGGGACGCCCGCCGGACAGATGCCGGGACGGCGGCGCTAAAGTCATAACCCATCGGGCCGACTCAGTAGGAGAAATCTCACGGTCACGGTACTAGTAGCCGTCGCGATGAATGCTTGCCGCTAGCAGACCAGCTAAACGACAGCGATCTCCCTGCGCAAATCGGCAGCGAAAAGGTTCTTAGGGATCATGGCATGCACCCCGCGCACGATGTCCACCACCTGCGTCACCCGGAAACTGACGGCGATGCTGCACAAAGCGTAAGCGTCGAGCTTGGTGAGATCGGCTCGCATGGCCAGGAAATTGATGGCATTTCGCGCCGCCAGGGTCATCGCCACGTTGAGATCCTTATCTAGGCCCAGAGTGATCCAGTGGGTCTCAGTCTCCGCCACCGGCCAGGCAAAATTCTTTTGCTTGTGCAGGACCACTTGGATGCGCAATTCCTGCATGCGCGTTTCCAGCGCGGAAGGGTTAATTTCGCCATCGCCCTGCACCGCATGGGAATCGCCGGTGTAGATCAGCGCCCCCGGCTTCCACACTGGGATGAACATGGTCGAGCCTTCGGCCATTTCGCTGAGGTTGACATTGCCGGCATGAGGCCCTGGAGGAACGGAACTGGTCACCCCCGGAGTCAGCGGAGGATAGAAACCGTCTGGAGGAGCCACGCCCAGCGTCCCCTGAAACGGCTTGAGGGGTACATGAATGTCCCGGTTGAACTCCGCCGTCATGTTGGGCAGATCGAGCTTCAGATATTTCACCTGACCGTCGGGGAAATCCTGGGCGAGCAATCCAGTTCCGATCGACCCCGGATTATTGAATACCGCTCCCCAATCGAACGGACGAATGCGCTTGTAGCGGACCTCCAACACGTCGCCGGGTTCGGCGCCGTTGACGTAGACGGGGCCGATGATCGAGTGCGGCCCGTGTCCCGGATTGCTCACGCGCAGCTTAGCCAGGGTCTCGACCGGAACCCCCGGCTGTAACTGGTTCAAAAAGTGCGACCATGTGTTGGCATAGCTGATGGTATCGCCGGAATCGACTTTCAGGATGGGCTCGAGTGTGGTGTCGTAGACTCCCAGGCGCACGGTCTTATCATTGCTCTCGACCACGTGGACGCGGCCGTGATCTTCCTTCTCCGGCGCCGCCGGCCCGGCTGCAGCCCCGCCGCCCAGCGCATCCGCGGCATGAGCAAGTTTAGTAAACCCCAGTTTGGTAAACCAGGGCCCGATGCCCGCCAGCGCGCCCATGAAGGTGCTAGCGCGCAGCAGCCGGCGGCGGGCAAGGCCGCGGGCGGTCAGATAGCCGTCGAGCTGCTCCTGGTTCATCTCGTCCATGTGCAGAAGCCGGTCTGCGGCTCGCTTGGTGAAGGCGGTGTCCTTGATGTCTTCGCGGAACACGCCAGTGCCCTTCTCTTCTCCGCATCCGAAGAGGTTTCCGCAATCGTGATGATGAGGTTGAGGCGAGCTCTCCTCGTCCTGCTGGCGATCGAGATCGTCGGGCATCGTTTCCTCCTCTATCGGTCCACATATTGGTTCAAACGAGAAGTTCGTTGGCGACAGCAAAGCGCGCCACAAGGCCACGCGTGCGCATTATACCGTAGGATATTCGTCGGCCAGGCCTGCGCTTTTCCCCTGGATGCGTCCCCGCTGAACCAGCCCACGGGACATCCCTTTAGTAACCTCCCTCTTCACCACCCTGTAACAGTTCGCCGCTTACAATATCTGTAGACAAGTGAATTGTGGGGTGTTAGCAGTGGACAGCGTAATCAGAACTCGCGAACGGCAGAAACTGATGATGGAATTGCTGGAGAGAAAAATACGGCTGCGCGCGCACCAGCTTTACGATGAGCGCGGACAGGTCGAAGGACAAGAGCTGGAAGACTGGGTGAGAGCCGAGTCGGAAGTTCTGCAATCGAGTATTCTCGCGCCGCTGTGGAACGCGCGCCAGGATAGGGAGTCAGTGGAAGTAGAGTAACAGCGTCGGGCGAAAGCGTCGCGCGTTGCCAGCCTGTAAAGTCAAACCATGTCCGGTGCCGAACCACAGCGTAACTCCAGCCGGACTGCTCTTAGCGTCGCCGCGCTTCGAGCAGTCCACCAGCTTCTGGACGGCGAACCCAAGATACTTGACGATCCGATAGCCGCCCGCTTGCTTGACGCCGACGCGCTCCAGCAGATTCAATCGAATCCTGCGCACACGCATGACCCCCTCGCTAGAGGATTGCGCTCCCACGTGGTTCTGCGAAGCCGCTATGCGGAGGAACGCATGGCCCAGGCAGTAGCTCGGGGCGTGCGTCAGTGCGTGATCCTCGGTGCGGGGTTCGATACATTTGCCTATCGCCAGCCCGGCTGGGCGCGCGGCTTGCGTATTTACGAAGTCGATCATCGAGCCACACAAGAGGACAAGCGCCAGAGATTGCAGTCGGCTGGTATTCCCATTCCAGCGAATCTGGAATTCGTGGCCATTGATTTCGAATCGGTCTCGTTGCGCGAAGGGTTACAAGCCAGCACTCTCAACTTCTCCGAGCCCGCCTTCTTTTCCTGCCTGGGCGTGTTGCTTTACCTGACTCGGGACGCGGCCAGCGCAGTCTTCCAGATGATCGCGGCTTCCCCCGCGAGCAGCGAGATTGTTTTTAGTTTTTCCCTGCCGGAGTCCTCGCTATCCGGCATTGATGCCGAACACCGCGCAGCTTTGGCGAGCCGGGCGGGCTCCCTGGGTGAACCATGGCAGACGTACTTCGAACCTCAGACGCTCCTGCGTGATCTTCGGGCCCTGGGATTTTCCGCCATCTCGTTCTTGAGCTCGGAGGCCGCGGAACAGAAGTATTTTCAAAGCCGCAGCGACGGACTGCGGGCGCCTCGTCTAGGAGGCATTTGCGCCGCTATCGTAGGCCATCGCGAACCATGATCGGTAAAATTATGATCGGAAAGCGGATTCGGCCGGCGTTCGCAGTAGAAATAACGCCGACGACAAGCTAAGCACCGGACCAGCGATGCTGAAGAGCGCTCGGCCCCAAGCCGACCCGGCTGCCGGCGCTCCACCAAAATACGCATCCAGCACAAATGCCATGGCGCAAGTCGCGCCGACCGGAATGAGCCACGACTTTGGAAAGCGTTTCAGGTTCGGAATTGCGGTGGGCAATAGCCACAGAAAGATGTACCACAGATTTCGATCATGCAGCGAAACCGCGAAGTGGTAGCCGCCGCCGCGATGAAGAGCGAAGCCAAACTGCAGCGGACTCACAAACCTGCCCGTGATCGACCATTGCAGGCCGATCATCGCGGCAAAACTTAGCACCCAACTGGTCAGGATCCAGGCTGCGTCCGGGAAATGTTTTCGATCGTCATTTCGGTCGCCCCAGGTTGAAACCCACCACGCGGACATGAATACGACGCTGAGGGGAATGAACGATTCTTTCGTCAGTGCTCCCAGCACGGCGATCGCGGGCAAGGCCCACAGTTCCAACTCCGACAAACTCCAGAGTAGTGCCAGCAGGAAGAAGCCTTCGCCGGCATCGACCAACCCCACCAGGCGAAGATTCGGAACGGCAAAATTGACCAGATAAAGCAAAGCTCCAACCACCCCAGCGGCCGAACTGCCCAGCTGCCGGTTCCCGAGAATGACCCGGTTCCCAAGAATAACAATGAGCACGGCGGTTCCGGCAACGAACAGAGAGTCGGCGACCAGGAGTCCGAACATCACCGGGTCCCACGTTCCGACGCGTCCGCGCGCGAGCCAGTAGAAAGGTCTGGCGAGCCACGGAACCAGCACGCGGAAGCGGCGGTAGCGGTCTCCGGCGTCAACGATAGCCGCTCCCGTCACGATTGACGCGTAGGTCTTGACGTCGGAAAGCCCCGGCGTCTGCCGCGGGTCGAATCGGTTGAGGACCGGGTAGCCCAGGCCGCACGCGATCAGAAAAAAAATGCCAAAAAGCAACGCGACTCTGGCGGTCGCGACTTTCGCCCGGTTGTCATGCAGGCTCATCATTTGTCGGCTGTCAGTCCCTCTGCTTGCCAAAACAAAATTTGTCTCATCTCCCAGTGGCGAGCCTGGTAGCCAGGCGCTGCGGCAGGTTGGCGGCAATGATTTTTTCTTGGGCTATTCGGAGGTTGTAGGGCACGCGGTGGAAAGTCACGATCCAGGAGTCGGAGTCGAACGTGGCGAAGGCGGCGCGCCAGTCGCCATCGCGGGGCTGGCCGACGGAGCCAGGGTTGATGAGGTAGCGGCGATTTTTGCGGAGGGGCCAGTCAGAGGACTCGGGCTGGCCCACGGTGCGATAGCCCGGGCGGTAGGCTTCGCTGACCGCGCCCGAGAGCACGAAGCCGCCCTGCAGGTGGGTGTGTCCGAAGAACGTGATGGGGACGGAATTGGCGATGAGTGGTTGGATGGCGTCGCTGGCGCTGACCGTGTATTCATCTTCGTCGAGCGAGGAGCCGTGGACGAACTGGATGCCAGGGAGTTCGTCGATATGGACGGGACCCTGCGGCAGCGAGCGCAGCCATGCCAAATTTTCGGGGGTGAGCTGGTCGCGCGTCCAGAGCGTAGCCAGCCCGGCGATGGGGTTAAAGTCGTCGAGGTTCATGAGGCCGCAGACGGCTCTGTCATGATTGCCGCGGACGAAGACGTGTCCGAGAGATTGAACTTTGGCAATGACTTCGTTGGGATTGCCGCCATAGCCGACCGTGTCTCCGAGGTTGACGACAAGGTCGTAGGCGGGAGCGGCGGCCAGACAAGCGTCCAGCGCTTCGAGGTTACTGTGAATATCGCTGAGAAGAAGGATGCGCACGGCAAAGGGAGGATTATAGCTTCTCTGGGGAGAAAACGACGAGGCGGGGGAAGGCGATGAGAATCCGCAGTTTTCCCGCAGCCTGCCAGATAAGCATCAGTGGAGGAGCGCAACGTCCGGAGTCACGGACTTGCCATCCAGGTAAAAGCTGACCGCGCCCTCCTCGTCGGTGCGGTAAGTCTTCACGCCGGCGTGTTGTAGCCGCTCCAGCACCTCGCGCCGGGGATGTCCGTACACATTCCGCGTTCCGACGGAGATGACGGCATAGCGCGGATGAACGGTCGCGAGCAGATCGGCAGAAGTTCCGCTCGCGCTTCCGTGATGCGCCACCTTCAGCAGCACCGCCTCCGGATGCTCTTCCACGACGCGCCGTTCCGCCGGACGTTCCGCGTCGCCCTCGAGCAAAGCGGTCGTCCCGCCGAAAGTAGCCGTAAACACCAGGCAATCGTCGTTCGGCCGCATCGACCCGGTGATCTGATCGCGTCCGGGAGCGAGCATGCGTAAATGAGCTCCGCCATAATCGAATTCATCGCCTTCTTTTTTGACCGAGACTTTCATCCCCGCTCTCTCGGCCTGCGCGACGATCGGCGCCAATTGGCCCACCGGCTTGTCGATACTGATCCAAAGTTCTCGCGGGTGGAAATTTGCAATCACCGCGGGCATTCCGCCGAGGTGGTCGGCGTGAGGATGCGTAATCACGACCACGTCGAGACGATCAATGCCCCGATTCCAAAGATAAGAAGAGACCACCTGCTCGCCGAGATCGAAGTCGGAATGCATCCACTGCGGAAGCCCTCCGGCGTCAATGAGCAGGGCGCGGCCCTCGGGCGTGACCAGCAGAATAGAATCGCCTTGTCCAACGTCGATGGTAGTCATCTCCATCACGCCGGCGCGGAGGTGAGGCCGAGAGGGGACAAAGGCAATCCAGCCCGCAACGCCGAACAGCAACACCACGGAAACGAAAACGGCGAGACGTGTGCGACGGAGCCGTGCCGCCAGCATAGCGAGCGCCAGCGCGGCGATTGAGGCCAGGATCATCGCGAGCGATGGCATAGCCACCCGCAGGTCGGCGATTGATGTTCCGCCGATCTTCATTCCGCCGACCTTCATTCCGACGCCTTGGGCGCCGCCCAGCCAGTGCACCGTCCCAGCGATCCCCTCAAGCGCGAGCCCGGAAATCCAAACTGCGGGCTTGGCCAGCGCAATCGAGATGTATCCCAAGCCGACGGCGGCAGCGGCGGTGGGCATCAGCACCTGGGTGAGCGGAATCACCGCCAGGTTGGCCGGCATCCCCATGGTGGTCGCGCGATGAAAGTGGTACGCCATGAGCAGCGCCAGTCCCGCCTGCATCAGCGCTGAGATGAAGATCAATTCGCCCACGCCGATCGCGACGCGTAATAAAATCGCGGGCACTGCCATGCCGAGGCGGTCGCCGATGAATCTCTTCAACCGCGATCCGATCAGCCGCAGATCGAGACGGAACTGCGCGACTTCGGGCGCAACATGCAGATCGTAGCTGGCAGCTCGCAACAGGCGTAAACCGCGAGCGTAGGGCAAAGTTGTCCGCTCGAGAATCGGCGAGCCGATGCCCGCGATGATGAAGACCGCAAGAAACGTCAGTTGAAAGCTGGCGCCAAACAGGGCGTGCGGATCGACGATCAGAACTCCCAGCGCCGCCGCTCCAATCGCGTTCATCATGTTGCGTTCGCGATACAGCAGGCGAGCGCCCAAATAAGTTGCCAGCATCAGCGCGGCGCGCCACACCGGTGGACCGACCCCCACCACGAACGCATAAGCGAACGAGACTACGACCGTGGTGATGGCCGCCACCGCGGGATCCACGCGAAGCTGGCGCAGCACCCAAAAAATGGCGAACGCTAGGATGCTCAGGTTCATTCCGGAAACAACCAGCACGTGATACGTGCCCGAGCGCTGGTACTCGGTGCGGGTCGCGTTGCGCAGAAACGATTCTTCGCCAAGAACCATGGCGTCCATAAGTGAGGCCTGCGACGCGGGCCATAGCTGGTGAATTTTGGCAATGATGCTGGCATGAACGCGCGTCCGCCAAAGTTCGATCCGGCTGCCCGAAAAACCGGAAAGCCGCTCAATGTCCTTTGCCTCCGCCGACCCCAGCACGCTGATGCCGTTGTCGCGCAAATAGCCTTCATAATCGAAGGCTCCAGGATTGCGGTAATTGCGCGCCGGATGGAGCTTGGCCAGAATGTGCAGCCGCGTGCCGTAAGTAAGTGGGATCGGGTCATCGGGTAATCGGGTCATCGGGTCATCTAAGATCACCCGATCACCCGATGGCCCGATGGCCCGATCCTCTACCTTCTCGTAAATCGTCAGCCGCACCCCGGCCCGCACCGGCCAGCTCTCGCCCTGGCTCGCGATCTCTTCCGTTTCCACGTCAATGGATTCGCGAATCGACCGCGGCCCTGCGTCACGCGCATATCCCTCCCGCATCACACGCGCCGTGAGCGTAACTGCACGCCCATCCGCCAGGGCAAGAATCCGAGCGTCATCCTGCTGAAGTTGGTCGGGCCGCTGACCGCGAATCTGAATCAGAAAAGCGCCCAAAAGAACCCACGCACCCAAAGACAGCCCCTTGGCCAGCCAGGCGCGCTTCCGAAGAAACCACGACGCCGCTAAAACGAAGGCCACGACCGCGATCACCCACCACGACGGCGGCCGCCACGCGCGCACGCCCAACCAAAGACCGAGCGAAAATGCCAACGCCGCCCAGAACAAAGGCTGCCGTGGCGGTTTCTGATCGCGTGTCATTCTCTAGCTCGCTTCTACCCCGACACGGAAAAGTTTCGAAGTCGCCCTCTGAAAGGGAAGGGCACGACTTTTAGTCGTGCCGTAAGTCGCCGCGGCAGTTTTGCTTTGCTTTGGGGCGCGACCGCAACAGGCTGCGGAAAAACTCGGGTTTCGTATCAGGGTATCGCTTTAGCGATACCGTAAGTCCTTCGAAATCGGACGCCTCTTTAGGGGCTGGGCATCGAGAATCGACTTTTTCTGCAGCCTGTGGAAGTCGTGCCCTTCCCTTTTCGCGGGGCGTTTGACTCTCCGGCAGCCTCAACAACAGGGTTATCCCAGGCCAAGCTCCCGAAGGTGAGGGACGAGCGGGGCTCTGGCGCGTACGTTCTTTGCGCCAGAGCCTTCTCCCACCACTCGTCTTCCAGGAGGAACGGGGCGACGTGAAAGCGGTCAGCGCGCCAGCAGCATCACCGATTCGATATGAAACGTCCCAGGGAACAGATCGAATAAGTGTGCTTCCTCGATGTGGTAGCCGGCCGCCAGGAGGGGGGCGAGGTCCCTGCCCAGCGTCGCCGGATCGCACGAAACATATCGGACGCGAGGCGCTCCAAGGTCCACCAAAGATCGGATAACCGCCTTGCCGGCGCCGGTGCGGGGAGGGTCCAGTACGACCAAGTCAGGCCTTTTCTGCACCGGCCGGCTCCTCAGGTAATCGCTCCTCAGGTAATCCTCGGTTCGCGCGCCGACCGCTTTCACGTTCCCAGGCACATTCTGCACAAAGTCGGCATGCGATGTCTGTGACGCCTCTACACCAAAAATGTGATGAAAACTCGGCGCCAAAGCCGCCGAAAACAATCCCACTCCGGCATAGAGGTCAAGGGCGATGTCCCCGCGCGCGTTGCCGGTCACGACCGAAACCAGTTCGTCCACCAGATAACGGTTCACCTGGAAGAAGGCTCCCGCGCTGACCTGATACTCATGGTTCTCGGTCCGATAGCGAATTGCCTTCGCGCCCGATTGCGCCAACGATTTCGGATCGATCGGCGCTTCATCTTCTATTCGCTCCTCCGAAGATCGGCGCTGCGAAGGTCCGCGCCGCGAAGATCGCCGCCGCGAAGAGAAAAACGTCACGCCGCTGACTTCCGGCAACTCGCGCTCGAGCTTTTCCGCCCAGCGCAACAGATCTCTCCGGTCAGCCTCGCGCCCGCAGAATGCCCAGGCCAGCAAACGCTCATCCGCCGCATCCGCGAACAGCTCAATCTCTTCGACTGCTGCCGGGCAATTCAATCCGCCGAGCTCAAGCAGCCGCGTCATCACGCGATTGAGCAGCGGCGAGCTGATCGGACATTCGCCGACTGGAAGAAATGCGTGCGAGCCAATCCGGTAGTACCCCAGCGCGAATCCGGGGTCCCCAGAACGGCCGGTTTTGCCGGTCTGGGGTGGAAATTCCGGCGCAGTCTGCACCCGCAGCCGTGTCCGGTTGCGGTAGTTCCACGGAGGAGAAGCATGCAGGCGAATCTCAGATTTCAGCTCGATTTTCGCGATCCGCTGCAGCGTCTCGCGCAGAATTACAGCCTTGAACTCCAGTTGCCGCTCGTAAGAAATGTGTTGGTAATGACATCCGCCGCATTGCCGGGAGTAAGGACAGCGAGCTTCGACGCGGTCGGGCGAGGCTTCGATCAACTGCGTCACCGAGCCGCGCGCGAAGCCGGGCTTCTGTTGCCGGATATCGGCCTCGACCTTTTCCCCCGGCAACACAAACGACACAAAGACCGTCATGCTGCGGCCATCGGGCCCAGGCGCGGTGCGGGCCAAGCCTTCGCCACCGTAGATCAGTTTTTCGATGGAAAGCAGCTTCGCGATCCCCCTCCCTTAAGGCCGGTCTTTTAGAATCAATACTTTAGCTAACTTATGCTGCCAGGTCTTTGAAGAATAAGGAGCTACAGGTAAAGTATTTATTATTCAATGACTTAGAGCTATGATTCCGGCTTCGCCGCACGAGCGCTGCCGCCAAGTCTTTGAAGAATCATGACTTACTTTTAACATATTTATTTGTCAAAGACTTAGCGTCCACATGCTGCGATCAAGATCGAGCGATGGCGCTTTGAGCGCCCTCAGTCTTAAATCTGAGTTTGTTTCAGGAGTTAAGTCAAGCTTCTTTTTCTCGCGGAAGCTGCCCGAGCCGGGATAAGAAGCCGGGACGACGCGCACCGGACCTGTCGGCACCCTGGGTTCCGGGGATAGGGGGTTCTGAGTGTGATGCCCTGATAGCGCCAACTATCCCGCCGAACGAACATCTCCCGAAGCTCGTTTACAGGGCACGTTAACGCTGGGAACCGTTCTTTCTTCTCTACCTGTCCGGTTTGCTCGTCCACGATGCTAAGGGGAGCCAGGTTGCCGCAGATCCTGGAAAATGTTCTAGTTGGAGGCGAGAGCCCGTAGCAGTTCTTCACGATCGGAATACACTCTGATTCGAGCGCGATTGCACATTGAAAGACTCGGGATGAACGACTGCTCCACCTCGCGAAGGCTGTGTTCCCGGGATTCCAGATCATTGAGCAGCGGTGCCGCAGTGTCCGGGTGTTTGCGCAACGCGCCCTGCGCGGCAAGCATGTACTCTCCGTATCGATCGATGTCCTGCTGGGTCGGGGGCACTCCCTTGGGGACAGGTATCCCCGATTGTTTGTAAACGGCCCGTGGGTCGCTGGCTTTCCGCAGTCCTTCGAGAAACTGGTTTGCGATTGCGTACTCGACGCCCCACGAGATTCCCCAATCGAAGCCGTCGTCGGGCAACTGATTGATAGCGTCGTACAAAGCTTTCTTCTGCGCCGGTTGCAATTTGCCGTGTTTCGCCTGCGCTGTAATGGCCTGGAGAGTCTCCTTGAGGATGGCGCTCCCTACCAAGGCCATGATAACGGGACCGCCGCGCCCAACATCCTGCGAAAAGCGAATTCCCGAGAGCCAGGTGTTCACTGCGGCTTCGCCGTTGCCCTTCGCTAACTCGCGGATTCCCTCGACGGTGTTGAGACGTTCCAAACCGCGCGCTCGCATCGGCATTTGACCCGGCGTGCTCACTCCCAGACGGTAGTCCAGCCCCCAGTTGCATTCGGGAAGCTTGGCGCCTCGGTGCATGGCTTGAACCGCGTCGGCGTTCGCATCCAGAATCGGACCAAGTTTGTTTTCATCCCAGGGGATATCGCCCTTGATCGCCGCCGACAGCAAGTTTTGCGTCGTTTCATCCTCAATTGAGTTACGTATCTCGGTCAACGCCGACCAATAGCGCAAGGCCGCATTGTTCGACTCTGGCGGAAATTTTGCCTGGGCCTGTGCTCCGCCAGTTGCGGCCAGCGCGCCCACAATTGTGATGAGAAGTCGGAACTTTAGGGACTTCATGCTCCAATTCTCACAATCGTGCGGCAGCCCTGGCAACATTACAAGAGGACAATGTGCTGAGGGCACTAGCCTGTTCGAGTGGCCAGCCGGTCGAGATCCGCCGATTTTGCCCGATTGCTCCGCTAACCGAAAACTGGCTTGGATACTGCGGTCGGGTTTCGCCGGTTCGGGTAACTGTCGCAAAATCCCCATTACACTCAAAACCCCGGTCGCCGGGTCCATGAGAGTAAAGGCCTGATTTCAGCAGCTATTTATCGATCGCGGTAATCATCTCGCGGGCGACGACGCTAGACGATTCTGTAGTATGCCCGAATTTGTCATCTTGAGCGAAGCGAAAGACCTATGTATGGCGCATACAAAATGCACAGGTCCTTCGCTTCGCTCAGGATGACAGCATGGGGTCATACCCAAACTTTTCTAATGCATGTAGAACAAACTCAGCCGCGGCACGCCGCAGCGCTCCAGCAGCCGCTTGTGCACATACTGCTTGTGCAACTGCTCAATTTGCGATGCCGTCATGTTCCTGCGGTAGGGAGCAAGATCACGATCCGCTTCCGCGCGAACGTTCACCAGATCTTCATCCGGAGTCGCGGCCATCAACACCGCGAACAGTTTTTCCTCCAGCACCGTCAACCGCCGCTCCAGATCTTCCAGCCGCGGAAGCTTGCTGCTGCTCTCGATGGCCTCGGCCATCTCGCGTAACGAACCTGCTTGTTCTCGCGCCAGCGCTCCAGTCGCGAATCCCGCGCGCTCCGGTAGCTTTGCTTTTTCGAGTTTATCGGCGTTACCCCGCAAGAACGCTGCGATCTGCGACGCATCGAATCCAGGCTCCCGCTGAGCTTTTTCTTCTCCACTCGCACCTACCGCGGCTTCCTTCATGTCTTCCGCCGCCGCCAGCACGGCCTGCGAGCAGTACGCCAGCCTATTCACCTTCTTCGATTTCGAAGGACGCCGATCGTACTTGTCAAACGCGTCATCCACCCCGCGAAGCACGGCCTCCAAAGGCACGCCCGCGTTTTTCCAAGTCTCGATCAAAGCCCAATCAAGCGTCGAAAGCAGCAGATGAGTCCCCCGCCGCCGCAAATAGTGTTCTTCGATTTCCGTGAAGTAATTGAAATAATTTTCCACGACAGGTTTCTGGAGAGGTCAAAGGTCAGACGTCAAATTGCAGAGGTGAAACCCTGGTTCTTACCTCTGCAATCTGACCTCTGACCTCTCACCTCGTTTTAGCCGCCGCCGGCTTCTTTGCAGCTTTCGGCGCGCCTTCGCGGCGGAAGGAGGACGACTGGTTCCGATCCCATATAATGCGCAGCCCCTCAAGGGTGAGAAGCTCGTCCACATCTTTAATGAAGTGTGAAGCGGTGCCAATCAGCGATCCCAATCCGCCCGTTGCAATTACGCGCGTCTCCGCGCCCATCTCATCTACCAGCCGCTCCAGGATGCCGTCGACCAGACCGAGATAGCCGTAGTAAAGCCCCGACTGCAAACTGCCCACCGTGTTCGATCCAATCACCCGCGTCGGCTTGCGAATCTCCACCCGCGGCAGCCGCGCCGTGCGCTGAAACAGCGCGTCCGCCGAAATCCCAATCCCCGGACAAATCACGCCGCCCATGTACTCGCCCTTTTTGGAAACGCAGTCGAAGGTCGTTGCCGTGCCGAAGTCCACAATCACGCAGGGGCCGCCATATTTCTCGAACGCCGCCACCGCGTTCACGATCCGGTCCGCGCCCACTTCCACGGGATTGTCATAAAGCACCGGCATGCCCGTCTTCACGCCCGGCTCTATGAACAGCGGCTTGGTGTTGAAATAGCGCTCGCACACTTGCCGCAACACCGAATCGAGCGGCGGCACCACCGATGAAATCACGATCCCATCCACGGCTGAAACTTCCAGGTTGTCCATGGAGAAAAGGTTGCGGAAGATCACCCCGTACTCGTCGACCGTGCGGGTCAGATGCGAGCCAACGCGCCAGTTCGCAACCAGCCGATCGTAACGCGCCGCTTCCGTGCCGGTCACATCCTCGCCCGGAGGGTTCGCAACCTCCTCAAAAACGCCCAGCACCGTATGCGTATTTCCGACATCGATGACTAGAAGCATAATCAGCTCACGTAGGCACGGACGCATTCGTCCGTGCACGGCTCGAAGAGCCGCAAAATCCGCTCAGAGAAGCCTCACCGTTCCACTCACCACCGTCCGCAACCCCTCCGCCGTTCTCACCCGCAAAAATCCCCGCTCATCGAGTCCCTCGGTAACGCCCGCCAGGCCGCCGTTCTCCTCTATGCTCACTTTTCTGCCGCGCACCGACGAAGAGCTCTCTTCGAACCGGCGCAGGATCGCCTCTCGCGCTCCCGTATCCTCAACGAAGCTGCGATATTCCCGGTCGAGCGATTTTAGCAAAGCGGCGCAGAGCTCTACGCGCGACCACTCCGTGCCGGTCTCGATCTTCAATGAAGTCGCAATCTCCCGCAGCTCAGCCGGAAATTTCGCCTGGTTCACGTTGATCCCCACCCCGACCACCAGATGGCGCACCCGCGTGGCCTCAGCATTCATCTCCGTAAGGATGCCGCAGAACTTCTTGCCGCCAAGCAGCAGATCGTTCGGCCATTTCAGATCCACCCGAAGTTGCGGCGCAATCTCCATGACCGCGGCGCGAATCGCCAGTCCCACCGCCAGCGAAAAAATCAGCGCATCCGAAGGCGCCATCGCCGGACGCAGAATCACCGAACAGTAGATGCCTGCCGACCGCGCCGAATGCCAGCTGTGCGCGCCACGTCCGCGCCCGGCCAGCTGTTCTTCGGCAAGAAATACGCTGCCTTCCGGCGCGCCCTCCGCCGCGCATCGCATAGCCTCCGAATTGGTCGAGGCAATTTTGTAATAGTGATGGATCTGCTTGGCGCTGGTTTCATGACTCGGTTTTGGGTAGGGCACGGCTTCAAGAGCCTGCCCTGAGCGAAGCCGAAGGGTGCCGTCTTCCGTCTGGAGGAATGCGGGCTTTAGCCCCTGAGGGAAACGCCTCCCAGGCGGAAAAACATTCATGGAGCTAGCTCTCGCCCCGCCGAAAACGGTCCCCTTCAACGACGGCGCCAGCATCTCCGGCAGCAGCAAGTCGGGAACCGCGCGCAGCTGATAGCCCGTCGCCAGATGCCCAGCGACATCGACGCCCAAGGCGCGCAGTTGCTGAATCAGCCGCCAAACTTCCGACCAGCTCGTCCCGATCTCTGCCGCAATCTTGGTGCCGCTGACGGCCACGGTAGCGTGGCTCATGAGCAGGCGCACGATGCGCCCCAGGCGAACGTCTGTCGCCTTGTGCACGGACGGCAAGCTGCGAGTTTTCCTCGAAGTGGAGATGGAGGGATTATAACCAGTCGCTGGTCGTTAGTCGTTGGTCGTTGGCAAACCGAACCCGGGGAAAATGAAAAAGCACCGCGGGAGTGCCTGGCCCGCGAACGACAAGCGACCGACGACCAACGACTAATCTTTACGCCGGAGTGACTCTCAAACTCAGATCCACCGCCGTCGATGAATGCGTGAGCGCGCCCACCGAGATGAAATCCACGCCCGTCTCCGCGTACGAGCGCACGTTCTCCAGGGTGATACCCCCGGCGCACTCGAGCGGAATGCGCCGCGAATGGTGCGAACAAATCTCGACCGCCTTGCGCACCGTCTCAACGCTCACATTGTCGAGCAGGATCGCCTCCGCCCCGTGCTCCAGCGCCTGCTGCAGTTCTTCGAGCGACCGCACTTCAATCTCGATCGGCTGGTTGCCGCGCCGATTGCGGAGGGCTCGCTCCAGCGCCGGAATCGCGCCTCCGGCCAGCGCAATGTGATTGCTCTTGATCAACACGCCGTCGGAGAGATCCAGCCGGTGATTCTGTCCCCCACCGCGGCGCACCGCATATTTATCAATCACGCGCAGCCCCGGCGCGGTCTTGCGGGTATCGAGAATCCGCACCCGCGTACCCTCCACCGCATCGACAAACTTGCGGGTCGTGGTCGCGATTCCGGCCATCCGCTGCAGAAAATTCAAAATCACCCGCTCACACGAAAGAATCACCCGCGCGTTATGCCGGATCACCGCGATCTGCTGCCCCGGGTGCACGAGGATCCCATCGAAAATCGAAGGATGGCTCGTCACCTCGTAATGCGAAGTGACCGCCCCGTCCAGCGCCGCATAGACGTCAAGAATCCGCGGCACACATCCCAGGCCGGCGAGAATGCACTCCTGCTTGGCGATAATCGTCGCCGAAGCACGCTGGCTGGGATCGATGCAGGCATAGCTAGTCGCGTCGCGAGTCGCCCGATCTTCGGTCAGCGCGTTCTCGATAATCGCGGTAATGCGCCGTGAATTCCAGTCCATATCTTGCGTAGGGACGGCCGCCCTCGGCCGTCCAGGCGGCTCGAAGAGCCGCTGCCGCGATGCTGCCGTCGAGTTGCGCTCGACTGGCCGGGTCCTGAACGAAGTCGGAGGAATGCGTCCGGGCCTGCGTGGTTCGCGCCTAACCCAACTCCTTCAACTTAGCGACGATCTTCCCCCGCAGAACCGTCAATTCCTCAACCTGCTTGCGCAATCCCTCCACCACGTGCGCCGGAGCCTTGCTCAAGAACTGCTCATCGCCAAGTCTGGCTTGCGCACCCGACAGCTGCTTCTCAATCTTCCCCAGTTCTTTCGTCAGCCGCTCGCGTTCAGCCGCAATGTCAATCTTCTTTTCGTATACCAAATGCACGTCGAACCGCGACGTGCTGCGCGCCCCGGGCAAGTTCCCGAGCGAACTTTCCATAAACGTGATCTTCTCCACGCCCGCCAGCCGCTCAATCGCCGCCAGATTCTGTTCGAACAGGCTGAGGATCGCCGCTTCGTGGGCAAACACTTCGATCGGCACTTTGACCTTAGGCTCGACTTTCAGTTCCGCCCGCAGATTGCGCACGCTGACGATCAGGTCCTGCAGAATGGCCATCTCCGTCTCCGCGCCCAGATCAATCTGCTTTTCATCAGCCGCCGGATACGCCGCCAGCGCAATCGACTTCAGCGGAGGCTTGCCGTCGTAGATCGCATGCCAGATTTCTTCGGTGATAAACGGCATCACCGGATGAAGCAGCCGCAGCGAAGCGTCGAACAGATTCATCAGATTCGCGCACGCCGCCCGCGCTGTGTGGGGACGGGGCTCTGCAGCGTCCAGGGCGGGTCGAAGACCCACCCCCACACTGTCTTCTGAGCTCAGCCGAGGCTTAATCAGCTCAATGTACCAATCGCAAAACTCGCCCCAAAAAAAATCGTAGATCCGGTTCGCCGCTTCATGAAACCGGTAAGTCTCGATCGCGTCATTCACGTCCCGAGTAGCCCGATTGAAGCGCGAAAGAATCCACCGATCCTCAAGCGTTTGCGGAAGAAAACCGGCAACACCCGAGCCCATGTGGGGACGGGGCGGAGCCTGCCCTGAGCGGAGCCGAAGGGCCCCGTCCAGGGCGGGTCGGAGACCCGGCCCCACACCAGCATCCCCGGGCCGCAGGCCAGGCTCGATCCGGTCCACATTCATGAACATAAACCGCGCCGCATTCCAAATCTTGTTGGCAAAATTCCGATACCCCGCCGTGCGGCTCTCGCTGAACGCAATATCCGTCCCCGGCGCCGCCATCGACGCCAGCGTGAAGCGCGTCGCGTCCGTCCCAAACCGGTCGATAATCTCCAGCGGATCAATCACGTTCCCTTTCGTCTTAGACATCTTCTGCCGCTCGGCATCGCGCACCAGCGCATGAATATAGACATTGCGGAACGGCACGCTGTCGTTCTTCTTCTCCGCCCAGCCGCTCGCCCGCTTGATCGCCGCATCCTGCTCGTGCCCCTCCATGAAGTGGCAGCCAAACATGATCATGCGCGCCACCCAGAAGAACAGGATCTCGTAAGCGGTGATCAGCAGCGTCGTCGGATAGAATACGTCCGCATCGCGCGTCTTCTCCGGCCAGCCCAGCGTCGTAAACGGCAGCAGGCCCGATGAGAACCAGGTGTCGAGCACGTCCGTATCCTGCTCCAGCTTCGCGCTGCCGCATTTCGGACACTTCGCAGGCGCCTCGCGCGCAACAATGACGTCCTGGCAATCGCCGCAGTGCCACACCGGAATCCGGTGTCCCCACCACAGCTGCCGCGAAATCGTCCAGTCGTGGATGTTGTACATCCAGTTCAAATAAATCTGCTTGTAGTTCTCCGGAGTGATCGTAATATCGCCCGATTCCACCGCTGCGATCGCCTTCTTCGCCAGCGGCTCGATCTTCACGAACCACTGCTCCGACAGACGCGGTTCCACAACCGTGCCGCACCGGTCGCACTTCCCCAGCGGCACCGTGTAATCCTTCTCGGCGACCAGAAAGCCCTGTTCCTTCAAATCCGCCAGCACCGCCTCGCGCGCCTCGTAACGATCCAGGCCCTTATACGGCCCCGCGTTCTCATTCATGCGAGCGTGCAGATCCATCACGTCGATCTGCGGCAAGCCGTGCCGCTTCCCCGCCTCGAAGTCATTCGGATCATGCGCCGGAGTGATCTTCACCGCGCCCGTGCCAAATTCCGGCTTAGCAATGTCATCAAGGATGATGGGAATCTCCCGCTTCATCAGCGGCAGCAGCACTTTCTTCCCATGCAGGTGCATGTAACGCTGATCGGCAGCATTCACCGCGACCGCCGTATCGCCCAGCATCGTCTCCGGACGCGTGGTAGCGACGGTGATAAATTCGTTCGTTCCAATCACGGGATACCGTATCTCCCAAAGCTTCCCCGCCACGTCTTCGTGTTTCACCTCGAGATCGGAAATCGCCGTCTCGCATCGCGGACACCAGTTCACGATGTACTTCCCGCGATAAATCAATCCCTCTTCATACAGCCGGACAAACACCTCGCGCACCGCGCGGGAAAGGTTCTCGTCCATGGTGAAGTATTCGCGGCCCCAATCCACCGACGCGCCCAGCCGCTTCATCTGGTCGAGGATCGCGCCGCCATAATGCCGCTTCCATTCCCACACCCGCTCGATGAACTTCTCGCGCCCCAGGTCGCGCCGCTTCTTGCCCTCGCTGGCCAACTGGCGCTCGACCATCATCTGCGTCGCGATCCCGGCATGATCCGTGCCCGGCAGCCAAAGCGTGATAAACCCGCGCATGCGATGCCAGCGCACGAGAATATCCATCTGCGTCTGGTTCAGCATGTGCCCCATGTGCAGCCGCCCCGTCACATTGGGAGGCGGCAAGAGCAAAGTGAACACCGGACGCGTCTCTTCTTGGGACGAACTGGGCGCCGGCGTCTCCACGTGAAACAGTTTTTCCCGGACCCAATACTCAGCCCAGCGCGTTTCAATCGCGCCCGGTTCGTAAGCTTTCGGCAATTCGTGCGGCATTCTTATCCTGATCGTGTGGGGACGGCCGCCCTCGGCCGTCCAGGCCGAGCGACGCTCGGCAGATTTCCCGGCAGAAGGAGGGAATTATTGATCTTACAGGCGCAAGAAAAGAAGGGTCAAACGTGCGAGGGGGTAGTATCCTCCGGGAAAAATTCGCTACACCCCCACCACGGGATTTGGACCTAGGGCCGGGGCCCGCTCGCTAGCGGGGCGAGCAGGCGAGTCGGGCAAGCGCAGATCGAGCATCCAAGCAATTCTCAATGAGTGCTCATGCCTGCCTGATTTCGGCAACTATCGGGATTAGTCACGTGACGGCGGCAATCCGATAAGGACTCAGGTCTGGCGGTTCTCGGCCGTGTGTGCAGGATTAAGTTGGAACTAATCCATAAGTAGTAGCTCCACGCCTTACTGTTTTTGACTAAGCCACGTGGGTAGTTGTAAATAACTCTCCAAAGGTCGAGAGTGCCTTTAAGTGGCGATAGCCGACCCTCTCTCCCCGGCAGCGTGCGCTGCAAAAAGCTTTTCGCGGCGGTGGGAGTGCGGAAGTGATCACTAAAACTGGGGTTCTCGATTTAGGCATCGGTTCAAAAGTATCCCAGCGATGTGGAGACGTGCGCATCGCTGGGTTGACCGGATTTTTGATTTTGGCGCTCCTGCTGTCACCGAGTTTTGTCAGTGCGCAGGATGCCCAGGTGAGACACGTTTGCCCGCCGGGATTTAACGATACGCCGGCTATGGTGAAGCATCTCAATCAAGCCGATATCGCGAGCCACAAGCTGACGTTTCCGCAAATCTTTAACTTTGGCCGTGAAATCTTCATCACGAATTTCAACAAGTGCGACGGAGCCGGCCGCCCCGGCAGTGCCGCGGAAGTCGGAACCCCCGGAGTGGGGACTTCGCGCATTCCTGATCCGTTCAAAGGTCCGCGATTTTCGGGACTCTCCGGTCCCGACGCTACTTCCTGTGCCGCATGCCACAACGATCCAGGAGTCGGAGGCACGGCAGATTTTCGCGGAAATCTCGTCGATGGCGCTCAGGACTGCGATCCGGTAGCTGCCGTGGATTTAACCGAGGATCTCTTAGGTCTGCCATCGTCGTTGCGTCCATGCCACAAAGATACGCCTACGCCAACCGTCTCCAATGGCTTCTTTCCGACATTTAATGAGCGTGGTTCGCTGGGAATGTTTGGCTCCGGAGCTATCGAATTGCTAGGCCGCGAGATGACCAGCGAGCTGCTGAATCTACAGGCGAAGGCGATAGTACGGGCGCAGACATCCGGACACAACGTAACGGTAAGCCTTCAGACCAAGGGAGTCCAGTTCGGTTCTCTGACCGCGCATCCCGACGGCACGGTCGACACGAGCAATGTGCAGGGAGTGAGCCCCGATCTGGTGATCAGGCCTATGGGACGGACTGGTAATCACAAATCGATCCGACGCTTCTCGAACCAGGCGCTCAATCGCCATCTTGGCATCCAACCCGATGAGGCGGTTCAGGTTTTTTCTCCCAATAATCCGGACCCGGATCAGGATGGGGTGACAAACGAGCTGACCATCGGCGATGTTACCGCCTTGATCATCTTCGAGGCGGCACTTCCGGTCCCGAGAAGGGCGGAGGTCAAATCACTTGCCCAGTCGGCAGAGGCTAGCCGCGGTGAAGCTCTTTTTGCGAAAGTCGGATGCGCCAGTTGTCACATCCCAGCGCTGCCGCTCAACAGCACGGTATTTTGTGAGCCCAATGCAATGAACGCCGACGGGACCTTCAGCGATCAAAGCCAGAAATATTGCTTTGATCTGCGGGTGACCAGCGGCCTTAAGGGAAACATGGTGCCGGCCTATACCGACCTGAAGCGGCATACGATTTGTGATCCTACGAAACCCTTCGATCCTGTGACAAACCATTTCTGCAGCGATGTCGCGATCGTACCGGGAATCGCCTCTACTGACCCAACCGGACCAGGGGCTACCTTTTTTGATCGCCCGCTCTACTATCAATTCCTGACCGCCAAACTGTGGGACGTAGGGGACTCGGGACCGTGGGGGCATCGCAACGATATCGACACTCTTTATGAGGCGATCATCGATCACGGTGGCGAGGCATCACCGGTAGTGGCTGCGTACGAGGCGCTCCCGGATTCCGATCAGCTTGCCATAGTGCGCTTCCTCAAGACCTTGCAGATGCCGATTATGGACAATAATCCGATGCCACAAGCGGAGAGAGCGCCGAAAGCGCCCAATCCGGGCGCAGCGCCAGATCTGGTTTCCATCGGACCGTAGCGGCGGGCAATCTCCGGAATCGACAGCGCCAGGAGACTCCCCGCGAGGGCATAGAAACTGAGTCCCAGAACGCCGCAGTACGCCAGAAACATCGAGTTGAAGTGCACAGGGAGCGGCGGGTGGTCCAGCCCTCGACCCGGCGTACTTCCTCTCCATAACACAAACGAGGGTGCCCCATCCTTGCGTTTTTTGCAAGGGTGGGCCGAGATGCCGCTGATACCATAATGCCCGTCATGCCTAGCGGGCGGGTGGCCCAGACTTCGCGTCCATCCCAACTCTGAAGGGTACCCCCTCCAAGCTTCGCTTGGGCGGGCCCTTTGACTTTTTTCATCACATCCAAGCTGTGAGCGCCATCACAGACTTCCAACCCACCGTGCGCGACAATGGGGACTGAATGGGGCAGCGAAGAGGTGTGCCGTGAACCAAGACGGCCCTCGAAGCTGCCCCAAAGCCATTTGCAGCGCAATTTAAGGAGCTAAGTCCTTATTCCGAAATATTTTGTTTATAAGCCCTTTAAACTCAAAGATTTTGCGGGATTTTCTTCCTAACCCCATGATTCCAAAAGATAGGGGGGGAGGGGGGATACCACCACTGGCAATCTTTGCCAACCGTGCGATCTTTGTAAAACTTACAGCGTAATAAGTGCCCGCTAGTGGCTATTTAACCACACCCGAACTCTGAGCATTATCAATGAGTGCTAACGCTGATTTCGGCAGTCGCGGGGAATCGAGCGGGAAGCGATCGAAGGTACGGGGGCAAAAGTACGACCACCATTTTTCTTCAACCCGTAGGACGAAAAAATTGATAGCTAAAAGGCCTTGCACTCATCGCCTTCCCGAGTTCACTTCCGGCTTTATTTAACGGCATTGGCTTGTCGATATTATTGAACGCACTTCCCTCAAGACCAAAATAGAGGACCAATCTGTGCCCTCGCATGGAGAGCTCCCCCTTGTGAATACCTCGGGTATCGGCCAACACTATCGCTCCTGCTGGCGCCGTGACATGAACAATCTTCTCGGGACAAACATCTCTGACTTCTTGGTCGCTTAGATTCATTCGACTCATCAATCGTCTGGTCAGAGGTCTAGTCCTACTATTTGGCTTATGTGAACCTTTAACATAGACGAAATGCGGGGACTCGAATGTTGTGTCTGTCAGATTCACACCGACCTTTATCCACCGCAAGCACCCTGAATCCACGTGAAACGTTCGGGGCCGATGCCCCTGGGGCAGGAAATCAGTATCCCACCACATGTCAGGTTTTGTGATTACCGGGAAGACGCCGAGATAGCGCGTTGCCACCGCCAGAAGATAGGGATCGCACAAGAGACGTTGAACATTATGGTTTTCTAACAATACTGATCGAGGGACCGTATAAAGTGAATAGCGGGGCTGGGATGGGTCGATTCCATTACTCGTACCAGCAGTTGAGGCATTCGTTTGGCCAGGGACATCACCAGTCGCGACAGGGGCATAATTCGCCGTGTTTAGTGGGCACGACAAAGCCAGTTCATATAGATTTTGAACTGTTTCCTTTTTGAGTCGCGCCGGAATGACAACAACGCCATCTTCTCTGAGGGTACGAACAACTCCCTCAATAGTCGGGTCAAAAATGCCAGCATCACTTACGAGAGACGCCCCATCCCAGCCTAATCTTAAGTCCGCCTCTTTTCGCTTTGATTCAAGAATCCGAAACAGAAGGTCGTTAGACCTCCCATCGGTGAGAGCAAACAGCTTTTGGACGATGACGTTGCTCCCTGGCGCTGGCTCGCCAAGACGCCAGTATCGCCAAATCCCCCGGCCAAAAGCGCCGACTTTATTTATACGTTCCCTAAAGTTATTCAAGTGCAAATCGCCTGTCGCCTTCATTTCGGGAAGTATAAAGCTAGATCTACTCCGCGAGCAACGTCCTCCACGAATTTGAAGGTCGCCACGCACCGGCAGCAAAACTCTCTTTCAGTCGAGGCCATGGTTACGGGAAAGGACGACAGTGGATATATACTGATTGGTTCGTTTGGCGAGACATCGCCTCTCATTGACCTCAGGTCCGTTTGTTGGCGGGGGTGGCCCAGCCTTCGACCCGGTGTTCTTCCTTTCCGTAACGCAAACGAGGGTCCCCATCCTTGCGTTTTTTGCAAGGGTGGGCCGCGATGCCGCTGATACCATAATGCCTGTCATGCCTCGCGGCTTGCATCGCTACTCCACGTTCACCTTCTCTCGAGCGAACCCGAGGTCGGAACTCCTTCGACGGCGGCGCTGATTCAGAGCGAGACTTTTCAACCTATGCGGCTCGCGCGTGTAATCAACAATTCGGCGGCGCTCCTGGTGCTCGATATCCTGAGCAAAGCGATGCCACTCGTTGTGTTTCCGGTGATGGTGCGCGCGCTGGGCCCGACGTCTTACGGCAAGATAGGTTTCGCCACCGCCGTGGCGGGGTTCTTCGGGTTGCTGGCTTCTCCGGGCTTTTCCACCTACGCCTTGCGGGAGGCCGCGAAAGATCCGGGCCGGGTCAATTTCCTCGTTCAGCATGTGCTCGGGGCAAGAGTTGCATTTGCTGTGGTCTCCTATGCCCTGCTCATCGCATTCGCACTGACGCTCGCGCCTCACGACTTCACCACTCGCCTGCTAATCGTCCTCTCCGGTCTGGTATTTCTAGCGAGCAGCATGGACGCGCAGTGGGTATTCACGGCGCGTTCCCGGATGTGGATGGTCACTCTGCGCGGCACCCTGGGCCAGTTGATCTATGGCGGGCTCATCCTGGCCTTGATACGGCGCCCCTCCGATGCGTGGATCGTGCCCGTCGCAAGTGCTCTCTCGGTGGCGGCAGGAATGTTACTCATTTGGCTGTCGGCCCGTCGCGAGTACGGCATCCCGTGGCCGGTCATTGCTCCTGACGTTTGGCGCAGTTTTCTGCCCATATGCCTGATTATGGGTTTTGCCACCTTGATGTCGATGATTTACGACCAGATCGACACGGTAATGCTGCGCTATATGCGCAGCGAGACGGAAGTGGGCCTCTACGTCGCCAGTTACCGAATGATGATGATCGCCATGTCATTTACCCCAATTCTGGGGCAGGTTTTTTTCCCCTTGCTCTCGGAGACCGCCGGCCAGGACCATGAGCATGAGAACGAGCAGCGCTACCTGGGTTGGCTTTGGCAGGCCAGCATGGGCCTCGCGCTTCCCATCGCAACCGGAGGCTTCATCTTGGCGGAGCCGCTCACTCGGCTTGCTCTCGGGTCACAGTACACTGGTGCGGGAACGCTTTTCCGCTGGCTGATGCTGACCATCGTATCCGGGCCGCTGGCCAGTTACTTCGGGTCTCAGCTGATCCCGATCGCGCGGGAAAAGAAATATCTGGCCTCCGTCGTCGCGGGGGCGGTAGTGAACGTAATCTTGAATCTGTTTCTGATTCCGCGCTACGGCCCGATTGCAGCGGCTTTTACCACGGCGATCAGCCAGGCGGTCGTCGCCCTGATGAACTACTATTTTGTCAGGGATCTGCGCAGGCCGAGTTTGCTGGGAGGGCTAGCACTCTCCGTGACGGCATCCGGTATCATGGCGACCGGGCTACTGCTAGCCCGCTCCCTTCTCCCGCTGCACGTGGTGGTTCAGGTGGTATTGGGCGCCTTGGTCTATGCCACTGTCTACTGGGCTGGGCGGACGCTGTGGAATCGTTCACAAAGTTAGAATTTGTGATCCGTCTGTGGCCTCTGAACCTGTCAGCAGCGTGCCACGCGTGGATGCGTTAGAATCTCAGTTTTCGCGTGCCGTGGAAGATCGGGATGAAGACCCTGCTCACGGGGAACGTCGAGAGTCGCACTCCGGACTCCAACCATGGCAGGATTTGTAGACTGGTTCCGCGGACCAGAGCGGGGCTAGCAAAAAGTCGAAGGCATTTATGGCGGATGCGGCGGGCAGAGATTTCTGGAACTCGACGTGGGGGAATCTGCCACCTTGGGAGCGCTATCAGGGCCCGGTCTTCGAACATCATCCGGTACTCTCGAGGTTCTTGGCAAAGGCCGGGGGCGGAGAGGCAATCGAGGTCGGTTGCGTACCTGGCAACTACATGATTTACCTTGCCAAGGAGTTCGGATATCGCGTCTCCGGCATTGATTACTCCGATAAAATGCCGTACGTCCGGGAGAACTTGCGTTTTAACGGCATATCCGACGCCGAGCTGTTCCAATGCGATCTCTTCCAGTTCGTGCCGCCCAGACGATACGGTCTGGTTTTCTCCCAGGGATTCGTTGAGCATTTTGACGACTATAAACTGGTCGTCCAGAAGCATGAAGCTCTAGCGGCTCCTGGCGGGCTGGTTGTGATCATTGTCCCAAATTTGACTCACTTACACCGGGCTCTCTGCGGATATTTCGCGCCGGCGATTCTTTCCGTGCACCGCTTCCCGCTCATGCATGCGGAGGTCCTGCGGAAGACACTCGAAGACACTGGCTTAGAGGTCATGCACTGTGAATACCATAGAACGTTCCGGCCTCCCTATCGGCTCCCGCGCCCTGTCGATCTGTGCTCACGTGCCGTGCAGAAAGGCTTAAGGCTGTTGCGCCTTGACGACATCGGTAATCGCTTTGCCAGTCCCTATCTAATATCCATTTCGCGCAAGCCATCCCACTCAACGCTGCAAGGCTCTTAGTCGGAAACAAAGGACTCAAGCGGGTGGGCGGATCGTCGTACTGGAACACATTCACCTTCTTTTGAGCGAACCCCAGGTCGGGCGGGCGGCTCAGCAGCGGTTCCTGTCGCCAAAAACACCGGAGAAGCCGTAGTTTCGCTTTGTGTTCGACGGAGCCTCGCTCCAACCACCCTTGAAATGTACATTCTTATACGTACGTACAATTAAACCTGCACAAAATGTTCCACGTGGAACATTGTACGTACAATTATTGGCAGGCGAGGCGGCATGAGCTGATGGCTGAAAGCTGAAAGCTGAGAGCTGACCTACTTCCCCGCCAGCTTCTTCGCAATCTCTTCTACGATCTTCGGGCGAAGATCGGCCATTATGCTGTCCACGATGCTGGCAATCGTGCTGGCGTCCGGTACGGAGGCCGCCGGAGACGAAGTCGCAGAGCCCGTTGCCGCCGCTGCTGCTGCCATGGCCTTCGGAGCCTCTTCGGCTCCGTGCTCTGCCTGTTTTGCCGCGTCTACCATGTCACCGTTCGAGGCAGCGCTGGCTGGCGCGGTGCGGATCTGATGCCAGTTTGATTTCCCCGATTTCGCTTTCACGGCCTTGCCCATGGCTTCCCGACCCCCAACATCTGAACTCGACTCCTGATTCTCTTCCGCCGTCACAGGCGTCGCCACCGCAGTCGCCGTCCCGCTGACGGGCTCCCTATTCTGTTCCGCCGTAACCTCGATTTCGTCCTTACCCACCGCATCCGCGAAGGTCGCTGCCGCGACCTCTTCCTCAGGTGCGTCCTCCGCCACGTTCGCCGGGGAATCTTTCTGCTCCGCTTCGATCTTCTCTGCCTCGATCTTCTCTGCCTCGATCTTGGGTGCTATCTCTGGTTCGATCTTTGCTGCGATCTCTGGTGCGATCTTCTCTTGTTCGATCTCTTGTTCGATCTCTTGTTCGATCTCTGGTGCGATCCCGTCCACCAAAGGACTCGCAGCGGTCGAAGCCGCCGCTATCACTTCTGCCGGTACTTCCACGACCGGCGTTTCTGCGGCTGTGATCTCTGAACCACGCTCAGACCAACCGCGCCCCGCTCCTTGCTCTGCCAAAGCGTTCGCGCTGGCTGCCAACCCTGCTTCCGCCAGTCTGTTCTCAACCGCAGCCGTAATCGCTGAAAATCTGGTGATCCGTAGCGGTTCAATTTCGCCGCCGGGCGCTGTGGCGGGCATTGCCGCGGGCATTGTGGCGGGCATTGTGGCGAAAGTACGGAACATCTCCGCTTCCAGCGAAATCGCCGCTTCCTCCGGACTCAACGTCACTGGCTCCGCTACCCACCGCGGACCGGATGCCGCACTGCGTGCCGCTTCTTCCGCCAGCAACTGGCCGGCCGCCATCAGGGTTCCGTGCGACGGAGCCGTCGAGACATCCGCGTAGCCTGCAGCGGGTGTCAGCCAGCGCAACGCTTCGGCCAGCTCCGCATCGCTCGGCAGCGGCTCTTCCGCTTCCGCCGTCTCTGGCACGCTCGCCGCAACCGGGACCGGCGGCTCAATCGTCTCCGCCTGCAACTCTTCGGCGTTCAACTCCTCGCCCTTCAACTCTTGGGCCTTCGATTCTTCGGGCTGGGATTCCAGGCCCTTCGCATCCGCTGCTTCCGCCAGCGTGCTCGCCGGGGCCGCCTCGCTATTGGCGACGGCTTCGGTCGGCTTCGCTTCAATCTTTTGTTCGCCGGTGTCTTCTGCCGCCTTTTCTTCTGCGGCCTGCCCCATCGCGTTCGCAGCCGACGCGAACCTCGGCTCGTCGCTTTTGTCCACGGGCGCGGGCTCCTGCGCAAGGTGGGCGACATTCGCTGCGACAGCGGCCACCCCAGCCGCCGTTTCGGGATGCTCGGTTTCTGGACGCCCGGCTTCTTGCTGATGCTTCTCGACCGCAGCCGGATCGGCAACTACCGCAGTGCCTGCGCTCGCCGGCTCCAAGTGCTCGACCGGAGTTTCGACTTCACTCTTTCCTTCGACCTTTCCTTCGACGGCTGCCACCGGGGCCTCGACGGCTGCCGCCGCGGGCGCCACAACCGGCGCCGGAATTTCAACTTCTTTCTTCGATTCCGCCGCAGCAGCAGGATCTTCTACTTCAGTCTTTGCCGCCCCCAGCGCATCCAACGGAGCCTCAACCGGGCCCATCTTTTCCGCCAATGGCGCAATATTCTCAGCCGCCGGAATCGGTCCATCGAGCTTCGCGGCCAACTCGCTGAGTGCGTCCAACTCATCCGGCGTGATGTCGGGCGGAATATCCGGGACCAGCCCTGGCTCCTGTCCCGGCGGCGGCGCCTTCACCGTGAACGCCGCGCTGGCGCCAGTCTTTCCCTTCCCCTTCCGGAAATCCCGGAAGGTCGCTCCCACCGTGACATCTTCTGGTTCTGGTTCTTCTTTCTTGCTCTTCGACGGAAAACCCAGCCGGCTCTTCCATCCGGCATCGGCCATCGTGTTTCTTTCCGTTTTCCTGCCGTTTTCCTCGCCGCCGAACCTCTCCATGCCCGAAACCGACGTGCTAAAGCGCGCGCCCTCGGATGGCTGCGGCACCATGCGGTCTTCGAGTCGCGTGATCGCAGTCAGCAACTCGCTGGCTTCAAATGGTTTCACGATGTGAGCGTCGGCCTTGACCCGGCGCGCTTCATCCGCCTTGAAAGGTTCCAGCTTGCCCACCGTCAGCAGCACGGGAATGTGCGCCGTCTCCGCCGAATCCTTCAGCCGCTGGCAGACTTCCAGCCCGCTGTAACCTGGCATGTACACATCGAGCACGATCAAATCGGGCTTGAGTTCGGTGATTTTCTTCAGGGCGGCAGATCCGTTATTGACCGTGACCACGTCATACCCGGCATCGGCCAGGATTTTTCGCCCCATGTTCTGGGCTGTCACACTATCATCGGCAAGCAGTATTTTCCGCGCCAAGCGTCATCCTTCTCAAAAAAGGAGAGATAACGCGAAACTATCCTGTCCCTTAACCTAAGTCAACGATTCCCGCAGGGGTAACAGGTTACGACCGTTCCTAGTCTGTTGGGGAGGGGTGGAAGAGGGCAGACTTAAGAGGTCAGATTGAGGAAGTGAGAGGCAAGACTTGAAGAGTTGAGGGGCAGATTGCAGAAGTCGGCTGACAAAACCGGTAGTAACCTCTGTAATCTGCCCTCTCTCTGACCTCTCTAGAACGGGTTCAGCTTCTTCAATCCCCTCTTCTTTTTCTTCTTGCTCGAAGAAATATCCGCCATCTCTTCGGTTTTCGCCGTCGCACTCGAAGAGACAGCGCTCGTTGCTCCACCACCACTGTCCAGTTGATTGCTCTGCTGTAGTGGGGGAAGCGCGTTCGCATCGGGCTCAACGTTCGGCTTTAGTTCATTCGGATCCGCCACAGTTGGCTTCAACTCGGCTGCCGCAGCCAGAGTCGCTCCTGCCGGAGGGACTGCCGCCACGGCTCCAGCAGCCGAACGCGGAGCCTCCTGGCTTGGCGGCACAGCCCCGTTCATAGTCTCCACCTTCAACTTGCCGTCCCCGCCGCCCAACGAACTGGTCAGCTCTTTCACCACGCCCGTTGCCGTCACCGGCTCCGGATCCACCATCGTCGGCTCGCCCACGTGTGCGGCCCTGGACACGTCGGGAAACTTCTCGAAGCTCCCCAGCCCCTTCGACAGCATGCCAGTTTGTTGTCGGCTCGCCTCTTCCTTCTTGCTATTATCCAGCGCCGACCGGGTCGGCCGCGGCACCGGTTGATGCAACGCCACCAGCCGCACCTTGGCATCCACCGCCCGGTCCATTGCCGGATAGCGCTTGATGATCCTCCCGTACGCTTCCGCCGCGCCCTTCGTCAGCTCCTCGATCATCCTGGTCTTGTCTACTTCGTTCAAGCGCGGATTCTTCCGGACCGCATTGACCTCGCCTTCGTACGATTGCCCCAGCAGATACAGCGCTTCGTCCGCACCGCTATATAACGGATAGCGGTCCACCAGCGTTTTCAGCCGCGCAATCGCCGCCGGATACGCCATCCGCAAATAATAGAAGTGTCCGATCTCGAACTCCCGTTCCCCCAGCACTTCCTGCACTTCTCGCAACCGCTGTTTCGCCTGCGGCACCAGTTTGCTGTCCGGATACTCCATGATCAGCGCCCGGTATTCCTCCTCCGCCCGCATCGCGTGCGTGAAGTCGCGGTCCGGCTTTTCCATCTCCTGATAGTGGATGTTTGCCACCTTCAACTGCGCCTCGGCCGCCTCCGGCATATTGGGGAAGAACGTCCGGAAATCTTTGTATTGGATCTCGGCCTGCTGCAATGCCGTCGTGCCGCCCTCGGCGTACCACGAATCCGCCACCGAAAGCTTCGCCCGCGCGACAAACTCCGAATCCGGATAGGTGTTGATCAGCGTCTGCAGTGTCATCCGCGCCACGTCGAAGTGGTTGTGTTTCATGGCGTCCATGGCCCGGTCAAACAGCACTTTGTCGGGCTGTTTCGACCCAACGTTGGCCAGCGGATTCACCGCTTTCTTGTTGGTGCATGCCGCCGTCAACGCCAGCAGCAACGCGAGGAGTACAACCGTAGAATGACGCCGCATAGAAGACCTCAAAACCAGATATTAGCTTTTGGCTCTTGGCTCTTAGCTAATAGCCAAAGGCTAAGAGCTAAGAGCGCCTTCCTTCGTACTACACCCGCAGCAAACTCGCGCTCCGCGCCGCTTCCAGCAGCGCCTGCGCGTTCGCCTTGGCATCGCCCTTGCCGAACACCGCATTCCCCGCCACCAGAATTTCCGCCCCGGCGTGCACCACCTCCGCCACCGTGTCCATCCCGACGCCCCCATCTACTTCGATGCGGTACTGGTAGCCCCGCGCCGCGCGAATCTCCGCCAACTTCCTCATTTTGTGCAGCGTCCCCGGGATAAACTTCTGCCCCCCAAACCCCGGATTCACGCTCATCACCAGCACATAATCCACCATGTCGAGCACTTCGCCGAGCGTCTCCACCGCCGTCGCCGGATTAATCACCACGCCCGCCAGGCATTCATGGCTCTTGATAAGGTTCAGCGTCCGGTTCAAATGCCGGCACGTCTCCTGGTGCACCGAAATCCAGTCCGCTCCCGCTTCCGCAAAATCCGCAATGTACTGGTCCGGGTTTTCTATCATCAGATGGCAGTCCAGCGGAAGCCGAGTCGCCCGGCGCAGGGATTTCACCACCGGCGGCCCGATCGTCAGATTAGGCACAAAATGTCCGTCCATGACGTCAACATGGATCACGCTGCCGCCGCCCGCCGTTGCCAGCTCTACCTGTTCCGCCAGGTGGGCGAAATCCGCCGAGAGTATCGAGGGTGCGAGTTCAATCAAAGTAGGGTCCTGAGTATAGGGTCAGAAGCTGTGGAAATTCTAGCACGATGAGCGCGGCAGGAGAGGGAGACGACGCAATCGAAGTTCGGTAGAGATCGGTTCTGAATGTAATCGGGTGCTCGGCCCTCGTAGCGGACTAATTATTGGACGATACTTTTGATCTTGTCCACCAACTGTCGTGCGCCGAAAGGCTTAGCCATGATTTCAAACACGCATCCACTTCCTCTTCCAGAGCGCAGGTGAGTTCCTGAATCTTCGGTGTCAGTTGGTCCAGTAAGTCGAGCAGGTCCTGACAGTCCCGGCCCGGTCCGTCCCGACGCCAATGGCCGGGGTACCGAGGTAACGAGAAATTTCTACCGCAAAAATCTACGATTTAAGTCGGTATCTAGGAGGAACTTATGTCGAGGAGTTCTGCTCGCGTCTTTTTCCCTCTCGTGTTTGCCTCACTTTTCATTTCAGTTTCTCTTGTGGCTTTAGGGCAGAATGCGCAGAAGCCTTTGCGGGCTTGTCAGGTGATGGCCCTTCAAGCGGGTGGAGGTCTGCCAGAGAATGTGGCGCACGACATCGAGCTCCGCGGACTCAGCTTTCTTCCGGACGACAATTTTCTGGGGCTGATGAAAAAAGCGGGAGCGGATACGAAGGTCTTGGCCGCATTGAGCAAGGCCAAGACGACGGTATTTGACAAAGTGACGCTTGATCGGCAACTGCTGGTGCCACTCAGTGAGGCTGCGGTGTTGATGAGGAACCAACAGTATGCGGAGGCGGGGACGAAGCTGAATGAAGTGCTTGGTCGGAGCTCCGCAGAGATGGAAACCTCATTCGTGATGGCCGAGTTGATGCGCCGCGTCGAGCGGTACGACAAGGCGGCGGAGCTGTACGGGAAGATCCTGCAACAGGAGTCAGATTTTCCTGAAGTACATGACAAAGCCAGCTTCGTTCTTTATGCGCTGGGAGATTCGGAGGATGCGCTGAATGAGGCAAGGGCGGCCTTGAAGGAAAATCCGGAAGACGCCGAGGCACATAAGAATGCGGGGCTCGCTTTGGATGAAGCGAACCGCTTCGAGGCAGCAGAGGCCGAATACAAGGAAGCGTTGCGTATTAAACCGGACTACGCCTCCACACATAATAACCTTGCCCTTCTGCTCACTCACATGCACGCTTACGATGATGCGATCGCGGAGTACAAAAAGGCGATCGTCATGGACCCTGGTTTTGCGCTGGCGCACTACAACCTGGGAAATGCATACCGGCAGAAAGGAGACGTGGCGAGCGCGATTCGCGAGTTTCGCGAGGCGAAGAGACTGGATCCAAATAAACCAAGCTTCCGGCAGAATTTGGCGTCGGCGCTCATGACGCAAGATGTGCAGGCGGCGGTGGTGGAATTGCGGGAACTAGAGCAGAAGTTTCCCGACTTCGAGATGTGCCATGTTTGCCTGGGGAATGCGCTGGTTGGGGGCAGGGATTTAGAAGCCGCGGAGGCGGAATACCGGCTGGCGCTTAAGTTGGTTCCGGCGGATCCGGACGCGCTTTCGGGATTGGGGAGAGTGAAGAAAGAGCAGAAGGACTACGATGCGGCGTTGGAGATTTACAAGGCGGCAGAAAAGATCGCACCGGACTCGGCTGGATTGTTCCAGGCGGCAGGGGAGCTGCTGCTGGAAAAGAAGGATTACGCAGGCGCCCTCGAAGAATTGAAAAAGGCGGTTCAATTGGAGCCCAAAAGTTTGCAGGTACACGAAGCGTATGGGCGGGCCCTAAAAGCGAGCGGCGACACAGAGCAGGCGATCACGGAACTGAAAGAGGCGGTTGGGCTTGATCCGAAGCAGGGACAGGTCATGACCGAGTTGGGATCGGTGCTTGAGGAGAAGGGCGATTGGGTCGGCGCTCTGGAGCAGTATCGGAAGGGCGCGTTGGTTGATTCCGAGCGGATGAGTAAAAAGTTGCCGGGCGAGGCGTTCACGGTATACGGAAACAATCCGCTGGCGGAATATGCAGCGGCCCAGAAACGCTTCGAGGGATATGTAGCCCAGCTCAAGGCGTCCGGAGAGGGCGATCAGGCGGCGGAATTGGAGAAGAGCGTAGGGATACGGGAGGCATCGGCGAGCACGCTGGAGAAAGAACAGGCAGCCATGCAAGCGGGCGGAGAAGCGATGCGAAATGGGCAAGCGGAGCAGGCGGAACAAGCATTCAAGGAAGCGGTGCAGTGGGCGGAGCAGTTGCCGCCTGGGGACGACACGCTGGCCGTTTCGCTGGATAAACTGGGACAGGCGTATGGCATGAGAGGAGACATGACGAATGCAGAGGCGACCCTCCATCGGGAGTTGACGGAGATCGAGAAGACACTTGGACCAATGTCGCCACGGATGACCCAGCCGCTGACCTACCTGGGAATCGTGGCGGCGAAAAATCAGAATTACGTTTTGGCGGAAAAATACATGTCGCGATCGGTTGAGATCAACGTGCACGTATTTGGGGAAAAGAGCCTCCGCGCAGCCAACAGCTTACAAACATTGGCCCAACTATACAAGGTGCAGAAACAGTGGGAGAAGGCGGAGGCGTATTATCTCCGCTCGGTGAAAGCTCTCGAACTCGATGGCGAGCCGGATGATCCGTCGCTGCTTATGCCGTTGTGGCAACTTTGCGATGTGTATGAACATTGGGGGAACACGGAGAAGGCGGAGCAGTGTTGGGATCGGGCCACGGAGATTACTGATCGGCAGTTTGGGAAGAATAGTGAGAGCTTGGTGAAATCGTTCGCAGCGGAGGCCGAGGCACTGAGACACGACGGAAAGATCAAAGAAGCGGAGATGTTGGAGCAGAGGATCGCAAACATTCAGGCGGCGGTGCAGCACTGAGCTGCGAGCACCCGGTGCAGAGCCTGACTAGCCCCGAAGAAAACCTCGCCTCTCCGAAACGCCCGATTACACCAACAACCCGAGTTCTTAATTCCTGTAATGCGCTCGCTTGCAGCTCGTAGCTCGCTGCGCCACTATCCCAAGACGCTATTAAACACTTGACACCAGAGTTAAAATAGTAGTTAGGTAACCGCTCAGCGCGGGCCTCAAGTTTAGTGCTATGTTCTTTGAAATCAAGACTTTGCCAGCAGCTACTGTCGCAACTCCTTGATTCTAAAGGAAGGCGGAATTTCGCCATACAACTAACTCCTTTGCTGTCAAGACTTTGCATCTAACCCCTTTGCTGTGAATAGTTTGGAAATAGCGCCCATTAGATTCAAGACTTTAGAGAGATAGGGGGGAGGGGGTACCCAAGCAACCAATGGCCAGAGTTACCCCAACTGTGAAAACGCCCTAGAGGTGACGACCAAGCTAAGTGCCGGAGCGAGAGCCCTCCGTTTCTTCCGCTTGCGCCTCAGCCAGCGTCCTCCTTACCTTCTCCACGCCCTCCGCCATCGCAAACTTCAGCTTCTCGATCCCCTCGCCGGTCACCGCCGAAATCGGATAAAGCTTCAGCTTCCGCCGCGTAGCCCACTGCTTCAGTTTCTTGAGCTTCTCCGGATTCGCCACGTCGATTTTGGATGCGACCATCAGCGTCGGCTTCTTTTCCAAGCCCGCTCCGAAACTCGCCAACTCGCCCCGGATCACCTCAACGTCTTTCACCACGTCGACCCGCCCGCTGCTGTCGGAGACATCCACTATATGCACCAGCAAACGCGTGCGCTCAATGTGTCGCAAAAATTGCGTGCCCCGGCCCGATCCGCTGTGCGCTCCTTCGATCAAGCCCGGAATGTCGGCGACCACGAAACTCTCTTCTTTTCCCTTCTCGCCCGCCAAAACCACGCCCAGGTTCGGTTCGAGCGTGGTAAACGGATAATCCGCCACCTTCGGCCGCGCCGCCGAGATGCGCGAGATCAGCGTCGACTTGCCCACATTCGGATATCCCACCAGCCCAACATCGGCGAGCAGCTTCAACTCCAGCCGGAAGTTGCGTTCTTCGCCCGGACGTCCTTCTTCGTGCTCGCGCGGCGCCTGGTGGGTGGAAGTAGCAAACTGCGCGTTGCCGCGTCCGCCGCGTCCGCCGCGCGCGATCACGACACGTTCATCGGGGCGCGAAAAATCGTAAACTTTCTCGCCCGTGTCCTCGTCGTAAACGATCGTGCCCACCGGTACCTTCAGCACGATCCCTTCACCGTCGCGGCCAGTTTTCTTCGCGCCCTCGCCGTGCCGTCCGCGCTGGGCCTTGTATTCGGGATTGAAACGGAAATGCACCAGCGTATTGTGGCGCTCGCTCGATTCCATCCAGATGTCGCCGCCCCTGCCGCCATCGCCGCCCGAAGGCCCGCCCCGCGGAACAAACTTCTCCCGCCGGAACGCCATGCAGCCGTTGCCGCCATCCCCAGCCTTCACTCGAATTTTGGCTTCATCGATAAACATGGATGTCTAGCCCAGTTGATGTGGGGGACGGGCGACCCGCCCGTCCAGCGGAGCGAAGCTCCGCAGTTTAGGCGCAACGAAAAAGCCTCGACTCGAAGCCGAGGCCCAACGCCGCAGCCCCCAAAAAGGGGCATTTAATTTCGCTAAACCACGGCATCGCTGAAGCGATGCCCTGGTACGAAGCTGATACGAAGCGACGGCGAGCTACCAACCCAAGCATTGCTGCAGCACCAAGGTTCGCTGCAGCGCACTAGAGTCCGCGCCCTACTTCGCTTCGATAGCCTCGGGCTCGATCAACACAAACTTCCCCATCGATCCCTTATTGACAAACTTGATCCGCCCCGTGATCTTGGCGAAGAGAGTATCGTCCTTGCCGCGGCCAACGTTTAGCCCGGGCTTCACCCGCGTCCCCCGCTGCCGCACGATGATCGTGCCGCCGGGCACCAGTTGTTCGCCGAAAGCCTTAAACCCAAGCCGCTGCGCGTTCGAGTCGCGCCCGTTTCGTGAAGTGCCTTGTCCTTTTTTATGCGCCATAAAATCAGTTCCCGGTTCCGAGTGGCCAGTTGCCAGTAATTCAAATTTCTAGTAACCCCAACCAGTCGTCATCCTGAGCGGAGCCAAGAAATGCGCGGAGCGCATATCTTGGCGGAGTCGAAGAGCCTGCCCTGAGCCTGCCGAAGGGACCCTTACTCATCATCCCCAAGCTCGCCGCCGCAGGGAGTTCTCACGATGAATTCGCGCTACTTCTTTTTCTTCTTCGCGGCTTTTTTGGGCGCCGCCTTCTCCGCCAGCGCATGCGCCGCCGGCTTCGCCGCCTTTTTTCCCGGCCGCTTCGAAGTCTTCACCTCTTCGCCGCCCTCGTGCGCCGGCTTCACCTTCTTCTCTTTTTTCGGAAGCTCGGGCGCCTTGAACGACTGTCCATCAAAAGCAATCTCGGTGATGCGGACCGCGGTATAGTCCTGCCGGTGTCCACGCAGCTTCTTGTACTGCTTTTTGCGCTTGTAATGGAAGACCAGGATCTTGTTGCCGCGTCCCTGTTCGACGACCTCGCCGGTTACCAGCGCCCCCGATCCCGCAGGCACAACGCTGCCCGCCTCGGCGGAAACCGCCAGCACGTCGCCGAACTCGACCTTTCCGTCCTTGTCTTCTTGCGTTTCCACCCGGATCACATCGCCCGGGGCCACCCGATACTGCTTTCCACCTGCGCGGATCACCGCGTACATAAACGCTCCTTGTGCTCGTGTGGGCTTGGCCCCGTCCGCAGCTCGGCAAATACAATCTTGTGCTTGCTGTTTTCCCGCTGCGGCTTCTCACCGGAAACGCGGAGCGGCCCCAGAACGGGTCCGCAAGTACAGGCAAACTCATCCAGTCTATCCTGCGCTGCGGAAATCGGTCAAACGGAAGTCGCAGTCGATCGGCTCGGCGATGGGCTCGATACGCTCGCTTGACACTGCGCTGAAACAGGTGTGAAAATTGTCGGGTCTTCAAAGGCCGGTGCCGAACCTTCCCTGTGGCACTCGGACCCGGAAGCTCTCGTCGAAGAGACCGCGAGCGATTGCAGGCTGGGAATTTCCGTGGCCACGCATCTTCCCTGCTGGTAGATTTAGAGCTTCACATCTCACAGGAGTGGCTATGAATTCGAGCAACCGAAGAAAGAACGTCCTGCCTTTATGGTCCGTATTGCTGGTTCTTCTCGCAGTAACCGCAGTGGCTTCGGCTCAAAAGGATAAGAAGAGTGCGCCTGCTCCGAGCAAGCCAGCGGCGAAAGCCGCCCCGGGCGGCGGTGCCAAGCCTGGGGGAGCGGCCGGTGGTGCCAAACCCGGCGGCGCGGGCGGCACGCACGGAACGACGGCGGGCGGTACGCACGGAACGACGGCGGGCGGTACGCACGGAACGGCGGCGGGCGGTACGCACGGAACGACGGCGGGCGGCACGCACGGAACGACGGCGGGCGGCACGCACGGAACGGCGGCGGGCGGTACGCACGGAACGACGGCGGGCGGCACGCATGGAACGGCGGCGGGCGGCACGCACGGTGCGACGGCGGGCGGCAACAAGGGTGGTCCGGCGGGTGGCGCCACCAAGGGCGGTCCAGCGGGCGGAGGCAACAAAGGCGCTCCAGCGAACGCCAGCAGAGGCACGGCCGGCCACACTCCTCCGGGCAAGAACGTTTCTCTGAAGGGTGGAGGAAAGGCAAGCATCCGTCCCAATGGCCAGGTTCGTTCGATTGATCGCGGCGGGATGCACATTGAGCATGGGGTCCACGGCGGGCGCACGGTTGTGGGTGAACACAACGGAGCGCGCGTCGTGAACACGGGACGGCACGGCGGATACGTGCAGCGCAGCTACGTCAACCGCGGCGGCCACTCTTATTATTCGCGCACCTACTATGACCACGGCCACTACCGGACCGGAGTGTATCGCGGCTACTACTACGGCGGCTATCACTACTACGGCTACTATCCTGGGTCCTTCTACAATCCCGGCTTCTACGGTTGGGCCTATAACCCGTGGGCGGCACCGGTTGTCTGGGGCGTAGGGGCGTGGGGTTGGGGAGGAGCTCCGTGGTTTGGCTTCTACGGCGGGTGGTTCACGCCTTATCCCGTCTATGCTTCGCCGGCGTTCTGGCTGACGGATTACCTGATTGCGGCGAACTTGCAGGCGGCCTATGCGGCCCAGGCGGACGCAGGTGCCGATGCCGGCGACGGAGGCGGTGGTGGAGGTGGTCCTGCTCCGGCCGCGGCCTCGGGCCAGGTGGCACTGACTCCCGAAGTCAAGCAGGCCATCGCCGATGAAGTGAAGGCGCAGTTGGCCGTGCAGCAGGCACAAGCGGCGCAGAGTGGCGCGTCCGCCGCTCCAGCCGCTCAAGCACCGGCGAATGCCAGCAACGAAGTTCCGCCGGCGCTAGATCCGGCAAGGCGCACCTTTGTGGTGGCCAGCGATCTCACCGTAGTGGCGAACGGGCAGGAATGTGCGCTGACCGCGGGTGACGTAATCACGCGGCTCACCGACACTCCCGATGCCGACAATATGGTGAACGCCAGCGTCTCGGCAAGCAAGAAGTCGGAATGCGCGCCCGGACAAACTGTAGCCGTTAAAGTGGACGACTTGCAGGAGATGCAAAACCACTTCGCGGAACAACTCAATACCGGCTTGGGCGAACTGGCGAAGAAGCAAGGTACGGGTGGCATTCCGAAAGCGCCAGATACGGGCACGAAGCCGTCGGATGTACCGCCTCCGCCGGCGGATACTACTGCGGCAAAAACTCTGCAAGACCAACAGCAGGCGGCCGACCAGACCGACACGCAGGTCAAGCAGGAAGCTGCGGGATCGTCCGGCGGGCTGTAGTTGCCGATGGAGCAAGGGGCTGCAGAACGACCGCTGGTCAAACGGCGGTTTCACCGATCCAGGAACCACAGGGAGCGTCGGATGACGACGCTCCCTCTGCAATGAAGTGGCGAGACATTCCCGAGACTTCCCTGACTCTGCGCGCACCGTTCAGAAAACGTTCCGCGCACCGCTCAGCACCGGACCTTGGGAAAAGCTGAACCGGAGGGTTTTACGATGTCACAGAAATTCCACGCTCTGATTCCAGGGATTGTGCTTCTGGCTGCCACGATCTTTCCGACGTCGCCAGCCAATGCGCAGGCGGTTACTCTGCAAGAGCAACTGGCCGCGCAGTACAAGCTGGTGAAGATGGGGTCGGACACAAACGGACCTTCGGTGGTGGACGCGGGTACGCTGCTGGCCATCCAGAAGGGCGGAATCCTCGGTGTGCCTTACTCAGACAAAACGGTTCTCACCACCAAGTATGAAAACGGAACGGTTCATACTCCCAGCGGCTTGATGGTGCAAGGGCGAAAGGCCCTCTTCGGACGTTTTTCGCAAACGCAGTCGGAGGGGCAGACTACGCACTTGTTTGCCAAGGGAGACAAGGTATATCCCACCAAGATCGACGTCAATCTCGCCAAAGACAACGTTACTTTGAGCATCGTTGCTTGCGACACCTGTAACAAAACCGATCCTCCAACCTACAACAAGGCGCAAGTGACCTTCCAGTTCCCCGCCGGCACTTTGGCAAGCGCGAGCGCGGGTCAGGTGGAAGACATGATCGGGCAGCTTCTATCGATCAGCAGTGACGATGCGCAGCAGGGCGGCGATCAGGGTGGGAACGATCAGCAAGGCAACAACCAGCAAGGTGGCGACCAGGGTGCAGCTCAAGGACAAGCGCAGCAGCAAGCGCCTCCGCCGGAACCCCCGCAAATTGAAAAAGGTCAAACCCCCGATCAAGTGAAAGCCGCGATCGGCAATCCGGATAAGATCGTCAATCTTGGCGCTAAGCAGATTTACGTCTACAAAGACATTAAGGTCACGTTTATCAACGGAAAGGTTTCCGACGTACAGTAAGCGCTGCAATGAGCCGTTACATTAGCCCTCTCATGAATTGTCATCCCGAGCGCAGCGAGGGATCTGCAGTTCGCCGCAATCTAGGTCAGAGGTGAGCACCTCGAAGGGTTTACCTCTGCAATCTGACCTCTTACCTCTGCAATCTGACCTCTCACCTCTGACCTCCCTCGCTCGGGTCGCGATGACAATCTCTATAAAATTTTCTTCCCAAAGGCCGAGAGCGCCAACTCGACGGCTAAATCGGCGGTCTGGTTGTGCTCGTCGATGACCGGATTCACCTCCACGATTTCGAAGCTCAGCATGCGTCCGTGGTCAGCGATGATTTCCATGGCAAGATGGGCTTCGCGATACGTGGCGCCGCCCCACACCGGAGTGCCGACTCCGGGCGCGTCTTCGGGATCGATCCAATCCATGTCGAGCGAGACGTGGTAGCCGGCGGTGCCGTGTCCGGCCATGCGGAGCGCTTCCTCCATCACGGAGCGCATGCCGCGTTCGTCGATGTCGCGCATGGTGAAGACTTGGACTCCGGATTTGCGGATGTTTTCTTTCTCAAAGTTGTTGACGTCGCGGATGCCGACGAGCACGCAATTCTCCGGCCGCACTTTGGGTGAGAAGTCGTAGATCTTGCCCAGTTCGACGGGAGGAAGGCCCATGAGCGCAGCGAGCGGCATGCCGTGCACGTTGCCACTCGGAGAGGAGTCGGGCGTGTTCATGTCGGTGTGAGCGTCGATCCAGAGCAGCCCGATTTTCTGGTTCTTGCGGCGATAAAACTCGGCGACTCCTGAAACCGTGCCCACAGCAACCGAGTGATCGCCGCCGAGGATGAGCGGAACCTTGCCGGCTTCGAGCGTCTTCAATACCATATCGGCGCTCTTGGTGCAGGTGGCGGTGATTTCCTTGAGGTATTTGGAATTGGCGGCGCCTGCTTTTTTCTGCTCGGGTATGGCGACGGCAATGTTGCCCGCATCTTCGACCATGTGCCCGATGGCTTCAAGGCGCGCGTCCAGTCCGGCAACACGAACCGCGGAAGGCCCCATGTCAACCCCACGCCGCGATTGGCCAAGGTCAAGAGGAACCCCGATCACGCGAATCTGCCGCGGTGTGATGCTGCTGTAGGTCGTACTCCGTTGAGCCATACGCTTCCTATTCACCGCCGAGACGCCGAGGTCGCCGAGAAAAACTAATTCATTTTGGCTCGTTCGACTATCCAACCCGTCCATTGATGGGTTCGCTACGTGAAGAACGTCCGCCAGATCCAGTACTGAACTCGATCGTACCGTCTGCGTAACCTTTCGCGAAATCCTGGCGGGCAAATGTCAATATAACTGGTCGAAGGCAACTCCTTTCTGAAATGTTTCTTTGCCCAGCCGGGGCTTACGCTGATGGCCAGATTTTTGTTGAGATGTCTGTTCTTAAGATCGGTCAGCACCTCGGATACGACGAACTCCGCGTTGCGTAAGCGTTGTCCATTGCTTTCGAACTTGCCATGGATCACATGTTCAAAATCTCGATACAAGATATCGATCCAATACAGCTCCGCATGTCCAAGGCTGTAAAAGATGAAGGGGTCCTTCAACGCCAGATCGTAGCTCAGCCGTTTATATCCCATCTCGAAGCGGTACCCGATTCCATCTTGCATTTCCGGTTTGTCCTTCGAGAGCCAGACCTGCTTCTGCAATGCACCAAAATTGTTTACTATTTCCCAATAAAGGGCACGCCGCAACTCTCCGCGCTTGAGCCGCCGTTGTATCCGTGTCTTCACTGGCTCGGTTAGACAAGCAGTGACGAATGACGAGATTAGTGCGGTTGCCAGGATCTTCAGCCAACCGATTTGTTCGGTCATGGTTTTACCCTAAGCCTGTCATTCTCGCGCATTTCTCGGCGCCCTCTGCGTCTCGGCGGTGAAAAGCTCTACGGGTATAAGCGATGCAGCATGCGCGGAAAGGGAATCGCCTCGCGCACGTGCTCCAATCCGCAGATCCAGGCTACGGCTCGCTCGATGCCCATGCCGAAACCGGAGTGGGGAACGCTGCCGTATTTGCGGAGATCAAGATACCACTTGAAAGCTTCTTCGGGCAGATTGTGCTCGTGAATGCGCTGCAGGAGCAAGTCGTGGGAGGCCATGCGCTGCGATCCGCCGATAATTTCGCCGTAGCCTTCGGGGGCGAGTACGTCCACGCAGAGAGCAAGTTCGGGGCGCTCGGGATCGGGTTCCATGTAGAACGCTTTCACGCTGGCCGGGTAGCGATGGACCATGACGGGCCGGTCGTAGAGCGACGAGAGATAGGTTTCGTCGGGCGAGCCGAGGTCTCCGCCCCACTCGAATTTATTTTCGAGCGCGCCCTGCGCGTGGCCTTCCTGCAATTTGCCGACGGCTTCGTCGTAGCTGATGCGCGGGAAGGGCGCTTCGATTTTCTCGAGCTTCGCAAGATCGCGGCCGATGGTTTCGAGGTCAGGGCGGCGGCGCTCCAGACAGCGCTTTACTATGAAAGTCAGCAGGCCTTCGGCGAGTTCCATCAGGTCGTCGAGCGTGCCGTAGGCGACTTCTGGTTCGACCATCCAGAATTCGGTCAAGTGGCGGCGCGTCTTCGATTTCTCCGCGCGGAAGGTTGGACCAAACGAATACACCTTGCCGAGCGCCATCGCGGTGGCTTCGATGTAGAGTTGGCCAGACTGCGTGAGGTAGGCCTGCTCTTCGAAGTAATCCACGGGGAAGAGCGTAGAGGTTCCTTCGCAGGCGGCGGGCGTAATGATGGGCGGGTCAGTGAGGGTGAATCCGTTGCTATCAAAAAAATCTCGCGCCGCGCGAATGATCTCGGCGCGCACCCGCAGGATGGCGGCTTGGCGCTGCGAGCGCAGCCAAAGATGGCGGTGGTCCATTAAGAAGTCGACGCCGTGTTCTTTGGGAGTGATGGGGTAGGGATCGGTTTCTGGGACGCGCTGCAGGACTGTGACGTTCGCGACGTCGAGTTCATAGCCGCCGGGGGCGCGCTTATCGGCGCGCACTCTGCCTTCCACGATGACGCTGGATTCCTGGGTGAGGCCTTTGATGGTGTCGAAGACTTCAGGCGGGACGGCGTTTTTCGGCACGACGCCCTGTATGATGCCGGAGCCGTCGCGGAATTGGGGAAAGAGGAGCTTGCCGCTTTCACGGAGATTGTAGAGCCATCCCCGGATGGTGACCGACTGGCCTTCGTGGCCGCCGATTTGTGCGATGGTGCTGATGGGTGCGGGCATAAGAATTTTTTCACCACCGAGTCGCCGAGGACGCCGGGAAAACCTGATTCTTTATGGCGCGGATTGTGCGGCACGCGATACTACAGCGACCCAAAGAACTTCCGCATGCGCTCCAAGCCGCGGCTGAGTTCGGCCATCGAGGTGGCATAGGAGACGCGGATGTTTTCCTTCGAGCCAAAGCCTTCTCCGGGAACAGTCGCGACGTGCACCTCGCGCAGCAGTTTGCCGGCGATCTCAGAGGCTGAGGTTATCCCGCTACGCCCGAAAAACGCCGAAACATTGGGGTAAGCATAAAACGCGCCTTCCGGCAGCGTGCATTTCACGCCCGGTATGGAGCGCAGTCCTTTCACCACGTGATCGCGCAGCTTGATGTACTCCACCCGCATGTCTTCCACGCATTGCTGTGGGCCTTTGAGCGCTACCACTGCCGCTTTCTGCACGATCGAGGTCGGATTCGAAGTGGACTGGCTCTGCAGCTTCTGCACCGCGGTGATGATGGGCGCCGGGCCGAGCGTGAATCCTAGACGCCAGCCGGTCATGGCGTAGGTCTTTGACAGCGATCCTACTACCAGGAAGTGGTCGCGATACTCGCGCAACGAACCCACCGAGAAGCGCTTGCCGGTGTAGTTCAGATAGACGTAGCACTCATCGGAAATTACCCAGATCCCGCGCTGGTGGGCCAGCCGCACGACTTCGGTCATGTCTTCGGCGCTCATCACCGCTCCGGAAGGGTTGGAGGGGGAATTCAGAATGATGAGCTTGGTCTTCGGCGTCACCAGCTGCGCCACCATCTCGGCAGTGACGCGAAACCCTTGCGATTCGTCGCTCTGCAGGAACACGCAGTTGCCGCCGGCGTAGCGCACCATATCCTTGAACGAGACCCAGTAGGGGACAGGAAGAATAACCTCGTCGCCATGATCGACGAGCACGGAAATGACGTTGAACAGCGCATGCTTGCCGCCCACCGAGGCGGCGGCTTCTTCACGCCGGTAATCCGAATCGAAGTCCACGGCATGACGGTGCACGATGGCGTCCTTCAGCTCGGTGGTGCCGCCGACGGCGGTGTACTTCGAAAAATTCGACTGGATCGCGGCGATGGCGGCATCCTTGATGTGCTGCGGCGTGGAGAAGTGGGGCTCGCCGGCGCCGAAATCCACGACATCAATCCCCTGCTGGCGCAGCTTCTCGGCCTCGCCCACCACCACCAAGGTCGCGGAGGGCTCAATGCGATTGATGCGTTCCGTCAGGCGGACGGGGTGAGTGACCGTGGTCATTACTGTGCTCATGCTTGCTATGGTCAAGCTTTCTTTTTC
>CAWCRQ010000066.1:0-3877 GCA_963797885.1 uncultured Acidobacteriaceae bacterium | reverse complement strand
TCGAAAGCCCGTGGTTCGGGAAGGAAGGTTGAGGGAAAGAGAAGGTTAGAGGGCAGAGGTCAGATTGCAGAGGTGGAGTGATTCTAACCTCCGCAATCTGACCTCTAACTTCTGACCTATAATCCTCCCATGCCCCTCATCGACCAGATCCAGAAAGACATGGTTGCGGCCATGAAGGCCCGCGAAGAGCAGCGCCTCTCCACCCTGCGCATGGTCAAGACCGCGCTCAAGAATCGCGAGATCGAAAAAATGGCGTCGCTCGACGAGAAGGAATCGCAGCAAGTGCTTTCCACGCTGATCAAGCAGCGCAAAGACTCGGTCGAGCAGTTCACCAAGGGCGGACGCCAGGAGATGGCCGACAAGGAAGCCGCCGAAATCAAGCTGATCGAAACCTACCTGCCCAAGGCCGCCGGAGAAGAAGAAATCGTGGCTGGAGTCCGCGCGGCGATTGCCGAGATGACGCCCGCTCCCGCTATGAAAGATATGGGAACGGTGATGAAGGCTGCCATGGCCCGCTTCGCCGCGGCGGGGATGCGGGTCGATGGGAAATTGGTCAGCGAGGCGGTGAAGAGGGAGCTTCAGCCCAAATGAGCGCTGCGATTTTGGAGTGAATTTAAGACCTTTTTTGTGGGGCTGGAGATGCGGATACTGCCTCGATTTGACATCTCCTTGGAGTCAACGTCCCGACTCAATATGCGTCTTTCCGATGCCGGAAGGAATGCAGCACGACTTCGCTTCCAAAAATATCGTAGCGCAAGCGGTAGTCTCTCCACCGCAGGCGCCACTGCCCCTCACCCGATTTCAGGCCGGCGAGTTTCTTGATTTTGTATCGTCCGCTGCGGTTTTGGGGATCGTTGCTGAGAATCTCAATCAGTTCTTCGAGGGCTCGGATCAGGGTGGAGGCCTTCTTGCTGATTGCTCGAAATTCCCTCTCGAATGCGGGGGTGGTGAGGACTCGAAACGGGCCGGCCATGACGTTTCAATTATTTCGCTTTTACTTCTTCTTGCGCTTGCCGCCCGGAGTTTTCAGTTCAGCCAGGAATGCGTTTGCATTGCGCGCCGCTCCGCGACGATATTCCGCCGTGCTCGTCTGGACTTGCTCCTTTACCGAGCCGTTCTGCATTTCCAGGTAATCTTCGAGATCGTCTACGTGCATGAGGCCCACGACGGGGATGCCGTCCTTCTCCAGGATGAAGAATTCGTGGTTGACGTGCACGCGGCGCACAACCTGGCCTAGATTTACACGCGCTTTGGTCAAGGGAAGGCGGCTTACGGTCGTTTTCATAATATTGATTAACGTTAATCAATATTACTCGATCTGCTGCAATTCGGCAAGAGCGGAACCGCAGCGGCTAAAGGCTGGTATTTAAGAGGCTTTATGGCACGACTGAAGTCGTTCCTTCCCAGCACCGAACCTTTAACTATTTGCCCCGTTGCCACTCGCGATACGCTTCGCTCTTGCTAATCCCGCGCTCTTTCGCAACTTTCTTCAGCGCGGCTTTTTCGTCTTTTTCTTCGGCCATGATTTCGCGCACACGCTGGGCAAGGCTTATGGTCTCGGATGCGGACGGAGCTGCTCCCTCTTCGGCTTTCGCGATCAGGAGCGTGATTTCGCCTTTGACCTCTCCTCGCGACTTCAGTTGATCCAGCACTTCTGGGGCACGCCCGCGCAGGAATTCTTCGTGGATCTTCGTTACTTCGCGTGCGACCACCACGTGGCGATCGTTCCCGAGAATTTCGACCACATCGGCCAGCGTTTGCATCAGGCGGTGGGGAGCTTCGTAGAACACCTGCGTGCGCGGAGAGTCTTTCACGCTTTCCAGCAGCTTGCGGCGTTGCCCTGACTTGGCGGGGAGGAAGCCGCTGAAGCGGAAGGAATCGGTGGGCAGGCCGCTGGCGACGAGCGCCGCCAGAAACGCCGACGCGCCAGGAATCGGTATCACCGGCACGTGATGCCGGATGGCGAGCGCGATCAGGTGGAATCCGGGATCGGAGATGCCGGGCATGCCCGCGTCGGTGACGAGTGCGATCTTGGCGCCGCCTTCGAGGTCGACGACCAGCTCGGCGGCCTTGGTCATCTCATTGTGCTCGTGATAGCTGACCAATCGCGTCTTGATGCCGTAATGGCCGAGGAGCTTGAGAGTCTGGCGCGTGTCCTCGCAGGCGATCAGGTTCACTTCCTTGAGCACGCGAAGAGCGCGCAGGGTTATGTCTTCGAGATTGCCGATGGGCGTGGCGACGAGATAGAGCGACGGGCCGGCAATGGAACCACTCCGTTCCGAGTTGCCGCCATTCTGGCTATCTTTGCGCATGAGGGGAGTCTAGCAAAAAAACAGAGGGCACAGCGGAAAGGAGGTTAGAGGGCAGAGGTCAGATAGCAGAGGTTAGAATCACTCCACCTCTGCAATCTGACCTCTGGCCTCTAACCTTTCCCTGCGCCGCGCGGCAGGTCGAGGTCTAGCCCCGAACCATCGTGATCAACTTCTGGTTCGCCTTTTATTCGCTTCGTGCTAAACTGACCAAAACGGATGTGACAGCCAACACTTCCCGCTCCAGCCCGCGGGTGTAGGCTAACCGGGATTCGTACCCCCGGGATTCCAGATTCAGAAATCAGGAGCAGCCATTATGGCCGAAGAGCGTAGCCGAGCAGAAGAGCGCAACATTGAACGCAATAGTGATCGCAACAACGAGCGTGTGAAGGCAATCGATCTTGCATTCGCACAGATCGAAAAGCAGTTCGGCAAAGGGTCCATTATGCGGCTGGGGTCGAAGGAAGCCATCGTCCCGATCGCGGTGATTTCTACGGGCGCGATTTCGTTCGATGCCGCGCTGGGCGTGGGTGGCGTGCCGCGCGGGCGCGTGGTTGAAATCTTCGGCCCGGAGTCTTCCGGCAAAACGACCATCGCCCTGCAGGTGATTGCCGAGGCGCAAAAGACAGGCGGCATGGCGGCGTTTGTCGATGCCGAGCATGCGCTCGATCCGGGGTATGCCAAGAAGCTGGGCGTGGACGTCGACAACCTGCTGGTCTCGCAACCCGACTATGGCGAGCAGGCGCTGGAAATTACGGAAGCGCTGGTGCGCTCGAACGCCATTGACGTGCTGGTGGTGGACTCGGTGGCGGCGCTGGTGCCGAAGGCCGAACTCGATGGAGAGATGGGCGACAGCCACATGGGGTTGCAGGCACGGCTGATGTCACAAGCGCTGCGCAAGCTGACGGGGACAGTCGCCAAGTCGCGCACCTGCCTGATTTTCATTAACCAGATCCGCGAAAAAATTGGCGTGATGTTCGGCAATCCGGAAACCACGACCGGCGGACGCGCGCTGAAGTTCTATTCGTCGGTGCGCATAGACATCCGCCGCATTGCGGCCATTAAAGAAGGAGACGTGGTCACGGGCTCGCGCACGCGGGTCAAGATCGTGAAGAACAAAGTAGCAGCGCCGTTTCGCGAAGCGGAGTTCGACATTCTTTATGGCGAAGGGATTTCGCGCGAAGGCGACCTGCTCGATCTGGCGGTGGCGCAAAATATCCTGGAGAAGTCGGGATCGTGGTTCAGCTACAAAGGGGAGCGCATCGGGCAGGGACGCGAGAATGCGCGTGCCTTCCTGAAGGAAAACAAAGACACGATGGCGAAGCTCGATGCCGAAGTGCGCAAAGCGCTGGGACTGACCGCGGCCGCAGCGTCGCCGGCTCCGGCAGTCGTTCCGGCGCAAGCTACCGGTACGCAGGGACGGGTCACGACGATGCCGACGGCGGCGGACGCGGCGAAGGTGCCGGCGGCCAGACGGTAATCCGCGAGCGCAACTTATTAGTCGATGGAGAGACGGGCGTCTCGCCCGTCTCTCCATGATCCGACCGCCCCTATCCTTCGATTGCCAT
>CAWCRQ010000065.1:0-7849 GCA_963797885.1 uncultured Acidobacteriaceae bacterium | reverse complement strand
GGGGAACAGGGTCGTGAGGGTAGAATCCTGCGCGGTTAAAATCGCCGGAGACCGTTGCTTAGCGAGACAAGAGGCTTATGGCAAATACATTTGGTACAGATATTTTGATTCAAGCTGAAGATCCGCTGAAGGCCGCTAACTTCTATGTCAAGGAACTCGGTTTTGAGATTACGGATCAGAAATCAAATCTAGTCAGCCTCCACGGAACGAATATCAATTTTTTTATTGAGAAAGGTCCTGCTCTTGGACCGGTTCTGGAAGTTACCGTCAAGAGCGTTAAGGAAGCCAAAGCGCGTCTCAAGAAAAAGGGCTGCCGAGTAGTTAAGGACGAGCCTGATTTTCCCAGATGTTACGTCAAGGATCCAAATGGGCTAATCTATAATCTGACGGAGTGACGGGATTGCGGCCGCCGAGCAGCGACGTCCCCACGTGACTCACTTGCTACCTACGTAATCCGGTAAATCACGCCCGCCGGCATCATCGCTCAAGTACATAACCCCATCGCCGCCGAATACAATCCCCACCGGACGCCCCATCCACCGGCCTTTCTTCGTCTCGCCCGGCGCGAGCCATCCGGTAATGAAATCTTCCGCGCCGCCCACGGGCTGCCCTTTGTCGTCGAGTTTCACGCGGACAACTTTGTATCCGGTTGGAACGCTGCGATTCCACGATCCATGAAAGGCGACGAAGATGTTGTTCCGGTACTCCGCGGGGAACTCCGACCCTTCATAAAACGCCAGTCCCAGCGGAGCCGAGTGCGCCTGCATCTGGACCTTCGGCTCGATCACACGCTGGCAGCGGTCTTCTTCCGTTTCCGCCCTCGTGAAGTTCGAATCGGGCACGCGGTCGCCGTAGCAATAGGGCCAGCCAAAATCGCCGCCGTCTTTCCCCAGATCGTAGATCGTGTCCGGCGGCAGATCGTCGCCCAACCAGTCGCGCCCGTTCACCGTGGCCCAAACTGTGTCGGTCTTCGGATTCACCGCCAGCCCCACCGCATTGCGCACTCCTTTCGCGAAGATTTTCTGGCCGCTGCCATCCGGATTGAATTCCATCACGGCCGCTCGCCGCGGATCTTTTTCGATGCAGACGTTGCAACTCGATCCGGCCGAGACGTACATCTTGCCGCCGTGAAACAAGAGGGTGCGGGTCGAGTGTCCGCCACCGGCTCGGCAGATCGGCGAGCGCTGTCGGATTGGACACCCGCAGGTTCGCCTCGTCCCAGTCATAGCGGCGCAACTTGTCGTTCTCGGCGACGTATAGCTTGCCTTCATAAAACGCGAGCCCGTGCGGCTCATTCAGCCCGCTAAGAACATCCACTGTGCGCTCGGCCTTGCCCGCATGTTTGGAGTCGGGAAGCGCGACCACCTTGCCCTCAACCGATTGGCTGACCAGCAGGACGCCGCCCGGGCTGAAGACCATCAGGCGCGCGCCGTCAATATTTTCGGCAAAAACTGAGATATGGAATCCCGGCGGCGCTTTCAGTTGCTGGAGATCGAAACTAGTCTTCTCGGTAGCAAGATCGGCACGAGCAAGGAAAAGGAAAAGGGATGCGAGCAGAAAAGGAAGCAGCGACGATGGTCGTCGGAGGTTTAGTCGTTGCAGGTTGAATCGTCGCATATGCAGTGGGATGACTCCTCGGTGAGCTTGGTTTTTTTCTTCGGTGATTGCGGAAGAAAACCTGTGCACGCAGTTTTTATATCAGTTCGCGCCAAAATTACCGCCAGGCGGGGTGCGCTGCCGGGGAAGATGGGGTAGAATATATATGAAAAGAAAGCACTTGCATCCACTCTTGGCATTGGGGCATTTGGCACGCAAACTGTTTATAGAAAAGCAGGCCGCTGACAGGCTGGCTTTTCGAAGCAAGCTTTTTGAGGCATGCGTGGCGTCGGCGCTTGCCTTTCGTAAGGTTATCGTATCGGTTAACGGCGCAATCAAGATCGCGGCAATCAAGATCGCGCCGGAAGGCACCTGGAGTGGCTCCCCACTCCCCCAATTTTGGAGGAAATTAAAAATGAAAAACCGCACCATCTTCGCTGTGCTGCTCGCCGTAATCCTGGCGGTGCCAGTTTTCGCGCAAGACAATTCCGCCCCCATGAATCAGCCTGCGACAACGCAGGCTTCGTCTAGTCAGATGGCCACCAAGGCTGACAGCGCCACCGGCAAAGATCCCTTGCAGCCGGAGACTCGCGAAGGCTTTTGGGGTCACATGAACCCGTTCGCGCGCAAGAAATACGTTGCGCGGCAGACCCAGCCGATCCGGGACCGCGTTAACGAACTCGATGAGCTGACTGCCTCCAACACCAAGGCTATCAGGGATACCGACGCGCGGGCGCAGGCGGGAATCCTGCTCGCTTCGAACAGGGCTAACGAGGCCGACCAACATGCCATCGATGCCGGCAACCGGGCGCAGGCCGCGCAGCAGACCGCGCAACAAGCGCACACCCGCCTGAACACGGTCGAGCAGGTGGTCACCAACATCGATCAGTACCAGCCCGCAACTCAAGCCGAAATTCTGTTCAAGTCGGGACAGACGGTGCTGAGCAAGAACGCCAAGACCGCTCTCGATGAAATGGCCACCCCGCTGAAGGATCAGCGTGGCTATGTCGTCGAAGTTCAGGGTTTTGCCTCCGGTCGTGGACAGGCGGCGATTGCGAGTTCGCAGAAGATGGCCGAATCGGTCGTCCGTTATCTGGTTTTGAACCACGACATTCCGGTGTACCGGATTTACCTCGTGGGCATGGGCAATGCACCGGTCCCGGCCTCGACCTCGACGGGTGAAGCGAAGCCCAAGCGCATCACCGGCGGGCGGGTTGAAGTCAGCCTCCTGAAAAACAATCTGGAGCAGCTTGCTTCGACCGACACGACGTCAACTCAGGATCAACAACAACAGCAGAAGTAACAGCATTCTCTCCTGTTAGGCCTCCCGTGGAAGCGGGAGGCTTTTTTTGTGGAAGGGGGCTACGCACCGCTGGAGGCAAACATCGTGTTATCCTCCAACACGTCATGGAAACTCTGTTCTACTGGCGCGCGTCTTCGCCCGTCGGCCCACTCTTTCTTGCCGCTTCCACCAAGGGCCTGGTGCGACTCGAATTCGACGGTCGAGTGCAGAAACTGAATCCGAGGACGATTCAGCTGCATGAGTCCAAATCAGCCCTCGCGCCCTACATCCGCGAACTCAACGATTACTTTGCCGGTGAGCGTCGCGAGTTCTCGTTCCCTCTCGACCTGCGTGGAACCGAGTTCCAGCTCGCGTGCTGGCATGGGCTGCTCGAAATTCCCTACGGCGAAACCCGCAGCTACCGCGAGATCGCTGAAGCCATCGGCCACCCGTATGCCTACCGTGCCGTCGGCATGTCGAACAACCGGAACCCAGTCGCCATCGTCGTCCCCTGCCATCGTGTGATCGCATCGAGCGGCTCACTTTGCGGTTACGGCGGCGGCCTCGACATCAAACGCAAGTTGCTCGAGCTTGAGCGCGCCGGTCTTCATTCTCGTCTTCCGCTGGAAATCGGCGCATAGACGCCGGGCAGGCGATTCCACTCGCTCTACGATGGGGCGATAAATTGTGCCCACAACCTGTAAAATCGCTTCGGCCTGTCGAGGATCCGGTGCGTCCCACGATTCAGCAACTCAGCCGGCAAATTCGCGACCGCTCCATCTCGCCGGTTGAACTCACCCGGGATTGCCTGGCGCGCATCGACCAACTCAACCCGACGCTCAACGCCTTCATCACGGTCACGGCCGACTCCGCTCTCGACCAAGCGCGGCGCGCCGAGCAAGAGATTCTCCGCGGAGAATGGCGCGGCCCGCTGCACGGCATCCCGATCGGGCTCAAAGACATTCTCGATACCGCTGGCCTGCGTACCACCGCCGCCAGCGCACTCTACAAAGATCGCATTCCGACCGAAGACGCCGAAGTTGTGCGCCGGCTGCGCGCCGCGGGCGCAATCATTCTAGGCAAGCAGAACCTGCACGAATTCGCCTATGGCGGCAGCTCGCTGATCAGCTGGTTCGGCGAGGTCCGCAATCCATGGGACACTACGCGTCTGACTGGAGGATCTTCGGGAGGCTCCGCGGCCAGCGTCGCTGCTGGTCTCGGCTTTGCCGCCGTCGGCACCGATACGGCCGGCTCCATCCGCCTGCCTGCCGCCTATTGCGGGGTCGTCGGACTCAAGCCAACATACGGCCGCGTGAGCGCCCGCGGAGTCGTTCCCTTGTCATGGTCCTACGATCACGTCGGCCCGATCGTGAACTCGGTCTATGACGCGGCATTGATGCTGCGGGTGCTGGCGGGCTACGACCCGGCCGATCCCGCCAGCATTGACCGGCCTGTCCCGGATTTCGTCGCCGCGGTCGACCAGCTTATTGGTCAGCCTATTTCTCACCCCGCGCCGAAGCTGCGCATCGGCGTGCCGCGGGCATTTTTCTTCGACGATCTCCATCCCGAGGTCGCTTTCGCCATCGAGAAAGCTATCGATCTTTTCCGCGAACTCCGCGCTGAAATCCGCGAGGTTAAACTCGAAGTCTCCACCACCGACCGCAAGCTCGCGAGTGCAGAAGCCTATGCCTATCACGAGTCATTCGTGGCCAGCTCACCGGAGCTCTACCAGCCCTCGACACTCGCGCGCATCCAATCCGGAGCCAAGATCTCCGCATCCGATGCTCTCCGTGCCAGCCGCGACCTGCAGGCGAGCCGTCACGACATCCGAAAAATATTTGACGACGTGGACGTGCTGCTAACGCCCACCGTTCCGATCCCGCCGCCCGCGATCGCCGATCTCCGGGAACATCCCGACACGCTCCGTCCGCAAGAAATGATCATGCTGCGCAACACGCGGCCTTTCAATGTGTGGGGGATTCCCGCGATTTCCGTTCCCTGCGGATTCACAAAGGATGGCCTGCCGATTGGTTTGCAACTGGCTGCCGCTCCCTGGCGGGAGGACGTTGTGCTGCAGGCGGCGTATGCCTACGAGCAAGCGACGGAGTGGCACAAGCGAGCGCCAAATGTACCAATTCTCGCGTGAGCCCGATCACTGCACATGCTCTCTAACACTGTCACCCTGAGCGAAGGTGGCCATTCACGAAGTGAATGGCTACCTCAGTCGAAGGGCCCCTACTCCCTCCTATGCCTCACGAGCGAAAAACGTACTGCGTGTACATCATGGGCAGCCTGTCGGGAACTCTCTACACCGGCATAACAGGCAACCTGCACAAACGTGTCTTTGAGCACAAATTCCACCGTATCGAAGGATTCACGGACAAATATCGGGTCGAGCGTCTGTTGTACTGGGAGTCGTTCGACGATGTCCAGAAAGCAATCAACCGTGAAAAGCAACTCAAGGGCTGGAGACGAGCGAAGAAGATTGCGTTGATTGAGTCGGTGAATCCGCACTGGCTGGATTTGGCGCGGGAATGGTACCCCTGGATGACAGGTTCCGGTGCTAGCGAACTGTTAACAAGTTGTCATCCTGAGCGGAGCAAGAACTTCACGAAGTGAAGTTCTTGTGGAGTCGAAGGACCCCTACAGTGAAAACACGGTCTGAGTCGCCACAGGGAGTTCTCACGAGGACGCCGGAACGCGGCTGCCCGCAACGCGATTAACTCAGAGTGCATGGAGACGCGGTTGCCGGCCGCTAGCCCAGAGGGGGTAGGGGTCCTTCGACTCCGCAGAACGATCCGCTTCGCGAATCGTCCTGCTCCGCTCAGGATGACAGCGAGGTTGCTGGGCCAGCGGAGACGATCCTCACTTCTTTTACGTTGTGCCCTAGTCGCAGCGTGAAAGTCCGATCAATAGGTAACTCAAGCACAAAATCCTTGGTTCTAACCTCGTTGACACTAACTGCACCTTCCTTGATTTTGAGGGTTGCGTAGCTCACAGAGGGTGCCAGATGAACTGCTTTGAGGATCTTTGCTAGCTTAATAGGGTTAGGTCCAACCGAACTGAGTGGAAGTGCGACGAGATCCATTTCTTCGGGTAGATCCCGCTTCTGCACTTGGCTTGTCCACTCCTCAGCGGCATCCGAGGCAACTTCTGCAGAGTAAAAATCTTTAACGATTCGGTATGCGAGATCTTTTTTTTGGTTCATCGGGTGAACTACGCCCTGCCCGACGACGAACTTTGCTTCCTCGATCGCAGTCGTCGACAAGTCGGTTAACAGAACGTAGTATCGCCACATCATCTCATCCGAAATACGCATTATTTTTGCGTACATTTCTAGCGGCGGCTCGTGAATTCCTATCGCGTTCCCTAGCGACTTCGACATCTTGTTTACGCCGTCGAGGCCTTCGAGGATGGGCGTGGTCAGCACCACTTGCGACTCCTGGCCATACGCTCGCTGCAACTCACGTCCCACCAGTAGATTGAACCTCTGGTCGGTGCCGCCTAATTCCACATCGGCTTCGAGCGCGACCGAATCGTATCCCTGCGCCAGCGGATACAGCAGTTCGTGCATGGAAATCGGCTTTTCGTCATGGAAGCGCTTGTGGAACTCCTCGCGCTCGAGCATCTGCGAGACCGTGTACTTCGCGGTCAGACGGATGAAATCCTCGGCGGAAAATTTCGAGAACCAGCGACTGTTGAAGTCCACCACCGTTTTTTCCGGGCTGAGAATTTTGAAAACCTGCTTCTTGTAGGTCTCGGCGTTCTCCGCAATCTGTTCCCGCGACAGCGGCGGCCGTGTCGCTGAGCGGCCCGTTGGATCGCCGATCATTCCGGTGAAATCTCCGATGAGGAAGATGACGGTGTGTCCGAGATCCTGAAAATGTTTGAGCTTGCGCAGCAGCACCGTGTGGCCCAGGTGCAGATCGGGCGCGGTCGGATCGAAGCCCGCCTTCACCCTTAGCGGTTTGCCTGAAGCCAGGGAGCGTTCTAGTTTGGCGCGCAGTTCGGATTCTTTTACGATCTCGGCCGCGCCCTTCTTGATGTATGCCAGTTGTTCGTCAACCGGTGCAAAGTTAGCCATGCGTAGTGATTATAACGATCCGGTCGGCGCAGTTGCCGGTGGAGAGCCGGGCGTCCCCGCCCGGCCGCCGAACTGCTGGACGGGCGAGACGCCCGTCGCTCCACCGATCACACGATCACAGCCCTCCGCTCACCGCCGCCGATAGAAGCTCAGCGTTGCGTCTCCCTGCACCAACTTTCTATAGCGCCGCAATTCCCCAAACATTTCTCCCGGATCAAACTTCTTGCCGTGTTCCGCGATCGCCACACTCCGCTCGCCCAACAATTTTGATTGCGCCAGAGCCGCCAGCGTTTTTGCGTACTCTTCCGGCATCGAGTAGGGCGGATCGAGAAACACAAAATCGGCGACGCGCTCCGCCACTTCCAATTGGCGCAGGGCTTTACCGGCCTCGGCCTTCACGATCTGGAAACCGTCTGCAATCCCCAACGATTTCAAGTTCACCGCAATCAATTCGGCCGCTGCTTTGGACGACTCCACGAAGTACACCATGCGCGCGCCGCGGCTCAGCGCCTCAATGCCCACCGCACCCGTCCCCGCATACAAATCGAGCCACGTGCACTCGGCCAGCGCAGCTGGATTGCCCGCGCATAGCACATTGAAGAGCGTCTCGCGCAGCCGGTCTGCCGTGGGACGAATGTCGAGGCCAGGCAAGGACCGCAGCGTTCGGCGCCGGTACTGGCCAGCAATCACTCGCATAGGTTCTTGCTCGCTAAATTCGTCTTATAGGTGCGTAATCCCCAGCCCCCGGAGGCTAAAGCCGGCATTCTTTGTGGCCCGGAGCGGCACGGCTGAAGCCGTGCCCTTCCCGAAACCTGCCGAGCAAAGTCCCTCCGGCTCTGAGACGCGGCGAGCCGCGTCTCTACGGGCTAGGCTTCGTGCATCTTTCA
>CAWCRQ010000064.1:0-24569 GCA_963797885.1 uncultured Acidobacteriaceae bacterium | reverse complement strand
AGTTCAATCCAGCGGCGCAAGCTGCGGTTCTCAGGAAAAAGTTGGAGCACGAGATCGTCAGTGACGGCGATGTCCGAAGCTTCGCCCGAAAGCGCTGCCCAGCGGAACGGCCCGCGCCCTTCGCAAAACAGCGGACGAATATAGGCCGGAACGAATCCCGGAAAGTCGTAAGCATTCTTAACGCCGCGCTGGAACGCGAACGTACGAATATTGTTGCCGTAGTCGAACGTAACCGAACCCATCTTCTGCAGCCGCAGCATACCTTCCACGTGCTTAGCAATGGCGTCGAGCGACCGCTCCTGATAAGCCTGCGGATCGCGGCGGCGCAATTCGAGCGCCTCTTCGAACGTGATGCCGTTGGGCACATATCCGTTCAACGGATCGTGCGCCGAAGTCTGATCGGTGAGGATGTCCGGTACCACCCCGCGTTCGGCGAGTTCCGGAATAATGTCCGCGCAATTGCCCACCAGCCCGACCGAAATGTTTTCTTTTTTTCGGACGGCATTTTTCAGAATGCGCAGCGCCTCGTCCAGCGTGGTGACAAGGAAATCGCAATAGCCGGTCTTGATCCGCTTCTTGATGCGCTCGGGATCGACGTCAATCCCAAGAAAAGCCGCGCCCGTCATGGTAGCCGCCAGCGGCTGCGCGCCTCCCATGCCTCCCATGCCGCCCGAGACAATCAGCTTCCCGCCCAGATCGCCGGAAAAATGATCGCCGCCAAAATGCTTTTCGCCTGCCGCGTTGAACGTTTCGTAAGTGCCCTGCACGATCCCCTGCGAGCCAATGTAAATCCACGACCCGGCCGTCATCTGGCCATACATCATCAATCCGGGCGCTCGAGTTCGTTGAACTTCTCCCAATTGGAAAAATGCCCGACGAGATTCGAGTTCGCAATTAGGACGCGCGGCGCATAGTCGTGCGTCTTGAACACTCCTACGGGCTTGCCCGACTGCACCAGCAGCGTCTCGTCGTTCTCAAGATTCTTCAGCGAGCGGACGATAGCGTGATAGCAATCCCAATTGCGGGCCGCTTTGCCCGTGCCGCCATAGACAACCAAATCCTGAGGCCGCTCCGCGACTTCCTCGTCAAGGTTATTCATGAGCATGCGCATGGCCGCTTCCTGCTGCCAACCTTTGCAGGAAAGCGTGGTGCCGCGAGGCGCGCGAATGCGGGTGTAAGAGGATGTCGGAGATTCGGTATCGACGGGCATGGGAATATGGTAGTTCGTTCGATAGCCGGTTGCCAGTACTCGCCGCCGATCCGCCGGGAATGGGGCACACGGTAGGGGTACCCCCTCCCTTTTTTCGCAAAGTCCTAAATCGCAATGACTTGTCTGTAAAGTCTTGAGCAAGTGGGGGTTAGCCGATCATTTCAGTCAAGGTCGCGCGGATGCGAAAACCGAGGTAAGCCGTTTATTTCCTGTCGATTAGGTCGGATGTTGCGTGCCCGATTCGGGCGACTCTGCCTCCCAAAGTCTTCATTATAAATACCTTATATGTAAAGTATTCTGAACAAGGGAGTTACTGGGTCGCGCGCTCGGCAGGCTTCTTGATACTTTGAAGGATGTCAAAGATCATCCCGGGCTCGCTCCTAGGAGCGAGTTAGTAAGTCGATGTACGGGAGTTAGTGACTCTATTATAACTCGACCAGTCAAGAGCTAATGTTATTTCCCGTGACAACAGAACTGTGCTCCTTCGCGATACACAAAATTGTGTTAATATTACACATCGAGGTGGAAACACAAATGCGGACCAATATCGACATGGATTGGAGCCGGTTTGATGCGCCAGGCAATGAGGCTCGGCGGCATTGATACGAAGAAGAAGGCTACGGTGGAGGCAGCCCTTCGTTTGTTCATCCAGACGCGCTCCCAGGTTGGCATGCGGCGGTTTCGAGGCAAAGTGAAATGGGAAGGAAATCTTGAGGAATCCCGCCTGGGCCGCAACACCGGGTGATTCGAATGGTTATCGTGGACACGACCGTTTGGATTGACTATCTCGGAGGCATTCTGAATGCGGAAACGGAGTGGCTTGACCGCGAAATGCCGCTCCAGCGCATCGGTCTTACCGATATGATTCTTTGCGAAGTGCTTCAGGGCATTCGTGACACTGGCGAATTTCGCCGGATACGAGATCAGCTACTCACGTTCGATGTATTTTCGGCGGGAGGCGTTGAAAACGCGATCGCCGCCGCCACGAACTACCGCGCCCTGCGCCAGCATGGCTACACCATTCGGAAAACTGTGGACTGTTGGATCGCCACGTTCTGCCTGCTAAACGGTCATAAACTTCTGCACTGCGACCGGGATTTTGACGCGTTGGAGAAGGTATTGGGTTTAAAGGTGGTGCACGCGTAGGAATGAGATATTAATTCAGACAATGGGCATCGGCGAGTCTGCGTGGCCCTCGACCCGTTTTCGCTTTGAGCGCAGAATTCTCTGGGTAAGTTCGCCAACGCCAAGCAGGGCGAGGCCAGCAAGCAGCGGCACATACGATTGGAGCGCCATTGCAAAAGAAGCACAAACCACAAACGCCATCAGCCCAGCTTTCTTCGGTTCCTGCCGGCTCTCGCTGGGAATGCCTCCAAGTCAGCAATGCTGCAATCAGGCAATAGACGAATATGAATGCAAGCTGCCTTGCGACATCTGTTTTTCCGACAATAAAAAGAAGGGCGTGCCGATCAGCGCCCTTGCAAAGCCAAGGCCAACAATTCCTAGCAGCCATTTGGCCCAATAACGAGTAGTAATCAATAGCAGGGCTGAAAGCCCGATCAGCGCGATACCACCGAGGATACGATGTTGGCCTTGAGCTTCAATGTTGTTGAGACCCAGAAAGAAAACCGTGCTACCGATCAGCGCGACGATGAATGTGAGCGCGAGTACCATCGATCCCGCGATGCGAAACCCCGAGGCAACTTGCTGGGCCACCGTACGTTTGTGTGTCATGTTAACTGCTTCCTACCGTAACGCCATCCACTCATGCTGGCGCCTACTCCCACTCAATCGTTCCCGGCGGCTTCGACGTGATGTCGTACACCACGCGGTTCACCCCGCGCACCTCATTCACGATCCGATTCGAAATCGTCTTCAGCACTTCATACGGCAGCGGAACCCAATCAGCGGTCATGCCGTCTTCCGAATGAACTGCGCGGACGGCGCAGGTGTATGCGTAAGTCCGCTGATCGCCCATCACGCCGACCGACATCACCGGCAAGAGCACAGCAAACGACTGCCAGATTTTCTGATATAGCCCAGCCTTCTTGATCTCTCCCACAACGATATCGTCGCACTCGCGCAGCAGGTCGACGCGTTCTTTGGTTACTTCACCCAAAATGCGCACCGCCAACCCTGGCCCAGGGAAAGGCTGCCGCTGCAGAATGTCCTCGGGCATGCCGAGATCGCGGCCGATGCGCCGCACCTCATCTTTAAATAGATCTTTCAGCGGCTCGATCAACTTGAGCTTCATCGTCTCCGGGAGTCCGCCCACGTTGTGATGCGATTTGATGACCTGCGACGGCCCGCGCACCGAGCGCGACTCGATGACGTCGGGATAGAGCGTCCCCTGCACGAGCCACTCGACTTCGCCTTCTTCTTTCAGGATGCGGTGCGCTTCGGCGTCGAAGACCTCGATGAACTCGTTGCCAATGATCTTGCGCTTGGTCTCCGGATCGCTCACCCCCGCCAGTTTCTGCATGAAGCGTTCCGTGGCATCGACCGCAACCAGGTGCAGTCCAAGATTGTCGCGCAGATTCTGCTGCACTTTCTCAAACTCGTTTTTGCGCAGCACCCCATTGTTGACAAACACGCAAGTAAGCCGCGACTTGCCGGACGCGTCCCGCATGGCTCGATCCACCAACACCGCCGCGACGGAAGAATCCACTCCCCCGGAAAGCGCGCAGATGGCGCGCCCGCTGCCGACCTGCTGTTTCACCTGGGCCACCGTCGCGTCAATAAAATGCTGTGGCGTCCAAGAAGGCTTCGCGCCACAGATGCCAAGCGCGAAGTTGCGCAGGATGTCCGAGCCGAGCGGCGTGTGGTGCACTTCGGGATGAAACTGCACCGCCCACATCTTGCGCTCAGCGTTTTCGATGGCGGCAACCGCATTCGGAGTTTTCGCCGTCAGCCGAAATCCCGGAGGCAGTTCTTCGGCCGAGTCGCCATGCGACATGCAGACCGCAAGCAGGTGAGGCAGCCCCCGAAAAAGTTGGGAGTCGGATTCTTGTATCTCGACTTTTGCGTGACCATACTCGCGCTTGGCGGCCGGGCGCACCTTCCCGCCCAGCGCGTACACCATGAACTGCAACCCGTAACAGATGCCGAGCACCGGAACGCCAAGATCGAAGACACTCTTGTCGGCCAGCGGCGCGTCTTTGTCGTAAACCGAAGACGGCCCGCCCGAAAGAATGATTCCCACCGGAGAGTAGCTGCGAATCTCTTCCAGGCTGGCGTTGAACGGCAGGACAACCGAAAAGATCTTCTGTTCGCGGATACGGCGCGCAATCAGTTGCGAATACTGCGCTCCGAAATCGAGGACAACGATGGATTGGGTTTCCACGGATGAGTGTCTCACAGAATCGGGTGATCGGGCCATCGGGCGATCTGGTCATTTGAAACCAAGCGGGTTCCCGCGAGTTTCAGATCGCTCGGCGACCTGGTTCGATCGCGATATCCCACTTCACCGTGCACTTGGTAGTACGCCCCAAGGTTACCGGAGAGTAGTCAAGGCTTTCCTGGCTTCGACGAGCCCGAGGATATTACCCGAGCCACCACATTCGAAATTGCCGGCTTGTTTATGACATCTATCGTGACCTCGCCCAAGGCCCGTAGCCGCTCCAGGTGATCCTGAATTATTTTGTCGGCAAGCACAAGAAGTTCACGTTGTTCTACGGGCAGATCGGCAGGTACGACGATTCTGCTGCGCAGCTTGCCATTGAATTGAATGGGGATTTCTATTTCGTCTTCGGCGGCGAGCGCGGGATCGTACTTCGGCCAAGGATGCCGGAGCAGAGTCCCCGCGTCTTCGCCGAGCTTTTCCCAAAGCTCGTGCGCAAGATAGGGGGCGAAGGGAGCGAGAAGGAGCACGATCGCTCTTTTCGCCTCCGCCAAATCTTCAGGGGGAATGTTCCCGTCTGAAATGTCCTTCGCCATGCCGGAGAGCAGGTTGTTGAACTCCATCAGGGCCGCAATTGATGTATTGAAATGCCATCGGCCCTCGAAATCCTTGGAGACCCGCTTAATGGTCTGATGTAGCTCTCGCAGAAGAGTCCGAGCCGCAGGGCCGCGTCTGTTTTCGACAGGTAGATCGGGTGAATGGATAGATGGCTTAGTCTGGTCCGTCACAACGCGGCACACCCTCCCCAAGAACCGCTGAATACCTTCAATCCCAGTTTCCTGCCAGTCAAGATCACGATCCGGAGGCGCGGCGAACAAGCTGTACAACCGCGTAGCATCCGCTCCGTAGCGCGCCACCATCTCGTCCGGCGACACCACGTTCCCCATGTTCTTCGACATCTTCGCGCCGTCTTTGATTACCATGCCTTGCGTGAACAACCGCGCAACCGGTTCGTCGTTTTTCACCAGCCCCATGTCGCGCATGAACTTCGTCCAGAAGCGCGAATAAATAAGGTGGAGAATGGCATGTTCCACGCCGCCAATGTATTGATCAATCGGAAACCAGTACGCGATGGTTGCGCTGTCGAAGGGAGCCTGGTCATTCCGCGCGTCGGCGTAGCGGTAGAAGTACCACGACGAATCGACGAACGTATCCATGGTGTCAGTCTCGCGCCGCGCCGGGCCGCCACATTTCGGACAGGTCGTGTTCAGGAACTCCGGCACATTCATTAACGGCGATCCACCCGAAAGCGTGACCTGCACTCTATCCGGAAGAATCACCGGCAAATCTTTCTCCGCGATCGGCACCACACCGTCTTTGTCGCAGTACACCATGGGAATCGGCGTTCCCCAATAGCGCTGCCGCGAAATGCCCCAATCTTTTATCCGGAATGTAACCGTCGCCTTGCCGAATTTCTTCTCTTCGGCGCGCGCCGACATCCTTTCGATCGCTTCGTCGCAGCTCAGCCCGGTGAACTCGCCCGAGTTCACCAGAATCCCGTTCATCGTCGTAAAGGGCAGCGGCGGCTCCGTCATCGTTTCCTCCGGGTCCGTGCTCGCCGGCAAAATCACCACCCGAATTTGCAGCTTGTACTTCTTGGCGAATTCGTAATCGCGCTCATCGTGCGCCGGCACGCTCATGATGGCGCCCGTGCCGTAGTCCATCAGGATGTAGTTCGCCACCCACACCGGCACAGGTTCGCCGTTATAAGGATTCTTCGCGTAGCGTCCGGTGAACACACCATGCTTCTCGATGTCGCCAATATCGCCCGCTTCTTTCGCCCGGCGCTGCTCGGCAATCAACTCTTCCACCTTGGCGCGCAGCGCCGCATCGCGGGCGATCATATCCGCGATGATCGGATGCTCGGGCGCCACCTGTACCGAGGTCGCGCCATAGATCGTGTCCACGCGGGTGGTGAACACCGTGATCGTCAACCCCGCCGGCCCCACCGTTCCGCCCAGATCGAAGTCCACCCGCGTGCCTTCGCTGCGTCCGATCCAGTTCTGCTGCATAATGCGGACTTTTTCCGGCCAGCCCTGCAACTTGTCGAGATCGCGCAGCAACTCGTCCGCGTACTTCGTGATCCGCAAAAACCACTGTTCCAGTTCGCGCTGCTCGACCGGAGTGTCTTCATGCCGCCAGCACATTCCGCCCACGACTTGCTCGTTGGCCAGCACGGTGGCGCACTCCGGACACCAGTTCACCTTGCTCTTCTTGCGATAAGCCAATCCCGCGTCATAAAGCTTCAGAAAGAACCACTGATTCCAGCGGTAGTAATCCGGCAGGCAAGTCGTAACTTCGCGCGACCAGTCATAGGCGAAGCCAAGGCGCTTCATCTGCACCTTCATCGCCGCGATATTCCCGAGCGTCCACTCCTTCGGCGGAGTGTTGTTCTTGATGGCAGCATTCTCCGCCGGGAGCCCAAACGAATCCCACCCCATCGGATGAAGCACGTTGTAGCCGTTCATCCACATGTAGCGAGCCAGCGCATCGCCGATCGAATAATTGCGCACGTGCCCCATGTGCAGCGCGCCCGAAGGGTAGGGAAGCATCTCCAAAACGTAATACTTCGGCTTGGTCGGATGGGCCTCGGCGGCATACAGCAACGGATCGCTCTGCCAGCGCTCAGTCCACTTTTGCTCGATGCGCTGCGCGTCGTAACGCTCGTCGCGGGCGGTGGTGGCAGGTTTGTCTTGCTGCGGCATAGATTAAGGATAGTGCAGTAATGGATAATCCTTGATTTTACAACGGGCAGACGGTCAACAGGCTCAGCGATACACATCCTTGCGATGCCGGACCCTGATCAGCAACACCGTGATTCGCTCGTCCTGAATTTCACAAATCAGTCGATAATCCCCCACTCGGTACCGCCACAATCCGCCTTTGTCGCCGTGCAGCGGTCTACCAAACTGGCGAGGATCGCGTGCCGGCTGTACCCGCTCCCGCAGAAACCGGACAATCGACTCCTGGGTCGTGCGGCTGAGTTTCTGGATTTGTTTCTCCGCGGTGCGAGTGATTTCAATCCGCCACGTTCTACTCGGAGAAGCCAAGCCGCCGCTCCAATTCTTCGAGCGTGATGGTGGGCTCGCGCCGCTCCAGCGCCGCAATGCCCTTCAGGTAGTCTTCGCGGTCTTCCAGGTATTGCCGAATGGCCTCGCGCGCATAATAACTCTTGCTGCGGCCTGTCTCTTTCGCGAGCGATTCCAGCTTTTCTTCGAGTTCGGGTTCAAGCCTGATCCCAAGCATAATAGTTGTGTAAGAAGTTGTTTAACATGTTTAACATAACATGTCCGCCCGTTCCTGGCAAGAGGCGCGGAGCGTGTTCCGCATGGCTAGTCTTCAATTTTGTCCGGCATCGTGGCCAGTCCGACTGATCGGGACCCAACGGTGAAGATTCCGCTTGACAGACCGATTGGTCGGTTGTAGTATTTGATGCCAAGTTTGCTCTTTATTTGAGCAAATGGGAATTTCATGCAGAGTGGCTGAGGGACGAGCCCTAGGACGCCACGGCAACCGGATCGGGATCATAAATCTCGACCGTCAGGTGCCAACTCTCGCCCGGTAACGGGGACCATGAGATTCGGGTGAAAGCGATTTGTTGTTCGCGTATCCCGAGCCTCTTTTCCAATCCGGAAAAGGGGTTTTGTCGTAAATGGGGAATTTTCCCCGGCTCGTCCCGCAGTCACGGAAAGAAGTTGCAAAATGGAGACGAGCACCTACCAGCTCCGCTGCCGCGAATGCGGCCAAACCTGGGGCAACCAGCCGCGCAGCATCTGCGAAGACTGTTTCTCGCCGCTAGAAATCACCTACGATTACGATTCCCTCCGCTCGCGCCTTTCGCGCGAACTGTTCGCCTCGCGCGCGCCGAACATGTGGCGCTATCGCGAACTGCTGCCGTTGCCGGCCGCATTTCAGCCGTCGCTGCCGGTGGGATACACGCCGCTCGTGAGCGCTCCGCGGCTCGGCGAAGAGATCGGATCGCGGCGGCTCTTCGTCAAGAATGATGCGGTCTGCCTGCCCACCTTGAGCTTCAAAGATCGCGTGGTTGCGGTCGCGCTGGCGAATGCACGCAGCTTCGGGTTCGATACCGTGGCTTGCTCGTCGACCGGCAATCTGGCGAATTCGCTAGCGGCGCAAGCGGCTCGCGAAGGTTTGAAGGCATGGATTTTTATTCCCTCGGATCTCGAGCCCGCCAAGATTCTGGGCACACAGGTATTTGGCGCGGAGGTGGTGCGCATCAACGGCAGCTACGACCATGTCAATCGCCTGTGCTCGCAGATCGCCGAAGAACATCGCTGGGGATTCGTGAACGTCAATCTTCGTCCCTATTACGCCGAAGGCTCGAAGACGGTGGGCTACGAGATCGCCGAGCAACTGGGCTGGCGATTGCCCGATAACATCGTGGTGCCGATGGCGGGCGGATCGCTGATCACGAAAATCAAGAAGGCGTTCGATGAACTGATTCTTCTGAAACTGGTCGATCCAAAACTGGTGAAGTTTTTTGGTGCGCAAGCGACGGGGTGCTCGCCGATTTCCACCGCGATCAAGCAGTACAACAACGAGATCGAACCGCAGCGTCCCAAGACGATTGCCCGGTCGCTGGCCATCGGCAATCCTGCCGATGGACCTTACGCGGTGAAGGCCATCACCCAAAGCGGGGGATGGTCGGAAGACATTTCCGATCCCGAAGTTGTCAATGCCATCCAGTTGCTGGCGGAGAGCGAGGGCATCTTCACCGAGACCGCGGGCGGCGTCACCGTGGGCACAGCGCGCAAGCTGATTCATCAGGATCGAATCCTCCCGGATGAAACCACCGTGCTCTGCATCACCGGCAACGGGCTCAAAACCACTGACGTGCTGGCCAACGCATACGAGGAGGAAGCGCCGATCGCTCCCAAGCTCGTCGAGTTCGAAGCTTACCTGGCGACGAAGGCGGCGAGTTTGCCAGCGGCCTTCAAAGAGACGGCGGCGGTGTTTGCTGGTTGTTAGTAGTTCGCTATTCGTTGTTAGTCGTTCGCTTTTTCGCAGAACCCTGATGTTAGATAGGTCAAGCCGCAAGGCATGACGAAACGGTTGAGCCAGCAGCGAATAGCGAACGACGAACGGCGAACGACCGCATCACTTTTGTTAAAGGCTTCTTGCCCCGGAGGTTTTTCATGAGCATCACCGTTCAAATTCCTACGGCTTTGCGGCGGCTAGCGGCGGGGACGCCGCGCATTGTCTGTTCGGCGGCTAATCTCAGTGAGCTATTCTCGGAACTCGACCGGCAGTTTCCCGACTTGAAGCCCCATTTGCGGGATGAAGCGGGGGAGACGCGGCGGTTCCTGAATATTTATGTGAATGAGGAGGATATTCGCTTTCTGGGGGGCGCTTCGTATTCGTTCCAGGACGGCGACGAGGTACTGCTGGTGCCTTCGATCGCCGGCGGATCGCGGTAGCGGTTTCGGCGGCTGCTCTTGGGTTTACGGAGCCGGTGGAGTCGCCGTCTTTGGCTTGCTTTCCTTGGGCTTTCTTGGCTTGTCTTCAGTCGTCTTCTTCTTTGTTGTCGTCGTTCTCTTCTTCGTTTTTCTTCCTCTTCGCCTGCGGCTGCTGTTTCTGCTAGGTCCAGTTCTTTCTTAAGGACGGGCCGAGCTTTGCTCGGTTGGGCGGGGGAGTCGCCCGCCCAACACTTGTTGACGGAGGGGATTCGACGGGGTACAATCTAACTAACTGGTTAATTATATGAAAGAATCTGCAGCTGCGCGTCCTCCGGTTCGGTCGCGTCGTTCCACAGGCCGCGCTGGCACCGGCGGTCTGGGGACTGCCCGTTTGGGAACTCGCGGTCGTCCGGAAGAGAGCCGGGCGGCGATCCTTAAGGCGGCAGTCGCGGAATTTGCCGAGCATGGAATTGCGGGGGCTCGGACGGATGCGATTGCGCGGGCGGCGCACGTCAACAAGGCGCTGCTTTATTACTACTTCAAGGACAAGGATGCATTGTACGAAGCAGTGCTCGACCATGTGTTCAGCGGGATGCGGGCGCGCGTGATGCCGGTGCTCGAAAGCGAACTGCCTCCGCGACAGAAGATGCTGGAGTACCTGGGGGCGTATTTCGATTACATAGCGGCCAATCCGCGGTTTCCGCGGGTGGTACAAGGGGAATGGATGCGGTCGGGCGCGAAAGGCAGCGCGCGGATGCAGCGCATTGCTAAGAAATATTTCCGTCCGATTTTCGAGAGGCTGGCCGAGGTGTTGCGGGAGGGAATGGAGGCGGGGGAATTCCGGGCGGTGAATGCGATGGACTTTGTCCCGTCGGTGGTGGGCGTAATTATTTTTTATTTCAGCGCGGCGCCGCTGATGAAGACGCTGATGAAGGTGGATCCGTTGTCGGGGGAGCGGATTCGGGAGCGCCGGGCGTTTGTTCTGGATTTTATTTCGACGGCGCTGTTTAAGTGAGTCTCTTGGCTCTTGTTCCTTTGGCTTCCTCGGTCAAGGATGAGAACCGAGGCTAAGAGCCAAGAGCCAAAAGCTAAAAGCCTTCCGAAGAGTGCTGGATACTTAGGAGATTCTCAATGAGTGTTCGGAATAAATTTTTGATTGTGTTGGGGGTCATTCTGGCGATTGCTTCGGGGTACTACTTTTTTTCCACGCCGCGGGGGAATGATCTGGTTTTGGTGGGAACGGTGGATGCGAACCAGATCGTGGTGAGTCCGCAGATTCAGGGACGGATTCTGAAGCTCCTGGTAGAGGAAGGAACGCAGGTAAAGCAGGGAGATCTGATCGCGTTGCTGGATCCCTCGGAGTTGGAGGCGGAGGAGCGTGCGGCGGCGGCAACGATTGCCAGTTTCCGGTCGCAGGTGAGCGCCAACGAGTACACGCGGAAGTCGACGAAGGGGTCGACGTCGAGCGACGTGTCGAATGCGCAGGCCAAGCTGCAATCGGCGCGAGCGCAATTGGCGCAGGCGGAAGCGACTCTGACGCGGGTGGAGAGCGACAGCCGGCGGACCATCGGATTGGCGCAGGCGGGCGTGGCATCGGATCAGGAGCGGGTGCAGGCGGAGATGAATCTGAAGGCACAGCAGGCGAGCGTGCAGTCGCTGAAGGACCAGGTGACCGCGGCGCAGGCGGATTTGAATTCGGCGATGGCACGCACGAATCAGGCGACGGCGGCGCAGAGTACGGTGGCATCGACGCGGGCGCAGGTGGATAACGCAGTGGCGCAGTTGAAAGAAGGAGAAGTGCGGCTGGGATACACGAAGATTTATTCGCCGGTGACGGGAACGGTACTGGTGCGGGCGGCGCGCGAAGGCGAGGTGGTGAACGCGGGGCAAGCGATCGTGACGGTGGTGGATTTCAGCGACACGTGGGTGTTGGCGTCCATTCCGGAGACGGACGCCGATCATATTGGACTTGGGGACACGCTGCGTGTGCGGCTGCCGGGAGGCACGGTGGTTCCGGGGAAAGTTTTTTATAAGGCGGCGGAAGCGGATTTCGCGACGCAGCGGGATGTGGGGCGTCGAAAGCGGGACATACGGACGATTGCGTTGAAGGTGAGGCTGGACAATCCGAAGGGGGCCTATGTGCCGGGGATGACGGCGGAGGTGTTAGTAAGTCCGCAGCAGTTGAAGGGGGGATAGTGCAAGGTTTCAGGGTTGCAGGGAACACGGCAATGGGTCTTTCATTGAAACCTTGCAACTTTGAAAACCTGATTACTCAAGGTTTCAAGGGACACATCATGAGTGAAGACATGAACAAAGCTAACGGCATGAGTGTTGCGGCGTCGGAACTGAGCCTGCGTGGCGACGTTGCGGCGGACGCTCCTAATGCTATTGAAGTGGAACACATCGTGAAACGATATGGCGAGTTCACGGCGGTGGACGACGTTTCGTTTGCGGTGAAGGAGGGGGAAATTTTCGGGTTGCTGGGGCCGAATGGGGCGGGGAAATCGACGTTGATCCGGATGATGACGACGTTGATCTCGATCACGGCGGGGTCGGCGCGAGTGGCGGGGCACGATGTGGCCGGGGATCCGGAGGCGGTGCGACGGACGATAGGAGTGATTCCGCAAGCGCTGACCAGCGATTTGGATTTGACGGTGGAAGAGAATCTGAGTATCTACGCGAAGCTGTATGACGTTCCGGCGAAGCGGCGCAAAGAGGCGATTGCCGAACTGCTGGAGACGGTGGACCTGACGAAGTGGCGGGGCGCGCAGACGAAAACGCTATCGGGCGGGATGCGGCGGCGTCTGGAGATTGCGCGGGGGCTGGTGCATAGTCCGAAGATTTTTTTTCTGGACGAGCCGACGACGGGGCTGGATCCGGTGTCGCGCGTGGCGGTGTGGGAGATGCTGACGAACATCAAGGCGAAGCGCAAGCTGACGATCCTGATCACCACGCACTACATGGACGAAGCGGACCGGCTGTGCAACCGGATTGCGATTGTGGATCACGGAAAACTGGTGGCGCTGGATACTCCGGAGGCGTTGAAGGCAAGCGTGCCGGGATCGAACGTGATTGAGGCGCACTTCGAGCATCCGCCGGCCGATTGGGAAGAGCGGCTGCGGGCATTGCCGGGAGTGACGTCGGTGCAGAACCAGAGCGCGGGGATGTTCCGGGTGCTGACGTCGAATGGGTCGGGCACGACGACGGACCTGGTAGAGATGGCGGTGGTGGCGGGGGTGGGGCTGAAGACGCTTACGGTGCAGAACACGACGCTGGACGATGTGTTTGTCCACTACACGGGGCGGCAGTTGCGCGATGAACTGGTGAAGGCGTATGGGTTCACGATGCCGGAGAGCCCGGGGTTGCGGCCATGAAGCGGATGATGGCGATTATCGAGCGCGAGATGCGCAAGTATTTCCGGTCGCCGACGCTGATGATGGTGTCGATGGTGATGCCGCTGGTACAGCTGATCGTGCTGGGCAATGCCTTTGGCGGAAAGATCCGCGACGCGAAGATGGGTGTCGTCGATGAGGATCATGGGACGCAGGCGATTCGGATCAAGGAAGCGTTTGACGCGGTGCGGGCGAATGCGGGCACGTTTATTCCAGTTCCTTATGACAACGAAGTGCAGGCGCGGGAGGACGTGCGCAACGGGAAGATTCAGGGAGCGGTGATTATTCCGGCGCAGTATTCGAAGATGGTGTACGAGAAGAATCATCCGCGGATCGCGCTGATCGTGGACAACAGCGACAACTTCATGAGTTCGACGTTCGAAGACAAGATGAATGAAGTGACGAACGCATTGAACCAGCCGGACGTGTCGCCGCGGCTGTTGCAGCAGACGGCGCTGGAAACAGTGGAACTGTATCCGTATATCGAGTACATGAAGTACCTGCTGCCGGGATCGATCACGCTGGCGATGTTCGTGTCGGTGATGATCGGCGGGGGGATGCTGTATATCGACGACAAGGCGCGCGGGATACATGAGGGATATTTGGTGACTCCGATCACGAAGGCGGAGCTGGTGTTTGGGCTGAATGGGGCGGGGGCGATCAAGGCCGTGATGACCGGGGCGGTGACTACGGTGATCGGATCGCTGCTGGCGGGAGTGGGGACGATATTCCATCCGGGGACGATGCTGGGGCTGGTGGTGATGGTCGTGCTGACGTCGGCCGCGTTCAATTCGATGATGTTTTTGATGATGGTGAGGATTGAGGATCCGCTCGTGCCGCGGGCGATGTTTGGGATTCTGAATACGCTGCTGTTTTTTCCCAGCGGATCGATCTATCCGGTGGAAGCGTTTCCGGTGTGGCTGCGGGCGATTGCCAAGGTGGATCCGTTTACCTATGCGGTGCATGGATTCAAGTCGCTGCTGCTGAAGGAAACGGGGCTGGGGGCGATTGTTCCGGACATGATTTATCTGTCGATCTTCGCGGCGGTGACGCTGGCGGCGGCGGTGCCGTTGTTTAAGCGGACGCTGTAGAGACAAATCGTCGTTGGTCGTTCGGCATCCGGTTGAGAGCGCGGAGAAAAGCTAAGAGCTTAACCACAGGGGAGCACGGGGGAAACCCTTGTGTTGCTGATGCTCGCTGCGCTGCCGGGCTTCGCCCGAAGGCGAGATCGAGGGTGTTGGTCGAGGCAACGACTTTCCACAGCCGAATAGAACACCCCTTCGAGCTACACCACCGCCATTTCAAAGCCTGGAAAAATGACCGCCTGTTTCTAATTCTAACGACCGGCGGACGCGGCGCCGGCGCTGCGGTTGCTGGTTAACAGCTTCAATATGGCCTGGTCGTCGACGGGCCGGGAGAAAAAGTATCCCTGTGCCATCTCGCAATTGAGCTGCTTGAGCAGGTTGACGTGCTCTTCCGTCTCCGTCCCTTCCGCGACGACCTTCAAACCGAGATTGTGGGCGAGCATTATGATGATCCGCACGATCTCGCGGCTTTCCGGGTCGCTGTCCATGTGCGAGATGAAGGCGCGGTCGATTTTCAAGATGTCCACTGGAATCCGGCGCAAGCGGCTGAGTGAGGAGTACCCGGTGCCAAAATCATCGATGCTCAAGCTCACGCCGAGTGCCTTCAATTGCGCGAGCACGTGACCAGATTTTTCCGTATCCGCCATGGCAGTCGTTTCTAGGATTTCGAGTTGCAAGCACCCTGGATCCACGCCGGTCTGCTCAAGGGATTTGCGGACCTGGCTGGCGAGATCGGGCTGGCCGAATTCCCTGGGAGTGATGTTCACGCTCATTGTCAGAGGCGGGCGTGAAGGAAATTCAGACTGCCACGACCGGAGATGTTGGCAGGCTTCGCGCAACAGTTGGCGATTCATGGGAACTATGAGCCCAATCTCCTCCGCAACCCTGATGAACTCAATCGGTGAAAGTAAGCCCTCTGGACGTTGCCATCGCGTCAGGGCCTCGAAGCCCGTGATCTTGCCGGTCTGCAACGACACAATGGGCTGATAGCGAATGCGGAATTCACCCTGGTCGAGGGCCCTGCGCAAGTCCGTCTCCAGCTTCAACCGTTTCACGGCATTCGCATGCATGGCCGTGTCAGACACCTCACAGCGGGCTTTCCCCGCCCGCTTGGCACGGTACATGGCTATCTCCGCGTCGCGCACCAGATCCTCCGCCTGGGTGTGAGGGCTGGTGCTGGAAGCAATCCCGATGCTCGCCGAAATTACTATCTGCTCTTGGTTTACGACAAAGGGGGCGGCTAGGTCCGCTTGGACTCTTTCCGCAACGCGAACGGCGTCGATGGGATCTCGGATGTCATCTGCGAGGATCGTGAATTCATCACCACCCAGTCTGGCCAACGTATCGTCATCGGCAGTCCTGTCAGGTGCGCCGCTCGTGTGTGGACGCGAGACCGTGTCGGCTCGCCGCACAGAGTCCTTTAGTCTCTGCGCGATTTGAATCAGCACCTCATCCCCGGCCGTGTATCCCAGGCTGTCATTGATGATTTTGAATTCGTCTACATCAATGAGCAATACCGCGAATTTGTAGTTCAAGTGTCTTTTGGAGAGGGTTAGCGCGTGTTGCAACCGGTCCAGAAACAACGCGCGGTTGGGCAGGTTGGTGAGCCCGTCGTGAAACGCATTGTGTACCAGCAGTTCCTCGGCTCGCTTCCGCTCGGTGATGTCGCGGTTCACAATTACCAGTTTGTCGATCTGACCTCTCGCGTTTGGGATCGCGCACGCGGTCGACTCCAGCGTGCGCCATGAACCGTTTTTGTGGCGTATCCGGTATTCCACCCGCTCTCCCTGGCTGCTCAGGCGGGCTTTTTCTGCTGCTTTCAATACTCGTGGGCGATCGTCGGGATGAATTTGCTCGATCGACGAAGTCGCTTTCAGCTCCTCGGGAGAATACCCGAGGACCGTTTGATAGGCGGGGCTGTTGTAAAGCCGGCGGCCATTGATGTCGACAAGCGCGATCATATCCGCGGCGTTCTCACTGATGAGTTGAAAAAGCTGATCTCGCTCAGCCAGCTGGCGTCGAATGCGCTGGAGTTGCATGTGCTGATAAATCGCGTATAAGTCGAAGAGTAATACCAGAGCTGCCAGCCCGCGTACCCATTCCCTGAGATCACCCCAGTAAAACACCTCCCAGTCCCGTTTAAACCAAGGTAAAGTAAGGGAAATGATCCCAAAGGTTAATGCCAGTGTTACCGCAATGGCGAACCCCCAAAGCCACCATTCATGGCCTTCGATCCGGCTCACCTCAATCGGAATCGCATCGGGGCTGTTCTGGGTCACTGGTTGGAATGCTTTCTGATCCATGCGGTGCGACTATTCTCCTGCAAAATCTAAGGATTCTAGCGCACGAAGGAACGTAGAAAGCGTTACGAAAGGAGCGCAGTAAGCGCACGGCAAGCGTGTGAATTGTGTAATGTTGGAGTGGTACAACACGTGCGCGTGGAAGCCAAGCGCAACGCGATGGAAGCTATCGCTGTGAGCAGACGGCGGGTTAGGACACACACCAAGACACAAACAGCTAGGCGAACGTGAAACCATCCTCGACGCTTCCGACTACTGACACCAGCAATTCTCGATTGGCGTAAATGATTACGACCCCGGTCGAAATCGGTATCAAAGAAAGCTCCCGTCTTGGCTATCTCAGCCACTCGTCCGTTCAATGGGGAGCGTTCCCGAGGTTTCGAAATTTGTCGGCGACGGACTCGGGAAGACTTTCTTCCAACCGGCGTAAGAGCCACTCTTGTAATTCAGAGGTTAGGTGCGGCGAAACGGAGGTGAATTGCAATCCAAGGCAGCTTTCTATGCACCAGCGGATCGTTGCACCAACCACGAAGCGGGCTTCGTGACCCGGAAGGGTGAAGTGCACCTGCACCATGTCTTCGGGTCGGAGTGAGACCGGGGTGGAGATGGCCATCCCACTTTCGCTAATGTTCACGGTCTGGCCATCAACGTTCGGCATGCCATCCCTGCAGATCACCACCGGAAACTTAACTGGGCAACGGAAGTAACGGCGGCGCTCCCGCAGGATCAGACCATAGGCAACCTTCAAACTTTGGCCGATCGAAGTAAGGGAAAGAGGTCTCCTCAGCACAAAGTTGGAACCCGCCTTGAACGAACTGACGGTTTCGGCATCGCTGTCGCTGACGGCGAATAACACGGCAGTTCGATGCGAAGGGGAGCGACGCACTTTTTCCAAAACTCCGTTCGCTTCAACTCCCAGCTGGAGATCAACAATTACTGCATCGAACTTTCGCCGGTTCAACAGGACCAGCGCAGCCGGAACTTCGACACATACCTCTCGGGACATGGCGAGTTGTTGCATCGATTCACTGAGTTGCGTAATCGTGACCGCATCATTGGATACAAGCAGTGCATCTGCGATGTTTACAGAAAGTGGAGTTGCATTCATGTTACTCATGTCAGTTAACCTCTTAGTCGCAGCAATTCACGTTTGGCTTCCCGCAGCTTTGGCCCGAGCGAGGGGCGCGGCGGTCACGTTCAGGAAATTGAGCCGGGAACGCAAGCGCACCATGGCGAGGGAATGGATCTGGGAAACGCGCGACTCGCCGATGCCGAGCGCGGCTCCGATTTCTTTCATGGTGAGTTCTTCGTAGTAGTACAGCGCGAGAACACGCTGTCCCTTTTCCGACAGTTCGGAAATGGCCTGCTCCAGCAGATACTTCATCTCTGAGCGGAGGCATTGGAAGAAAGGCGTTTCCTCGGGCTTGGAGGGGACGCGGTCAGTAATATCCTCTTCTTTGCCGTCGCGGCGAGACTCGACGCGCAGGCTACCGAGTTCGAGGCCGTCGAGTTCGGCGAGCAGGGACTGCAGTTCGTGCAGGCCGATGCCCATCGCATGGGCGATTTCATTCTCGTTGGGCGCGCGTCCGAGCCTGCCGGAAAGCTGGGAGTAGGTGGAATCGACGAGGCGGCCTTTGCGGCGCAATTCGCGCGGGCTCCAGTCGAGTTCGCGGAGACTGTCGAGGATAGCGCCGCGAATGCGAAACTTGGCGTAAGAACTGAACTGCACGCGCTTGGACAGATCGAACTTGTTGAGCGCGTCGATGAGCCCGAGGACGCCGGCATGGACCAGGTCTTCGAAGGGCACGTGGCGGGGCAGCCGCTCGTGAATGCGGCGCGCGATGTGCCGGACCTGGGGAAGCTGTTCCATGAGGATACGCTCGCGCTCAGCATCGCTCTGCACGCGGCGATAGGCTTCGGCGGGATGTTTGGTCATGCGGGTGGCCTGCTTTCGTTGAAGTCTGGTCGTTGGTCGTCAGTCATTAGTCCCGGCTTACCGTTCGCATCCAATGCACCGAACGACTGACCACTAACGACCAACGACTCACACGGATGGCTAGCGCTGTTTTCATCGCACCGTACCTAGGGACTGCACTGGAAAGGGCCCGGCTTCAGCCGGGGCGCGGCAAACCGCATAACCACTGGGCTTTAGCCCCGAGGGATCTGGTCAGTGAGCAAGTTTCAAAATCCTTTCCGAGGCCTCGAGGGCGCGACCGAAGCGGGCGTCAAAGAAGCGCGGCCAGAACGCAATCGCGCCGCACAACAATTCGCGGAGTTTATTAACCAGCTCCTCAAAGTTTTTCTCCGGTTTGTTCGCCGCTGGCGGATTCGTCCGGCAATTGCGCAAGCAGGGTGACCGAGGAGGGGCTGGAGCCGATCAGGAAACGCTGGCGCTCGAACTGGATGACGGAAACGAAGCGGCGGTCGCCGAGGGCGGCGGTTTCGCGGACGGCCAGCGTCTTGCGCTTGCTGCCGGCGCGGCGGACCAATGATATTGATCTCCTAATCACGGAGCGCCAGACAAGTTTGAGGCGGGCGGCGGCGAACGCAAGCCAGCGCGACGCGTTGGGCCGTGGGTGTGTCGGGATTTGTTTCTGCGTGATTTCCATCTGCAGCAACTTCATCGGTGCTTGCTCCGTCTGTGCCAAGTCCATCTGGCAGGCTGCGGAAGAATCGATTTCCGATTCCCAGACCCTCGCAGGTGTGCTGGAGACCTGGGCCGTCCCTCCCGGACTGGAATCATTTCTTCCTCTTTTCCAGCGCTGAACCGCTGGGCTAAGCTGGTTTGCCCCTTCGGGGCTGGATTCTCCAGCACTTCTTCTAGGCCAACTCCGTTAAGCGCACGGCCAGGTGGTTCTCCACGACCTCAAACTCGCTCCAGGCGATCAATTCGCCGTTGACGCGCAGAGGAACGTCTCGCCCGACGGTCCAACTGGTGGCGATAATGCGTCCGCGCTCCAGATGAACTAGATCGGCGACGGTGAAGCAGGGCACGGGGATTTCGACAGTGAGCAGGCAAGGCAGAAGTTCGGCGCGCCCAGGGATCGGCGATCGGAGTTTCGAGCTTGGGTTGGGCGGCGGCGGCCATTACATTTGCACCATTTACATCTGGACCAGAAATTCGGTGAAGTAGACATTCTCGACGGCCATCTTCGGCACTCGCTCTTGGAGGGCTTTCAGTAGTTCGTTCTTGAGCTGGCTCTTGCCTTCGAGCTGCAACAACTCTTCGGCCTGGGCAGTCGCGAGCACGGAGAGAATGGTGTCGCGCATGAGCGCCACGGGTACGGCTTCTGCTTGGCTGCGGGGGAGGGAGTGCGCCAGGCCAAGCGTGATCCCGACGCGGAGGTAGGCGCGCTGGCCAGAGCCGTTGAGATTGACGACAAAGGTTTCCAGGGCGAGTGTGGATCCTGCCGCGGCGCTGGTCGAGGGCTCGGAGCGCAACCAGACGAAGATGCCGGCCGCAGCCAGCAAAAGAGCGAGCACCACGGCCAGCCAACCCTTCTTTTTCTGGGGAGCGTTCTTGGGCGTCTTTTCGGGCGCGGGACTTACCTGCACATCCTGCATGTTGCCGATGTTTGCAAGCCGGGTGCCGGGGCTCACATCCAGCAAACCAAAGGGCGATAGAGGGAAGCGTGGGCTGGAATCAGGGATTGGCCGAACGCGCCTGGTGCGCGCGTGGTCGGGAAGGGTATGACGGCGCGATGGCAGAGCTTTTCTGAGAGCGCTCTCATGAAAGGACTCACAGAAGGGCCGCGAATTCTCGGCGCGGCCCTTGCCGAGCTTTGCTCGGCTGGACAGCCAACCACCCCAGCCCGCGAAGAAGTGCGCGGTAGTGTAGGTCGTTGGTCGTTGGTCGTCAGTCGTTAGTCGTTAGTCGTTCGGTGCCTTGGATGCGAACGATAAGCAGGGACTAACGACTGGCGTTGTGACGACGCGAGCGTTGGCTTCGTAGCTGCGCTGCGGACGATGAGGTTGGCGAACTCGGTAGCGATGTCGACGTTGGATGATTCGAGAGAACCGCCGGTGATACTGCCGAGTCCGCCGCTGGACGGTGCGCCGACAGTGGCCTGACCGGAGGCAAGAGTTGGAGAATAGGTGTTGTCGCCGTCGCGCGAGAGGCCCTGCTCGTCGGCGAAGCTGGCGAGCGCGATCTCTCCCAGTGTAGCGGTGCTTCCGTTGCTGAAGGATCCGGTAATGGTGCCATCGGAACCGATGCTGAAACTCTGCAGGGTGCCGCTGGCGGCGCCATCCTGTTGGATGGAGGTGGTGCTGCTGGCGGCAGCCGTTTGCGTGATGAGTCCGGTGCCGGTTGCGTCGAACAGCTTCCAGGTAAAGGTAAGTGGATTGGCGCCATCGGCGAAAACAGAAGCGGGAGTGGTGGTGGGCGGGATCCTGATGGTGGGATTGGTGGTAGAGGCGGTGCCGGAGGTAGGAGTGTCACTTTGGAGGGTTCCATCGCCGTTGAAAACGAGGGTACCGCTGGCGAGGGAGACGGGCGCGGTGGCCCCGGAAATGTCGGCGGCAGGAATGGTAACTCCATAGTTCCAGGTGTTGACTGCCGTTGATGGCGACCCGGCTAAGAGTTCGAGGCTGCCCAGGGGATTGCGGATTTCGTGCGCCAGCAGAGCCGACATTTCGACAAGGGCCTGCTGCTTACGAAGATGCTCACGATCGTGTTCCAGCTTCTTCGCCTCGCTGACATCGCGCAGGATAAACACCGAAGTAGCATGGGCCGGACCTTGCTCCAACCACGCGTGGCGGATGACGACCCACGCGGGACTGGCGTGACTCGAAAAAGACTGGCTCGAACAGGACTGATTCGAAGAGGACTGCTCTAAATCTACAGAAGACGGATCCAAATCAGAAGGCGGCAAAAAGAGCGCCTATTCGGACTCTGCGCCCGGCTGGCGGGCCCGATCGAGTGCCGCGGAAAGTGCGGCGGGCAACGCGGCGGCCGATTCGAAGCTCGCGCCGAGCAGGCGGGCTGCCTCGGGATTGAGAGTCGAAATCCGGGCTCCCGCTTCGATCACCAGAACGCCGCACGGCAAGCCTTCGAGAATGCGGCGCAGGCGTTCGCGGATGCGGTGGTTCTCTTCCAGACTGGTCGCCAGGTCGCGGTTCGTAACTTCCAGTTCCTGGCGAAGATGCGCCACCTGCCCCTGTAGTTGCCCATAAGTACGCTCGAGAACCCGCCGCCTCGGTGAACGACGCAAAGGCGCGGGCCAGCGGATGCTCGGGGTCGCGCGCCGGATCTCGTGGTGCCGGAAAAGTGGTGGACATGAAGATTAACTTGCAAGGGCGATGCCAGCCCGGCATAAATTGCCTTAGATCGCCCTTATGCGGAGTGCGGTTGAAGACGACCTATTGCTCGATCCAGCAGGTTACGCAATAACTCGGGCGCGATGCCCAACCCCGCTCGTGTGGGGACGGGCGCCCTCGTGAGCCTGCCCTGAGCGAAGTCGAAGGGTCCAAGCCGAGCGCAGATCGGCAGCCGCCTGTGGCCACCGCAACATTGGATTCGCCCTAGCGCGCGCTGCGAAAGCTTGAGTCGGCGAGCAGGAGGTGCTCCGGGCGAATCACCGCTTGATTTTCCGAGAGGATCAGCGCGCGTTCGATCACGTTCTGCAGTTCGCGAACATTCCCGGCCCAAGGCTGTGTTTTCAGCAGATGCAGCGCAGGCGCGGACAATTGCGGCGCGGGCAGGCGCGAGGCATATTTTGCGAGAAAGTGCGCGGCCAGTGGCGCAATATCTTCGGACCGGTCGCGCAACGGCGGAATTTCGACAGGGAAGACGCCAAGACGGTAGTACAAATCTTCGCGGAACTTTCCCTCGCGAACCAGGGACAGCAGGTGCGCATTGGTGGCCGAGATGACGCGGGCATCGACGCGCACGACTTCGGCGCTGCCCAGGCGCTGCAGTTCTTTCTGCTCCAGAAAACGGAGCAGCTTGGGCTGGAGGCTCAACGGCATCTCGCCGATTTCATCGAGGAAGAGCGTGCCTCCCTGCGCCGCCTGGATTCTTCCCGCATAGGCTTGCATGGCTCCGGTGAAGGCGCCGCGGGCGTATCCGAAAAGTTCGGCTTCGAGCAGGGTTTCGGGAATGGCGGCGCAATTGACGACCGCGAAGGCGCGTCCGGCGCGCGGGCTCAACTGATGAATGGCGCGGGCGACAACTTCTTTGCCGCAGCCGGTCGGGCCGGTGAGCAGCATGGTGGTGTTGCGCGGCGCCAGCAGGCGCGCCAGACGATACACGGACTGCATGATGCGTGAGTTGCCGATCATTCCGGGCAAGGGAGCTTCGAGAATGGACTGAGCGGCGCGGGCGGCGGCCACAACCTCGTCTTTAGCATCGCCCTGGTCGTTTTCCTGGTGCTGGTTTTCGTTGTTATCAGCGTGGAACGCGACCGGCCGCATTTCCCGAAGCAGGTCCGCTTTCTCTTCGCGCGCGGGTTCGGCATCGCTCTTTGAATCGCTCTTTGAATCGAGCTCTGAATCGAGCTCTGGATCGAGCAGCACGACTTCGATTCCCGGATATCGCTGCCGCACGGTGTGGCTCAGTTCCTCGGCGTCAAGGTCGGGCAGGTGGCGATCGAGAACGAGCACCTGCCAACCCCCGCTCTCCAAATGGACCAGAGCTTCGGCTCCGCCGCTGGCCTGCTCGAAGCGCCGGACCGGGGAACGCAGACTGTCTAGGACGCGCTGGCGCACGACGGTACTGGGGCTGGCCACCAGGATGTGCTCAGCATAGTTGGGAGCATAGTTGGGCGGGATCGGGAAACTGGTCATACCGCTGATTTGAAACGAATGCGGTTAGAAAGAGATTAGATGGAGATTAGAAGACTCTGTGCGAAGGAAACCATCGTGTAGCACGCCGGGCAAATTTTGCTTTACAGGCGAATGATTTCGTAGGTGGCGGGCACTTTCTGCCGGGTGGTCGGCTTCAAATAAGTTTCTCTGTGCTCCTCTGTGTCCTCTGTGGTTATGACTTTTTGGACTTCTTAACCACAGGGAGCAAAGGGGACACGCGGGAAGCTTATTTCTCGACGAATACCAGTTCGCCGTTTTCGACTTTGAGGTCTTTCACATTATTGGGCAGCTTGAGCTGATCGTGCTGTTCCGCGAGCTTTTTCTGCAAGACCTCGTTCACCAGCGACGCGGGCACGGAGAGATCGCCGACCTTGACCTCGGTGGCATCGAAGGTGGCGTAACCATCTTTGGCGCCGAGATGTCCGGCCAGGGTGAGGTAGACGTCTTTGCCGGCGATCTGGGTGAGAAATTGACCGCGAACGATGTCTCCATCCATGGAGACCTGGTAATCCTTGATATTCGGAACCGCGCCGGGGAACTCCGTTGCCGGGCCTGCCGGGGAAGAGCTGGAGGGAGCGCTGGTGGAACTGTTCGCGGGCGCAGCCGTGGTTGCGGGCAGCACTCCGGCAGCTTGCGCGAGCGCAGCCGACAATTCTCCGGCATTCATGCGAACTTCGCTCTCGCCTTCTCCGGCCACCCTGGGCTGCTCCAGCCGGTTCACCTTTTCCTGAAAAGATTGCGCATTGGCGGCAGCCGCAGCCGGCGCGGCGGCGGGCGCAACCGGCGCGGGCCGTTTTAATACGAGGACGAGCGTAAGAATCGAGATTGCCAGGGTTGCGAAACTGATGATGCGCTGCACCTTCACGAAGAGACCTCCCGCCGTTGCGGTTCTATCTGTCGCTGCCTTCCATGGTACGCGCGGCGCGAGGGTGGTTAGAGATGACGTAAGTGCTGAGGC
>CAWCRQ010000063.1:0-20090 GCA_963797885.1 uncultured Acidobacteriaceae bacterium | reverse complement strand
GGTGACGAATCCCAAAAACGAGAAGCTGCATGATCTGACGCCGCGCGAAATCCTCACGTTTGTGCCGCTAATCATCATGGCGTTATGGATCGGGATTTATCCGAAGCCGTTTTTCCAGATCCTCGAACAACCGGTCAACCAGATTGTGCAGACGATTCATAACAACTCCTACGCCAACGCCAACGCGCCGGTGAGCGCGCAGGTTCGGCCGCGCCAGCTCCGCAGGCGCCCGTCGCCGTCGCAGCGAAAGCGAGCAACTAAGTGCGAGGCCTCTCACCAACTGATTACCGGTTGATGTTGCCGATGGTGGAACTTACCATTTTTGCGCTTGGCATTCTGCTGATCGACCTGATGATTCCGCGGGGATGGAAATGGATCAACGCCGTGGGCGCCTTTGTGGGCGTGCTGTTTGCGGCTTTGTGCACTTGGCAAATTCAGTCGACGCTGCCGCCAAGAGGCTCGTTCGGGTTTTATAACTCGCTGCTGGTCGATCGCTTCGCCATCTATTTCTGGTATCTGTTTCTGGCCGGAGCGGCTATCTCGATCCTGATGTCGGTGCACTATCTCGACGTAGAAGATGAACACCACGGCGAGTATTATGCGTTGCTGCTGCTTTCCGTGGTGGGCATGATGTGCATGGCGGCGGGAATCGACATCGTGCTGCTCTTCATCGGGCTCGAACTGATGGCGATTTCCACTTATGTGCTGGTTGGTTTTTTGCGCCGCGACCGGCGCTCCAACGAAGCGGCCTTGAAGTATCTGCTGCTCGGCGCATTTTCGTCGGGCATCTTTGCCTACGGCCTCTCGCTGTTGTACGGACTTTCCGGCAGCACCAACCTGGCGGGCATTGCGCGCGCGGTCTCGGCGCAGAGTCCGCACAATCCGGTGGTGGTGATCGCGCTGCTGACGACCATGGTCGGACTGCTGTTCAAGATCGCCGCCGTTCCATTTCATCAATGGGCGCCGGACGCTTACGAAGGCGCGCCCACCAGCATTACCGGTTTCATGTCGGTGGCGGTGAAAGCGGCGGCTTGGGCGCTGCTGCTGCGCATTCTGGTGTTTGGGTTGTTGCCGCTGCGCTCGGTTTACACGCCGGTGATTGTGATCGTCTCCATCGCCACCATGACCGGCGCCAACTTCGCCGCGCTCACGCAGACGAATACAAAACGGCTGCTCGCCTACTCCTCGATTGCGCACGTTGGCTACATGCTGCTGGCGTTTGTGGCCATGGGAACCTCGGCGATCGGCAGCCCGGGCTTTCTCGACGGCTTCAAGGGAATCCTGATCTACCTGCTCGTCTATACGTTCATGAATCTGGGTGCGTTCGCGGTGATCACTTCGTTGCGGCAGCGCAACGTAATTGGAGACGAACTCGACGACATGGCCGGACTCTACCAGCGCGCTCCGGTCGAAGCCGCGCTCATGCTGCTGTTCCTGCTTTCACTCGCCGGCATTCCGCCCGCCGCCGGGTTCCTGGGCAAGTACTACATCTTTCTGAGCCTGATCGAAAGCGGACACTACGGACTAGCCTCGCTCGGGGTGCTCTACTCGCTGTTCGGACTTTATTACTATCTGAAGATTGCGAACTCGATGCTGATGCGCGCGCCGATGGAGATCGAACGCCTGCCCGTCAGTATCGGAATGCGTTGTGCCGTGGGCGTGACGGCGCTCGCGACGATCGTGATCGGAGTTTATCCGGAGCCTTTCATTCGTGGCGTGAATTGGTCGCTGGGGATTGCGCAGTCTCCGCATGTGGCGGCGATGTTGAAGTGAGCTGCGAGCTACGAGCAACGAGCTTCGAGCAGGCAAAAGCATCCGCTGTAGGTAGCCGTCCCGGCTTTGTTCTTTGCTTGTAGTCCAGCCCGGTCTCGGCTCGGTTGCTCGGGCTCGAAGCCCGTAGCTCGACGCTGATTTACAATTCCCTCGCATGCCTGAGCGTTCCAATCCCCCGGAGAAAAAAGATCCCTTTGTCTCGCTGGCTCGCTATTCCGAGATGGGATTTATTATTCCGGCGGCGATTCTGCTGGGGTTCTTTCTGGGCAAGCTGGCCGATTACTGGCTGCATACTAAGTGGCTCTATCTGGTCGGGCTGTTGTTTGGCGCAGTGGTGGGATTTTGGCAGATGATCCGCATGGCCTTCGGCGCTTTCAAAAAAGATGAATGATAAGGATAAGGATGAGGAGCATCTCGATCGGCCCGCGGACGCTCCGCCAGCGGAGAGTCTTCTTGAAAGCACAAATCATGAGCGCATCATTCCCCGCGTGCTGCGCAACATGCTGGTCGTGAGCCTTCTGCTGCTGGGGCCGGCGTTCTGGTTTTACGGTTGGGCCGGATCGATTGGGTTTGCCTTCGGAGCCGCGGTTTCCTACGTCAATTTCCACTCGCTGACGCGCGGCGTCGAAGGACTTGCCGATCGCATCGTCAACCGGAATAGCCGGGAGAAAGGCGGCTGGATCATCCTGCGCTTCCTGGTGCGCTACGGGTTGGTGGGAGCCGCTGCCTATGCTATATTCAAAAGTTCTTCCCTGGCGTTTCGCGGCTTTCTGTGGGGCTTGTGCGTGCCAGTGGCAGCCCTGATGGCCGAGGCGGCATGGGAGGGGTACACAGCCTTCCGGCGGGGAGGGTAGGGTCGCCGGTTGCGGCGGTCTATTGAAAAGTCTCAAAGATTGTCATCCCGAGCGAAGCGAGGGATCTGCAATCTTTCAATTGTCAGCAGACTACATATCCCTCGCTTCGCTCGGGATGACAAATCATAAGTAGGCGTTGACAAGTCCTATAGGTACCGAAGTCTGAAAATGGAACAACTGGCTTTTACCGCACTTCTGAATCGTCTGTTCGGCGCGCCGGTGTTGGCGTTGCTGCTGAAGCTGCACATTCATCCGAAGTATCCGGCGGCTCCGATCACGAACGCCTTCGCGATGGAACTGCTGGTTGTGCTGTTGCTGACGATATTTTTTATTGCCGTGCGCTCGCGGCTTTCGGTGGAGCGTCCAGGGGGGCTGCAGCACACGATGGAAGGGATCCACGGCTTTATCGCTGACATGGCCGATGAGGTGATCGGGCATCACTCCTCGAAGTACGTACCTTACCTGGTCACCCTCGGCATGTTCATCCTGAGCTGCAATCTGATCGGTCTGGTGCCGGGACTGGAATCACCAACCGGAGTGCCGATTGTGCCGCTCGGATGCGCGCTGCTGACGTGGGTCTACTATCAGTGTCAAGGAGTGCGAACAAACGGACCCATCGGCTATTTGAAACGCTTCATCGGGCCGCGGGATAAGGAAGTACCTCTGGCTCTGCGTATGTTCTTGCCTTTCCTGATGTTCCCCCTTGAGGTGTTCAGCCATATTGCCCGGGCCATGTCGCTGACGATTCGTCTTTTTGCCAACATGTTCGCCGGAGAGATGGTCACGCTGGTGTTCTTTTCGCTCATACCGTTGGGGATCCCGGTGGCGTTCGAGGGACTGCACATCGGCGTGTCGTTAGTTCAGACGTATGTTTTTGTGCTGCTGGCCTGCGTGTACTTGGGTGAGGCGACAGGGCAGGAACACTAGAAAAGGTCTCAGGTCTTAGGTCTCAGGTCTTAGGTCTCAGGTCTTAGGTGTCAGGTCTCAGGAAGAGCATTCGGGTTTCCTGAGACCTGAGACCTGGTGCCTCACACCTGCTGTTTGACACCTGCCTTTCAGCGTGAGGGCGTCGGCTCTAGAAGCACGGCGTCAACCACCCACTGGCGGCAATTCATAAAGGAGCAGCACAATGCGGAAATTCGTGATGTTGATGTTTGTAATGTTGATAGCGTCGGTGATGGCGGTGCCGGCGTTTGCGCAGGGCACGACTGGAGCGGTTGCGACCACGAACTGGGTGGCGCTGACTTCCGGTTTTGCGCTTGCACTGGCGGCGGGGCTGGCGGCACTCGGACAGGCGAGAGTGGCGGGAGCGGCCTGCGAAGCGCTGGGACGCAATCCGGCGGCGCGTCCTGGAATTATGGTCGCGCTGATTCTTGGCCTCGCTTTCATCGAGTCCCTGGTGTTGTACGTGCTGGTAATTGTTTTTGTGAAGGTTGTGTAAACGAAGTTCGTGATTTGTTGGTTTGGAAGAAGCCTCTGCGCGCAGGGGCTTTTTCTTTTTATGACGTGAGCGCGCGCGATGACTTTTTAAGAGTGCGTGAAAACTGGGTCGTCCCTCCGGGACTTTGCGGGTTTTTCTGGACCTACCCCGCGCTGAAGCGCGGGGCTAAGCTGGCTCGCCCCTGCGGGACTGGATTCTTGAGCGTGCGAGGGCACCCGCATTTCCTGAGACCTGAGACCTTGCGCTACGTCTTGCGTCCGCCGTCCCATTCGGCAGAGCGATTCTCGGGGACTCTTTGCAAGGCCTCGACCAGGATGCGGCGGAGGCGGTAGCGGCTGTCGAGGTCCATGCTGACGAACTCGAAACCGATTTCATTGACGCGGGCACGGCGGAGGAGAACTTCGCCGCGGATTTTTTTCACGCCCAGCGAAATTTCGACGTGGGCTTCGGAGCCGACGCGGAGATTGTCATTGCGCGTACCCATGCCGCCGCCGAGACTCATCTCACGCATCACGATGTTCGACTTTCCCCAGGAACTGGAAAGAGTGGCGGAGAGAGTGCGCGGCAGGACGATGCGTTCGTAGCGGCGCTGGCGGACCCAGGGACATCCCGGGCCGGAATCAAGCGGAGCGATGGCGAGTTCGCCGGATTCGAGGCCGCTTTCGACAAGCGCCTGGGTGCCGTGGCGGGGATCGATCTTCGAGAGCGCCTGAATGGCGGCGATTCTCAGTTCGCGGTGCTGGCTATAACCGAAAAATTTCTTGTCGTCAACGATGGCGCGCAGAATCGGGACGGCCTCGCTCTCGCGCAAACGGCCAAGTGACTCGATGGCCTTCAGTTGCACGAACGGGGGACGATTCTGAGCTTCGCCGGCGGCGGCCAGCGCGATCAGGCTGGAACTGGCGCTCTTGTCCTGGCTCATGCCGATCTCGTCAATGGCCTCGGGCAAGATGTGGGCGTCGAGCAGTTCGAGCAGTTCGAGCAGGGTGCGTCCGCGGTCGGGCGCGGCGCCGAAGGCGATCTGGCGAACGATGACGTCCTGATAGAAGCGGTTGAACTCGCTCATGCGGCTGGGCAGCAGCTCCAGCAGCGTGGTCACCGCGAGGCGGCTCAACAGGCCGACGGTTGAAGCAGCCTGGCGGGGATGACCGGTGCGCAGAATGTCGCGCAGATCGGCGATGCCAGGTTGTCCGAGTTCGCCGGCCAGTTCGATAATACGATCGCATTCGACGCGTTTCTGGGCGCGGAAGAAGCGGTGGGCAAGGTGTTCGACGGAACTTCTGGGCATCTGCTGCAGGACGTTGATTAGATCCTCGGGCGCCTGATCGGCGTTGATGGCTTCTTCGATCATCTCGGGCAGGCGATTTTCGATGCCGACGCGAGAGCGGAGATCCTGCACCAGGGCAGGGCGTTGCTGGGCCACACGTTCGAGCGAGTTGCAGAGTTCGGCGACGGCTTTGTACTTTCTGCGAGTGCAGGCCTCCTGCCCGAAGCGCGCGAAGGCGGCCCCCAGCTGGCTCTGAATCTCGGTATCGCTTTCCTGGCCCAGTTTCTCAGCGATCAGGGCGAGCGCATTGGGCATGACTTCAGTCGGCGCGGTGGCATAGAGGTCGGCGAGTTGAGCCAGGCCGGTGGCGGTCTTGCGCCGGGGGTCGGCGTCCTTAGCGTCGAGGCCACTGCAGTAGTTGGAGAGGATTTTGGCGGCGATCTCATTGTCGTCGCGTTCAAAAAGGATTTCGACGAACTGGCGAATGTTGCGGGGTGGTACGCAGGCGGCTTCGCTGGAGAGCAAAACGCTTTTTTTGCCGGCTTCGGGAATCTCGGCCCAGAACATGCGGTCGAGAATGTCGGCGTGGGAATCAACCAGAATGCCGGCCTTGGACATCTTGTCTTCCTGCACGCGCAGGATCTGTCGCAGCGTGTCCATCTGCCGGCTCATGTGTTCCATCATGTCGTGGACGGCGTTGACCTTGACATCGCCGCGCTGATAGCGGTCCAGAGCGAATTTGATGGCCATGCTCTCGGCGGCCTTCATCAGAAGCGGAGTGTCATTGCTGTCGTTAGATTTGTTCTGGGAGACTTGCGCGGCCAGACTTTCCAGCAACTGGGCGAGATTGACCTTGGCGCCTTCGGGAGCCTTGCCGAATTCGACCTGGAGATTTTCCTGGGAAGCGCTGGGATCTTGCATCGCCTGGCCAAAATGAGTGAGCAGGCGAATGGTTTGGATGACTTCCTCTTCCTGCAAGGGAACGACGCCGCCGGTCCATGGCCCGCCTGACGAACCGCCGGTGCCCGCGCTGCCCGGAATGGGGATGGTGGGGACGCTGCCCAGAGGCGCGCCGCCCGGCACGGCGCCGCCGCCGTCGCTTGCTCCCTGAGCGGCGGCGATCAGCTGCAGCAGCTTCTGCGGGTCATTGAGCCACTGCTTGAATTCGGGGCCGAGTGCCTGGGCGGCGAGTTGGGCCGCCAGCGGAATTTCGCCGGTGGTGGGATCGGCGGCGACAAACTTGACTTCATTGATGCGGATCGAGGAACTCTTGTTATCGCCGAGGCTTTCCTTGATCTGTTTCGCGAAGTCCTGCGCTTTGGAGCCGCCCATGGCAAAGGCGCGGACCAGGCGGGTAAAGTCCTCGACCGTAACCTTGTTGGAAAACAGGATGCTGGAGAGCCCCGCGGCGGTCAGCAACTGTGCGAAGCTGCGCTCGGCCTGTCCGGCTTCCAGCGGGATACCATCGAGAAGAAGTTTGTTGTCGGAGACGCCGAGTAGGAAACCAGTGTCACCGCTTTTGGGCAGCGCCTGTTGGAGTTCGCTCCACGCGGTCTCGAACTGGCTCTCCGTGCGCTTGTGGGTCACTCCATACAGCCGGGTGTACTTGATCAAAATATTAAGGGTGTGGAGGAAAGACCGAGCGGACGCACTGCGACAAGCATCGGTTTGGTCGGCGTTAACGATAACAACCTCCTCTGGCTAAGGGAGTGTTCGCAATTAAGATTAAGCGGGAAAGTGGCTTGATGCACCATTACGGAGGTAATTGGAGGGCGAACGGCTGTACGGAGGGACAGGTCCTTTCGGACGCGCCGCGCTACACTAGTGGCGCGGGCGCGTTGCCAGGGTAGGGCACGGCTTCACAGGCTGCGGAAAACCTAACGATTCGTATCAGGGCATCGCTAGCGATGGCGTAAGTCTTTCGCAATCAGACGCCCTTTTAGGGGCTGGGGCGCGAAGTTAGACTTTTTTCGCAAGCTGTTCAGCCGTGCTGCTCAGGGCCTGGAAAAATGTGGGCTCTTTGCCCCCCGCACTCTAGCCATGAAGCCTTCGAGATGAGGCCGCACTACGCAGGAGACGCGGCAAGCTGCGTCCCTACGGGAAAAGACGAATCTGATGAAGATCGGCGTGCTTTTTTTTGGAGTATTGCGGGACGTGGTAGGACGGTCGGGCGAGACCGTTGATCTGCCGGAAGGGGCGCGGGTGCGGGAAGTACTCTTCTATTATGCGCGAGAGGCTCCGCGGTTTGAAGCGATTGCGCCGTCGCTGGCGATTTCGGTGAATCAGGAATATTCGGGAGCCGACCGGGTGTTGCGAGAGGGCGATGAAGTGGGGCTCTTGCCACCGGTGAGCGGCGGGTCGGCGGAAGACGGCGAAGTGTGGGGCGAAGTCCGGATCGTCCGCGAGCGGATCGATACGGAGGCTGTGGTCGCACGCTTGAAGCGGCCGGCGGATGGCGCGGCGGTGATTTTCGACGGCGTGGTGCGGGACAACACGCGCGGGCGGCGCACGCTCTATCTGGACTATGAAGCCTATGAAGCGATGGCGCTGAAACAGATGGAATCTCTGGCGGCGGACGCGCGGGCGCGTTTTGGGGTGCGAGCCGCGTCGATCGTCCACCGGCTGGGGCGGCTGGAGATTGGCGAGACCAGCGTGCTCATCGTGGTGGCCGCGGCGCATCGGGACGCCGCCTTTGAGGCCTGCCGGTGGATCATTGACACGCTCAAGAAGACGGTGCCCATCTGGAAAAAAGAATACTTTGAAGATGGCGCGGTGTGGGCCGCCGGGGAGGCTTTTCCGAAGAAATTAGACGGCCCTGAGAGACAGCCGGAGAGCAGCTCGCATCCAAATGACTGACTCTCAAATGAAGCGAATTCAAAACAAGCTGCGAGCTCCGAGCTACGAGCTTCGAGCAAACGGTGTCAGGGTTAGCTCGTGGCTCGTAGCTCGTGGCTCGCAGCACGTGGCTCGCTTGATCGTTTGCGTCTTGTTCTTTTGCGTCTTGTTCCTTTGCACCAGCGCCGGGTTGCTGGCGGAGGAGCCGGAAACCACGATTAAGGTCGACGTGAAGCTGGTCAACGTGTTCGTGACGGTGACGGACGGGCACGGAGCTCCGGTGGCCAACCTGCTGAAGGAAAACTTTGTACTGAAAGAAGATGGCAAAGAGCAGAAGATCGCGATCTTCAGCCGGGAATCGGCGCTGCCGCTCTCGATTGTGCTGGCGGTGGATACGAGCCTGAGCACAAGAAAAGATCTGCCGCTGGAGCTGATCTCGGCGCGCAAGTTTGCACACGCGATTGTGCGGCCGCAGGACGGACTCGCGGTGTACAAGTTCAGCGAGGAAGTGAGCCTAATGGTGCCGTTCACCTCCGATCTGAAAAGGATCGACGCCGGAATCGACCGGGTGCGCAACGGCTCGGCGACGGCGCTTTACGACGCGATTTTTCTGGGATCGCAGGCCCTGAGCCGGCGGCAGGGAAGAAAAGTGATGGTGGTGATCACCGATGGCGGAGACACGATGAGCCAGGTGAACTACAAAGAAGCGCTGCGCGCGGCCCAGGAGGCGGAAGCGATTATTTATAGCATCATCATCGTGCCCATCGAAGCGGACGCGGGACGAGACACGGGCGGCGAGCACGCGCTGATTCAGATCTCGACGGACACGGGCGGGAAGTATTATTACGCCACCTCGCTGCCGCAACTGGACGACGCCTTCCGCCAAATCAGCGACGAACTGCGGACGCAGTATCTGCTGGCGTATTATCCGTCACAGCGCTATTCGAATTCGGAATTCCGCCAATTGCGGGTGGACCTGACGAACGCGCCGGGGGGCGGTCCTTATCAGCCGCACTATCGCGCGGGGTACTACACGCGAAAGGGGACCTTCTAAGGTAGGCGTTCCCCGGATACATAATTCTGAAGTCCAACCCTACTAAAAACCATATATTCGCGCCCCTTAGAGCCTCAAGTCGAGCCCTCTCCTGCTTAGCAAGTATCGTGTTTACAATACAATAGAGAACATAATGTTAATGAAGCTGTCTTGGATTGTAAATTGCTGTAAACACCACGACTTCCGTTCCCTAGGAGGGGAGATTATGGTTAAGGCTCGCGTGTTATTCCGGAGTTTTTCCTTTCTGTTCGTGCTGGCGCTGCTGGCGGCGGTCGCGTTCGCCCAAGAAACTACAGGCGGCTTGCAGGGTACTGTGAGGGACCCAACAAGCGCGGTGGTATCGAATGCGCATGTGGAGTTGACGGGTTCGTCGCTGGTTGGCAAGAAAGAAGCGGACACCGACGGTAGCGGCTACTACCGTTTCGCCAACCTGCCCCCGGGGACGTATGCGCTCACAGTCACTGCGAAGGGTTTCAAGACCCTGAAACGCGAAGGTTTGATCATCGAAGTCGGGCACCTTCCCTCGGTGGACCTCAAGCTTGAGGTGGGCACTAGCTCAACGGTGGTTGAGGTGACTGGGGTTGCTCCCGTGATCGACGTGACCACCACCCGCACCCTAACCAACATCACCGAAGATATTATTCAGGATGTCCCCCACGGGTATTCGTTTCAGTCCGCGATTCAGTTTGCTCCCGGAGCCCGCAACGAACCTCTGGCGGGGGGTCAGGTAGGACCTAACGCCGCCATGGGCACCGGAACCGGCGGGCAATCTGCGGGCAGCGGCACCAATGGGCAGGCTTTTGGTTACTCTATTGGCGGCGGCGCCGATTCCGAGAACGCTTACCTGGTGGAGGGGCAGGAGACAGCGGACGCCATCGGTGGCTTCTCCCATACCAATGTGCCCTTTGCTTTCATTCAGGAAATGCAGCTGAAGAGTTCAGGCGTTGAAGCCGAGTACGGCGGGGCGCTGGGTGGCGTGGTCAACGTGGTCATGCAGAAAGGGGGCAACAGCTATCACGGATCGCTGTTTGTCCAGGCTGAGAAGGGCGGGTGGGACGGTTCGCCAAGTGATTATCCCAGGTACGATCCAACGTTTACTGGGGGCGCTATAGGCGGCGCGAAAGAAGATGCCACTTATCAGGATTACCAGCCCAAGAGGGACACGCTCACAGATATTTTCCCCGGTTTCACGCTCGGCGGTCCGATCCTGAAGGACAAGCTGTGGTTTTTTGGGTCGTTCAATCCCGAGTTCAGAGATCGCGAACGCTTTGTGAATTGGAATTGGTGCGGGACAATTGTAGCCGGTGCTTGTACTGGGAACGCCGCGTTTCCAGCTAGAGTCGGTCTGACGCCGTTCAGCGCCAACCAGCAGACCTATTACACGAACGCTCGAATTGATGCTGCCGTGACCCAGAAGATTCGTGTGTTCGGTTCCTGGCTCTACCAATTCCAGAGGACGAGCGGCGAGTTCATGCCTGCCGCGGACGCCACCAACCCTGCATTCGTCAACGCCACTGCCTCGACTCCGCCAGCGGTATACGGCCACGGCCTCGGAAACGCTGCACCCAACGTAACGACTAACGTTGGCCTGGATTTCACCATCACGCCACGCATGATTGGAACGTTCCGCTGGGGGTACAACTTCCAGAACTATCACGACTTCGGCATGCCAACCAGCGGTGCTTTTGATGCGTTCGCCTCGAGCGGTGTAGGAGCGACCGATAACCTCGGCAATCCGATACCGGCCAGCTCCCAACTGTCTCAGATTGGTGGTTTTTTTAGCGCTCCCAACAATATCAACAACACAACTTACAACGTAATACATCGCAACCAGATCGACGCGGACTTTGCCTGGTTCAAGAGCGGATGGAAAGGTACGCACAACTTCAAGTTCGGCTACCAGCTCATGCGGCTCTCCAACGCCGTTGAACAACACTACAATGAACCAAACGTGACGGTGTTTGCAGGCAGTGGACAATACGCGCCCAACTTCGGTCCGCCCTATTCTACGTCTGCAACTACAGGCAATTGCGCCACAGCTGATCCCGGAGGACATATTAATCCCGTAACGGGCGCTTGGACTGGAGGGCTTTACGGCGGCTGCGCCGGGCAATATGGTTACGTCTACCTCATGGACTACGGCTCCTTGGGCACGGCGACCAGCATGAATCACGCCTTCTTTGTCCAGGATGCCTGGACCATTGGCCACGGTGTTACGATCAATGCTGGGCTTCGTCTGGAACACGAATTCCTGCCCGCCGAAGATCAGCCAGCAGGCGGGATTAGCCAACCCATCAGATTCGGTTGGGGTAGCAAGATCGCTCCCCGCGTGGGAGCTGCCTGGGATGTGTTACAAAACGGCAAATGGAAGGTGTTCGGCAGCTACGGTAAGTTCTATGACATTATGAAGCTGAATCTGGCCATCAGCTCGTTTGGCGGCCAGTACTGGAATAACTGCTACTATGCCCTGGGCACTCAGGATCTGAGTTCCATCATTCCCCTTTTCAATTCCGGTAACCGATACTGCGGAGGTCCCGGTGCCACGTCCTCGACCCAAGCGAACTTCGGCGCAGGAGGAACGCCCGCAGGCCTTACCTTCATAGAAGACCAGAACTTCCGCACCTTCCCCATCACGTGTTCGACTTGCACCCAAACGGAAGAGGGAGTCGCCCCGAGCATTAGTCCCTACACGCAGCACGAGAGCGTTTTTGGCATCGACCATCAGCTTACCAAGGGCTTGGCCTTCGAAGCCCGCTGGGACCGCCGCCGTCTCGACCATGTCATCGAAGACGCGGCTTTATATAATCCAGCCATTGGCGAGACCTTTGTGATTGTCAATCCAGGACAGGGAGTTAACCGCACCTTCGACGGTTTCTGGAATTTCCTGTACGGGGCCCCCAGCGGATGCATTCCCGCTGGACAGACGCCGCCGGCGGGACAAGCCAACTGCCCGGGTCCGCCCCCGAGGGCGGAACGCAGCTACGATGGTGTGGAGTTCCGCCTGACCAAGTCAACCAGCCATAACTGGGCGGGCATGTTCTCCTATACCTACAGCAAGTTCCGCGGCAACTACACCGGCTTGACCAACACCGACCCTTCTGACGGTGGCGGCGGCCGCAACGCCCCGAATAACAGCCGTGCGTTCGACGAGCCTTTCTTCTACTACGGCGCAAACGGCCAGTCCAACAACGGACTCCTTCCGACCGACCGCCCGAGCGTCTTCAAGGGCTATGGCTACTACACGCTGCCGTGGCTGCGCAAGTTCTCCACGAACTTTGGTATCTTCCAGTACCTGTACCAAGGAAGCCCCGTAAGCAGCTACGTGGACGTAGGTAACTCATTCGCTCCGTCCTTCGGCGCCTATAACGTGCCCAACGCGGAAGGGGGTGCATTCCCGACCTACATCGTGGGCCGCAGCAACTTCCTGCCTGTCTCGCAGGGCGCAAACGGCATTATTAACGTGGGCACTCCCTACCAACGGCGCACACCTTGGTTCACACAGTCTGACCTACAGCTAACGCAAAACTACAAGATGGGCGAGAGCAAGAACCTCAGCTTTTCGATAACTGTGCCGAACGCGCTTAATCAGCGTGCGACTACTGCGTATTGGGAGAATATTGACTCAAACTACTACCCCCAATTCCTGGCGCCGCCTTCTGCCGCGTGTGGCGGGCCGTGCACCCAGGCCGGCAACGGCTACCAGTTCTACTCGGCGGCGATGTCGCCGTACAACTACAAGGCGCTGTTCAACAGCGCGGGGGGAGTCGTCGGCCCGAGTGGTGCGATGACCATCAACAGCATTTACGGCCAGCCCTTGTACCACCAGGTCAGCCGAAACCTGTTTATGGCTTTGAAGTTCAGCTTCTAACCACCGCTGTAGTGAGTTCTTAAGGGAGCCGGATTTCCGGCTCCCTTTTTTTGTTCTCCTTGCTTATTGTGCTCTGCGGGGCAGCCGGAACTGGCTCGAACTGCGGTTTGGGAGCTGGTCCAGAAAAACCCATACATCGCCCCGTGGAAGTGGGCGCATCTAGTAGACTGTTCTATTCAATTTCAGTAGAAAATCATTGCATTGGAAAACCCGGATCCTTAGACGCGGAATCGCTTCCAGGTTCTACTTGAGGTTCTGCCCCCAGGAGAGTCGCTTTGTTTGATTGGTCTGGATTGCAGGTTCGTCGTTCTCTGCCGATTAGCCTATTACCCTTCGTTGTGGTCGTGCTCACGCTCTCTTGGTGGGCGCAGGACTTGTGGGCCCAGGAAACGACCGAAGAAAATCCGACATCCGCCACCATTCAAGGTACGGTGCGGGATGACGCCGGCAACCCCGTGGCCGGGGCGCATGTTTTCTACCGCTCGCAGGCCACCGGGACCAGGGGAGTGACGCGCACCGGCAACGACGGGAAGTATGTCTCCGAGGTGCTGCCGCCCGGCTCTTATGTGGTGCGGGCGGAAGGCCGGGACTTGGCGCCGGCCGAGAGCACTGTGAATGTGGTGTTGGGGGCTGCGGTCACCGCGGATTTCAGGCTGGAATGGATCAATCCCGGGCCGGTGCGGCTGGAGAGCAAGTTCGATGGCGATGCCAGCGACCGGCTCCCGATTGACGGGCGGAACTATCTGCATGCGGGCCAGATCGAGCCGGGCGTGCAGGTGGTGGATGGAGGGATTCTCGATCCGGGCAAGAGCGGCTTCCAATCGCTTTCGATCAACGGCCAACTGGGACGAACCACGCACTACGATATGGATGAAGTCGAGGTGATGGATGAGACCAAGGGCGCGGCCACGATGAACCTGCCGGCGGAGGCGGTGCGGGAAGTGATCGTCTCGCGGGTCACGCCCGAGGTGTTTCAGTCGCTGAACGCCGCCGGTGCGGTGCGGGTTTCGACGCGCTCGGGTGGAGATGAATGGCACGGCAATCTGTTTGGAGGTCTACAAGACAAGATTCTCGGCCTGGCGGGGTTTCCGTCTGGCAGTGACTATAGCCGCCAGCAGTATGGATTTGGCGGAGGCGGCGCGGTGATCAAGGACAAGGCATTTCTATTCATCGGCGGGGAACGCACCAAGCAGGATGGTTTCTTGCCGACCGTGTTCGGATTCCCAGCTCCTAACCAGATCAGCCTGCGAAGCGCTTATTTTCGCGAGAACATGCTGACGGCGCGGCTGGATTATAACCTCAGCGACAACATGAAGTTTTTTGTGCGGTTCAGCTACGACAACGCGAACCAGATCGGTCCACCCGACAGCCAGTCGTATTTTCGCAATCAGTTGAACGTTCCAGCTGCGGTTTCTGGGCTGGATTGGAACCGGGGACGGTTCGTGAACAGTGCGCGCTTCGGCTATCAGAAGATGGTGAACGCGATCAGTCCCGACCTGATCGACTCGGCGCCGGCGCCTTTCCACATACAGATTGGATCGTATGGCCTGGGGCCAAGCGTGGCCGGTCCGCGGCAGACGATTCAGCGCGACCTGTTCGGGCGCTACGACAGCAGCACGATTTATAACCTGCGTCACACGATACGGGTCGGGGGAGCGATTCATCGCATCGCGCAGGGAGATTTCTACGCGCCGGGGAACTACGGGCCGTCGGTGACCAGTTCGAACGGAATGGACGTGATCAATGCCATCAATAGCAACCCGAGCTTGGTGCCGATTATCCCAGGCGATCCGCGCGGAGCTGCGGATAATCCGCTGAACTATCCGGTGGGCACGGTCACGATTTTCAACGGCCTCGGAAATTTCAGTGAGAACTCGGCATTCAACCGGTCGACGGGCGGTCACTTCGACACGCGCCTCGAGGGTTACCTGGGCGACACCTTCAACCTGATTCCGAACCTGAACGTCAACTTTGGCGTGAATTATGTGCACGACACCGGGCGCACGGACAGCGACTTGCCGGCGGTCCCATGTTCGGCGATCAACACAAAAATCGTACAGACTCCGCCGTGCACGACTGGTTTGATTCTCGATCAATTTGGCCTGCTTGCGTACCCTGTCACGCCGGGCTTGCACCAGTTTCTCGGCCAGAGCGTGAACCAGCCGATCGCGAATTTTGCTCCACAAGCCGGCGTGGCGTGGGACCCGGGACACAGTGGGCGGACGGTGGTGCGGTTGAGCGGCGGGTTGTTCTTTGACAATTTTCTGCTGCAGAATACCTATCAGGATCGCATCAACCGCTTGTCGAACGGACAATATAACCGCAGCCTGACGCTGTGTCCGGCGGGATCGGTGCTATTTCCGAATGCGCCATCGGGCATAAACAATGGCGTCATAAGTGAGAGCAATGGCATTGTAAGCGCGGTCGATGGGCTCGATATTGCCAGACAGATCTGCGGGCAGCCGATCGGCGCTCAGGTGACGGGAACTCAGGGGCCGGTTGTAGTTTCTAAAGCAATCCAGGATCTGCAGAAGCAGTTTATGGCGGCGCAGTCGACGGTGACGGGCGGGCCGAACGTGTATTCGCTGGCCAACAGCGTAGCGAATTTTGGCGGCATGCTGGCCCCTGGTTTCAGGACGCCCCGGGTTATCCACATCAGCGGTGGTATTCAGCATCAGATCGGGGAACGCGGCATGTTCTCCGCCGAATATGTGCGCGAGATTGGCACCCAGTTTCCGTTGGGGATTGACACCAATCACGTGGGCGACGCAGGCTACATGACGGACGGGCACAGTCTAAACCCCTTACTCAATACCTATCAGGCGGAGCTGAATGCGATCAATGCGACGGTGGCAGCCAGTCCGGCGGCAGTGAAGGCGGGATGCCCGCAGGCCACGTTCGCCGGCAGCAGCTCGCAGGCCGCCGTGGCTTGCTACTTGAATGCTGTGCCGGGAGCGAGCATCACCGATTTCGCGCGCCAGGGTTTGGATTCGTCGAATGCCTTCTGCGGACTGTTTCCCTGCTCGGTCTTAGGCAAACATCAGGCCTCCTTCGGCGGCATCAATCCGGCGGTGGGATCGAACATCATGTACTTTCCAAGCGGGCGGTCGCGGTATACGGCTATACAGCTGGCGTACCACGGGGTTAGCGGAGACAACCCGATGCGGCGCGTCCGGCGGTTGGAGATGGCGATTTCCTACACGCTCTCCAGCTATCGCACCAACCTGGCAGAGCCGAACGGCAGCGGAGGAGACTATTCTCTGATGAACGTGGCGGAAGACTACAACCGGCCCCATCTGGGACATTGGGGAGACTCGGGGCTGGACCGCACGCACCAGTTTAACCTCACTCCCACGTGGGATTTGCAGTACGGTCTGCGGCTTTCGGTGATCACGCATCTGGCGTCGCCGCTTCCACTAAGCGCGTATGTTCCGCAGCAGGACGGGGGCGGAGTGGCGGGGGAAATCTTCCGCAGCGACCTTTCCGGCGACGGCACCGTGGGCGATCTTTTGCCGAATACGGTTATTGGCAGCACGGGAAAATACTCGAACGCCAATTTGAGCCAGGTGATCACGCGTTACAACCAAACATACGCCGGGAAGTTGACTCCGGCGGGCCAGGCGCTGGTGTGCTTGCCCCCGAACAGCACGATGTCGCCGGGGGCCTGCTCTAGCGGTCTGTTCACCTCGCAGCAACTGCTTGCGCTGGGAGCGTATGCGCCTCTGATTCAAAGGCTGCCCTCGCATGCGGCAGAAGCGACCTGGCTGAAGACGATGGATCTGCATTTGAGCCGGCCGTTCCAGGTTGGGGAGCGGGTGAAGCTGGAGCCGAACGTTTCCTTTTTCAACATTTTCAACTGGGCCAACTTCGGAGGCGCGGGCTACCAGTTGAGCGGCGTGATGAATGGCGCGCCGGGCAGTTCGCTGAACAACGCGAGTTCGGGGGGATATTGCGGTAACTCAACCAGCCTCTGCACTGCGCGGCTGGACCGCGTTCTGCCTGGTTCGGGCACCTACGCCACCGGGGCTCCGCGGCAAGTAGAGTTCGGAGTGCGCATCGCGTTCTAACGGGTTGCGGTCCTGAAAGAGGCGTTTGATTTCCATCCACTGTGCTGTACATACAAATACTACAAGCACAAGCATCCCCTAGAGACGCGGCTTGCTGCGGCTTCGTGCGCGGCGTGCGACGTGAGTCTACGCCAACAGAACTATCTCCGTAGAACCGTGCCCGCAGAGTATGCCCGCAGAACTATGTCCTCACACTCAGGGCATTGCTGGAACTGCTCTGACGGTTCTGATAAAAGCTTTGGATCTCCTGAAAAATCGATGAGCTGGAAGCTGCCGCTGTTGACATAATCTTCTCCCTATGGCGCGGCCGCCATTATCCACAACAGGGACTCAATTGCCGTCCTTCAAAATTAATCGGCCGAACCGGGGAATGACTTTGGAGGAAACCGAGGGTTACCGACGTAAAATCGCAATGCCATAGAGGCACAGCGCGAGACAGGAATTTGGAGGGAGTTTCCGGGTAGTGTCTCAGCTTCCTGCGGGATTCCCATGCTGCCCATGCTATGCGTTCGGTCCCATTTTCCTTTTTTCCACGCGGCAATTATAATCACCAATCACCCTAATCTCGTGCCAGTGTTGACAGGAGACAAGCCCCGACTAGGAGGGCGTTCCGGCGAGGCTGGCCCGGTCAGACCCGAGCGGCCAGTGCAATCTGTATTCGGTCGGTTGTGGGCATTTTTTGCATTCCCTGGAGGCGCCGTAAGGAACATGAAAAAATTTGTCCGCTTCGCTCTGGCAGCTCTTTTTCTTCTCGGCATCGCTTCCGCTCAGAACATTCCGGCCATGGATGTATTCGGCGGCTACTCCTACCTCAGCTTTCACATGCCAGCAAACACCTTTACGACCTTTCCTTCCGCGGAGACCCTGGCTCTAAACGGCTGGGACTTGTCCGCCTCTGTCAGCTTGTTTCATCATCTTGCGGTTGAGGGAGACTTCAGCGGCCATCAGCTTTCGGATTGCGGCGGTACTGTTTTGACCTGCAGCAATTTCTCCTACATGGGCGGGGCGCGCTTTAATGTTGGAAATCGCTCAAGAAAGCTCACCGGCTTTGTGCACGGCCTGATTGGGCGAGACCGGATGGATCTTCCCGAAACCTCCTCGCCGACTACCGTGTCCGATACGTCCGTGGCGTTCGCTGCGGGCGGTGGCATCGATTATTGGGTCTTTCGTCGCGTCGGAATCCGCTTGGGGCCGGCCGATTTCATATACACCCATCACCTCAACAACACCGGCATCGTTCCCAGCCAAGACAGCTTCCGCGTCGGTGGCGGAATCGTTTTTCGCTTTGGCCAAGGAGCTTATGGCGAGCCCTCGCCTAAGTCCAAGCGTGCTCCTTCTGGCAGTCAACCCCCGCCCGTTGCTGTCCGTCAGCCTGCTGCGGTGAGTGTGCCGGGTCGCGGCATGTCGATCCCTACGCTCGGCGTCTTGGTTACGCCCCAGGAATTCGACGGAGCGAAAGTTCTGGAGATTGTGCCCGGAGGCGTCGCCGAAATGGCATCCATGAAGGCAGGCGATCTAATCAGGTCGGTGGATGGCAAAGCAGTACGGACCCCGATGGAGTTGGCCGCTGAACTGTCGGACAAATCCGGGAAGGTTCGCATAGGCTTTCAGCGGGGTGACTTTGCAACGGAGACGGTAGTCATAGTGCACTGACCACTCCCAAGAAAAAAATCGCCCACTGAAAAAGCGGCTTCAGGGATATCTGAGAACTGAGAACCGAGAACCGAGGGCTGAGAGCCGACCGCTGCCCTACAACTCGTACTTCTTCATCAAGTGACGAAACGACCGGTAGGAGATGCCGAGCACGTCGGCGGCCCGGACCTGCACGCCGTTGGTTTGCGACAGCGCGGACTGCAGCAGCGAGCGCTCGATCTGCGCGACGTAATTTTCCATGTTCACGCCCTCGGGCAGAATCGAGCCCGCGGGCGCGCTGACGTTCATGGTCGTAGTCATTTTCATTGCGCTTTCCGCGCCAGCCGCCACAGCGCGAGCCTTCGAACGCTCCGCCGGCAACTCGACGTGCAGCTCGCTCGTGACTTCGAGCGCCACCGCTCGTTCGATGGTGTTCTCAAGTTGCCGCACGTTGCCCGGCCAGTCGTAACCGGTTAGAGCGTCGAGCGACGCCGCTCGGACGCCGTGAATGCTCTTCCCCGCCCCGGGCGCATATTTTTTCAGGAAGTGATTCGCCAGCAGCGTTACATCCTCCCGCCGCTCGCGCAAGGCGGGCACACGAATGGGAATGACGTTCAGGCGATAGTAGAGGTCCTCGCGGAACGTGCCCTCCGTGACCTGCCGGTCGAGATCGCGGTTGGTGGCGGCGATGACGCGGACGTCAACCGGAATCTCGGTAGTGCCACCGACCGGGCGCACCGTGCGCTCCTGCAGCACGCGCAGCAGTTTGACCTGCATGGGCATGGTCATCTCGCCGATCTCGTCGAGAAAGATCGTGCCCTGGTCGGCCACTTCGAACAGTCCGCGCCGGTTCTGGTTCGCTCCGGTAAAAGCGCCCTTGACGTAGCCGAAGAGTTCGCTTTCGAGCAGCGTCTCCGGGAACGCGCCGCAGTTGACCGAGACAAAAGCTTCGCCGGCTCGCGGCGAGCAGGTATGCACGGCGCGGGCAACCAGTTCCTTGCCGGTTCCGCTTTCGCCGTAGACCAGAATCGTGCTGCTGGTGGTAGCAACCGTGCGGATGGTCTGCTTCAGCTTTTCGAGCGCCGGACTGGCGCCGATGATGTTGTCGAGCGAGTTGCGCGTGGCCGCGTCCCGGCGCAGGGCAAAGTTCTGACGGCTGAGTGAAACTTTCGTCAGCGAGCGGGCGATGGCCAGTTTGACCTCGTCCACGAGGCCGGGACTCTTGCGGATGTAATCGGTCGCGCCCCCCGCCTTGACCGCCTGCACCGCAGCTAAGTAGTCATCGACGGCAGTCATCAA
>CAWCRQ010000062.1:0-3291 GCA_963797885.1 uncultured Acidobacteriaceae bacterium | reverse complement strand
AAACGAAACCATCGAGCGCGAACTGGCCGAACTTAGGGTGGCTGTGATGACGTGAGGGTATTCGGCGAAGGAGCAAAAGGAACAATAAGAGATGAGGCTGTTTATCGCTGGGCATTTGATGACGGTGATTTTGGTGATCGGAGTTCCATGCCTCGTCGTCGCGAAGCTTCATATCTTGCCAAAGCAGGTAAATAGGATCGCCGTTTGGGGCCTTGGCCTGTGTTTTCTGCTGATTCTCGTTCGCTTGAGCCTATTGGCGTTTGGAGATTAAAGCCCTAACGACTTTCAGCGTCGGTTTGTCAAAGGCGTAATTTCGGTATTCTGACTATCTCAATGACAAGGTCAAACTCCTCCATCGCTTTTCTCTTTCCCGGCCAGGGTTCGCAAGCCGTTGGCATGAGCAAAGAGTTGGCCGAGAATTACCCGGTTGCCCGTCGCACCTTTGAGGAAGCGGACGAGGCGCTCGGATACAAGCTATCGCAGCTTTGTTTCGAAGGTCCGGAAGAAAAACTGAAGCTGACCGAGATCACGCAGCCGGCCATCTTGACGGCGTCGGTGGCGGCGTGGCGTGTGCTGCTGGAAAAAGGTCTGAAGCCGGACTCTTTTTCCAACGATGTTGCGGACTATGTTGCCGGGCACAGCCTAGGCGAGTATTCGGCGCACGTGGCCGCCGGCACGCTGACCTTTGCCGATGCGGTGCGGACGGTTCGAAATCGCGGCCAGTATATGCAAGAAGCGGTGCCCGTGGGCGTGGGCGCGATGGCGGCCATTCTTGGTATGTCGCTCGGCAAGGTCAGCCAAATTACGAAAGACGCGGCGCAGGGAGAAGTTTGCCAGCCGGCCAATATTAATTCGCCTGAGCAAATCGTGATCTCGGGACACGCCGGCGCCGTCGAGCGCGCCATCAAGCTCGCCCACGCACGCGGAGCGAAGAAGGCCGTGAGCCTGCCGGTCAGCGCACCTTTCCATTGTTCGCTGATGCAACCGGCGCAGGATCGTCTGGCGGAGGATTTGCGCCAGCTGAGTTTTCAGAATCCATCGTGTGCGGTGGTCTCGAATGTCGATGCGGCCCTGGTCACGTCCGCGCAGGCTGCGCGCGAAGCCCTGATTCGCCAGGTCACCGGCACGGTAAGGTGGGCGCCGTCGTTGCGGTTGCTGATCGATAAAGGAGTCAGCCTGTTTATTGAAGTCGGCCCGGGAAAAGTTCTGTGGGGACTGATGCGGCAGATCGACCGCTCGAAGACTTGCATGACGGTGGGCGATGAGGCGTCGCTGCAGAAGACGCTGGCGCAGGTTGCGGCTATGGCGGCTTAGCGCGGCTTGACAGCTCCGGCGCGCTCGGCCTCCTATATAGGAAGTCGGGAATGGGTAGGGCACGGCTTCAGCCGTGCCGTTAGGGGCCGCAATGGGTTCCGGCTTTAGCCGCTGAGGGTGCGCACTACACACCATCACGAGCGCCGCTCAGTACGGATACACGGTCAGCGTTTTATCTGACTTCTGCACGAACATGCGGGCGTGCTCGGAGCGCTCGTTGACGATGACCTCGACCACGACCCCTCCTCCGCTGCCCAAACCTTTTGTGTTGGCCGATCCGTAGATTCTGTGCGATTTGATCAGCCCCCACTCCCCGCCCGGTCCCCAGTCGCGATAGAAGTCGGCGTATGTGTAGTGCGAATACTTCTGCCGATGCTGGCGCCAGCCGGGATCGTTGAAGTAAATGCCGTAGGCGGTTTCGTAATCCTGATGCTGGAGGGCGGCGAAGAACTTGTCCACGGCGTGCTCTTCGGGCCAGTTGCGGTACATCCAGGCCAGCGCCGCCAGAACGATCACCACCACCACGGTGACCGCAATCTGGATCTTGCGCCGCCGTGCTTTCGCCGTGTCGTAGGGCTGCGCGTCGAGCAGGGTCATAAGTCTCCACTAAGCATAACGGATTAAGGCGAGATAAAGGTAGGCGGTGCCTGGGCCGGCCTCGTTCCGACCACACCGTGGCCCATCGTGCGCGCAGCGGTGGATTGCGAGTCATCGCTTCTTTAAAGCAGCGCGTCGAACTGCCGATATACATCACGTCAGGCAAAATAGCGGCTCGCGATTTCGTGGCCTGACCGTGTAAACCGCGGAGTGGTGGAAACCAGAGTGTGAAACTATGGATAAGATAACCGCGCTCATTGTGGATGACTCCTCGGTGATGCGCAAAATCGTCGAGCGTTCGCTGCGTCAGGCGGGCATCGAACTGGAAAAGGTTGTAGAAGCATCGAACGGGGCGGAAGCGCTGGTCGCGTTGCAGAGTAACGTGGTCGACCTCATCCTGTGCGATATCAACATGCCGATCATGGACGGGCTGGAATTTGTGCGCCAGGCCGCCAAGCTGGAAAAGGCCAAAGGGATTCCGATCGTGATGATTACCACCGAAGGCAGCGAATCGCACGTGGTGCAGGCGCTTACCGCCGGGGCTCGCGGATACATCCGCAAGCCGTTTACTCCCGATCAGGTGAAAGAACACATCTTGCCCGCGCTGGGGAAGAAGCAATGAAACTGGGGAAGAAACCATGACTACAGATACCTCGCTGGTCACGCGCTCTCGCGAAGAGAACTGGCTCCCCATTATCGAGCTGGCGGTCGAGGAAGTTTTCGAGATGATGGTAGCCAACTGCAAATTAGCCAGCAGCAAAACACGCTTGGCGGCGTGGACTTGGCTGCGGCCGCCACCAATCTCCCCCAGGCCGCGATCGATAGCCAAGCCGCGTTGGCCGCCATCGGCAAGCTCTCGTCGCAGAATAATCTCTTCAGTTACTTGACTTAGGCTCGTGTGGGACGGGCGTCCCGCGAGCCTGCCCTGAGCGAAGTCGAAGGGTCCAAGACGAGCGTAGCTCGGCAGCTGCGCTCTTCCCTTTTCGATCCCTTTTCGCAGGGAAGTTTGAGTTTTTTCGCGGGCTGCAAGCCACCTGCCCTCACAAGAACTCCACGAACGAGTCAGTGACTTCAGCGCCCGCGTTGTTGGCGATGCGGGCGGCCTGGCGTTCTACGTTTTTCATGAGGCCGTCCAGGTAATCGCGCGAGTGGGAGACACTGACGACGCCGATGGTCGCCTGATTCCAGAGCAGGCTAGGGTCAAGTTCGGCGACGGCAACGTTGAAAGAGGAGCGAAGACGATCTTTGAGGCTGCGCGTGACCTGACGTTTGTCTTTGAGCGAGTGTGCCGCTTCGATGCGAAGTTCGATAGTAAGGAAAGCGATCATGAGCGATCCGAAGTTGCAGGCTGTTGGTACGGAACCTTTTTGTCCCCTACTA
>CAWCRQ010000061.1:0-15971 GCA_963797885.1 uncultured Acidobacteriaceae bacterium | reverse complement strand
GTAGCCCATGGCAAAGTTCGGATCAACCTCGATGGCGCGTAGATCGTAAGGCAGGGCTGCGGCGGAGCCTTTCTCGTTATCGGCCTTTCTGCCCAGGCTATATGCTTTCAGCGCCTCGAGCGAAGGCGTGGTCGCCTGTTCGAGCGGAACATCAAATTTCTGCACCGTGGCCAGCGATTCGCCCAACTCAGTGCGCAGCTTGGATGCCGCTCCGCCCAGCGCGTCCAGCACCTTCTCCTTCGCCGTCGCCGTCACCTGCTCCTGCGCCAGCGTATCTCCGCTCTGGCAATTCACCGCCTTCAACCCCAGCACATATTCGCTGCCCAGACTGCCAATCGAGCCCGCAAGGTAAGCCTTGCCGCCCGCCCGCAGGCAAAGCTCGCGGGCGACCGCGGGCATCAGTTTCGTGTCGGCCGGACGTGTCATCTCTTGCAAGGTTTTCGCGACTTCGCCGTCCGAGAGCACATTCAAGAAAGGCGATTGCCTCAGAGAAACGCTGAGCGCCGTCTTCAGCGCATCGTCGAACACTGGATCGCCCGTGCTGTTGGCAAAGTCGGCGAGAACGATGGAGTCCTTCTCGGTCAAGCGCTGCGTGGCCTGGCGCGAGCGCAAGTAGAACGCTCCCAGGATTGCAGCCGCGACAAGCACCACCACGGGAACCAGAATCTTCCAGAGCTTCCGGCCCGCGACGGCAACGTCAGCCACTTTCACCGCGCTCGCTAACGCAGATGGAGCAGACGCAGCAGACGCAGGCGAGGAACCGGATGCTGGCGATGGCGGTTGCCCAGCTCCGGGTTGCCCAGCTCTCGCTCCGCTCTCGGTTGCCGCAGCCACCGTGCCCGAACTCGCCGCTATGGCTCGGCCCGTCTCTGTATCGCGCTTCAGCCGTTGCAGATCGCTGCGCATCTCCGAGGCGTGCTGGTAGCGCAGATTGCGGTCTTTCTCCAGTGCCTTGGTGATGATGTCTTCCAGCTTGGCCGGCAAGTCGGGGTTCAGTCGTAACGCAGGCAGCGGAGCCCGGTTCATGATCCCGTCGAAAATCACTCCCGAGGTATCGCCGCGAAATGGCATTGTGCCCGTTGCCATTTCGTACAGCACCACTCCAAAAGAGAACAAGTCTGAGCGCGCATCCAGTTCCTTACCGCGCACCTGTTCCGGCGACATATAAGCGACGGTGCCAAGCGCAGCGCCCGGACTGGTCAGGTGCTCCTCGCTCACCGCAGTCATTGGGGCCGTTGCTCCCGCCGCGTCAACGGCTAGCTTGCGAAAGGGCGTCAGTTTCGCCAACCCGAAATCCAGGATCTTGGCATGCTCACGCTTGCTCACAAAGATGTTTGCGGGCTTGATGTCGCGGTGGATGATGCCCTCGGAGTGCGCCGCGTCGAGCGCGTCCGCAATCTCAACCCCCAGCGACAGAATCAATTCCGTTTCCAGCGGACGGGCGGCAATCCGATGCTTCAGCGTCACTCCATCCAGAAACTCCATGACGATGAAGGCTTGCCCATGCTGCTCGTCAATTTCGTGGATGGTGCAGATATTCGGATGATTCAGGGCGGAAGCGGCCTGCGCTTCCCGCTCGAAGCGGGCAAGCGCTTGCGCATCCTTAGCAATCTCGTCAGGCAGGAACTTCAATGCCACAAAGCGCCGCAGCTTGATGTCCTCGGCCTTATAGACCACACCCATCCCGCCGCCCCCCAACTTTTCGACGATGCGGTAGTGCGAGATGGTCTGACCGATCACTAGCGCACAATCTTACGGGGGTGAGATATGCGCGTCAATAAAACGCGAGAAGTCAACTTTACTGCAGCTTCGCGTACTCCGCCTTAGCTTCTCTCAAGATGTTCGGGAGCTTTGCCATGGGTAGTGTCGAGGCCGTCTCAGTTGTCTCCCGGCATCGGATGCCGCGCCTCATCCGCATGCGGCACCAGTTGCTGATACGTGGCCTGCGGCACGTGCGAATCCCAGTAGCCCGCCGTCTTCGCAAATCCAACGACGCCGAAGAACAGCGCTGCAATCCCCACCGCCATGGCCCACGCCGGCAGCTTCGCGGGCCGGGGCGCGAGCGCGGGAATCTTCGGCAGGGGAAAACTGGGCAACGACAGCCAGAGCGTATCTTTTGCGGGACACACCGCGAGACATTCGAGGCAGCCCGTGCATTCCGCCGATTTGATCGTCACCAGCCTGTCGACAGGCAGCGCCGAAGGACACGCCTTGAAGCATTTCGCGCAATCAATGCAAGTCTCCGGATTGCGACGAATGCGCACCGGGCTGAAGAACGAAGCGATCCCCAGCAGCGCCCCGTACGGGCACAGGTAGCGGCACCAGAAATTCTGAATAAACAGCGACGCGGCCACCAGCACGCCCAGTGTGATCGCACCCGTTTGACCAATGTGGCGGAAGAAGTTCAGCATTTTCACGTCGGCGATCACGCCGTAGGGACTGTTCATAAAAGCGGCGAGTTCATCCGCCGCCATCGAAGTGACCGCCCACACGAAGAAGCCGAGCAGCAGATACTTCATCCCACGCAGTCCGATATCGATCGAGCGCGGCAGGAAAAAGTTGCGCCGGAAGAGTTTTTGCCCCGCACGCCATAAGTATTCCGAGATCGTTCCCACCGGGCACAGCCAGCTGCAAAATGCCTTGCGGAACAGAAACGACATGGCAAGAGACGCAATCAGCAGAAACATGCCCGCCGGATGCAGCGCCGGAACATGATGAGTCAGCGTGAGGTACCTGAGGTTCATCAGGCCGGCGATCGGCAGCCAGCCCTCGACCCCGGCCGGGCGGTGCAAGGAGCTTGGTGCACCGCCCGGCTCAAATTGACGAACCCAGAAGTAGAAGATGCCGCCGATCCAGAGGTTCAGCAACAGGAACCCGGACTGGAAGCTGCGACGCATGATCTGCGAGCTGTCGCGATCGGCGCGGCGGACACATTTCTTTGCTGTTTTGGCAGCCGGTTTCGGCCGCGGCTCACCCGGCGTCGGAAGCGGAATTGACGAAATCTCTATGGGCGGAATCGCGGAATGAATTTCGCTTCGAATTTCGTTATGAGCTTGCGTTGCCATGAGGACATCCTTACTCTCTGAGCGTAGACGCCCCGTTACCGGAAGGATGTGACCTTTGTCACGCACATTTCTATTTTCTTCTCACTGCTCACCGAAAGGAAACGCGGCCAAAACCAGCCGCCTGACTTTCGTAATGTGCCCTCCCGCCACCGCCTGATGCAAAATTGATGAGAATGCCCTCCTCAGCCAGTGCGCAAAAGGGACAACGGCGGGGCTCGCGCGTCAAGCTCCTCGGCTCCATCCTTGCCCTGGTGGTGCTCGAAAACGGCCGTCAGATCCGCGGCCGCATGAGTCAGCTCTCCGTCAACGGCGGCCTGCTCTCGCTCGAACGCCCGCTCGACGAAGGCATCCTGGTGACCGTCCTGTTCCACCTCGGCTGCACCACCATCCGCTGCCGCGCGCACATGTTATTTCCCCTGTGGGCCACCAAAGGATGTCTCCAGCCTTTCCGCTTTTTGGACCTGCCCGAGGCCAGCCGCGCCAGCCTGAGCCGGGAATTGGCAAATTTAGTCCGAGCCGGCGCGCCCCAGGAAGAAGAAGAGAGCGAGTAGCGGAGAAAACTGTCGCGAGCTACGAGCAAAACGGATGTTGGGGTTAGCACGTAGCACGCAGCTCGCAGCCATCTCAACTTCCTGCTGCTCCCAAAATCTCTTCCAACGAATACTTCTGCAACTCCCCAACTCGCTCCAGCGTGATATCCGGCGTCGGATACTTGGCCACCAGCGCCGCATCCAGCGCGTAGTGTCCCTGGCGCGGAAACACCGTCGTGACCCGCACGCCCCAATATTTCTTGATCGCAGCCAGAATACGCACCTTGTCGTCCACCATCACATAGTGCGTCGCCGGATAAGTCGCCGCCACATCGTCCAGCTCCTGTTCCTTATGGATATAGATCAAAACGTGCCCTTCGAAAATCTCATACAAGCCCGAGCGGTCGATCTTGAGCGGCTGAAAAACCACATCGCCGTCGCTCAAAATCACCGGCCGCCCCAGCCGCCGCGCGTGCGCCACCGCCTCGAGCGACCCCGGAAACAGCTGGTTCGCAAAGGGATAATTCACCATGAAGTGCGACACCGCCAGCAGCTTCTGTTCTCGCGGCTGCTCGATGCGATAACGCTGCAGCGCCCCCAGATAGTCGGCGTATCCGAGTTCCGTGCGCAACTCTTCGAAGATTTCCCAATAGCGCCGCGCGCTGGCCTCGCCCACTTTATTCGCCAGGTGCCACTTCAGATCTTCCGTCACGCGGTCGTTGTCGAGCAGTGTATTGTCCACGTCGAAGAAGAACACGGTGCTCGGGTTGGCGTCAGCGCGATTCACACGGCTTCCAGAGTGACTTCAGAAAAAACGGTGGCCCTATCATGCCAGAAATCGTGGTCAACGTCGCCGCTCACCATCGCAGGAACTTCGGTAGTGGCGAATTTGCTCCCCCTGCCCAGAGACTGGCAGGCGGATTGCCTTTTAGCCGAACTTTAATGTTCTCGGAGGATGATGCCGATGAAATGGAGACAGTACCCCGAAGCCACGAGGAAAGCGAGAATCACGGCCTTGCAGGAAGAGATGCACTTCATCCATTACGCCAACGAGCTGTATTGGCGACAGGCGAACCCCAGCGGTGCAGCCAAGGCAGAATATTACCGCAGACAGGATCGGTTAGAGGAAATCCGGAGCGAACTTGCTGAACTTCTAAAAGCATAATCGAGCAGCCCGCAGTCTGATTTTTTCTTCGATCCGAATTCAGCCACAACCGGAATTTCCGCGCTTTTTGCGTCTGAGCCTCCCGCGAGCGCGAAAGAACCGGAAAAAAGAGCAGGAAGTTTGCGCCCGCCAAGGCAGTGGGCTACTTTCTTCAAAGTAGCCCACTACTCACGCCTTGTGCAGGTCCCATTCCTTGTAGTACAAAAGCCTGTACTAGATAAGGCGTCGGTCAACAATCCATAAATCAGCCGGGGCGGAGTATTATGACTCTGCCCTACAACGCGGGCGAATCCGTTCTCGCCTCTCCCAGGAGCCGCCTTCCGTGGAACACATCGACCCAGCCGTCGTCAGTCGCTTCGACACCCGCTCCAGCCGGCCTTGTGAATTCTGCCGGGAACTCGACCCGCAGTTCCCCCAGCGCCACCCCCTTGACCAGATGGTGGGCAGCAGCCGCAAGGCCATTGCTTCCGCCCATTTGACCGAGGACGGCTACGTACGCCACCGTATGCTCGAATTGCGCCGGATCGCTTCCCGCGAGCCCCTCACCGCGGCTTAACTAACCACAACGGACGCAGGGGACAGAAAGGAACACAGGGGACAGAAAGGAACACAGGGGAAACCCGATTTTCCCTGTGTTCCCCTGTGCCCCCTGTGGTGATCGCTCTTCGATTTCCCGCTTGACACGACCCTGCCCATGTATGGATACTTATTCATTCAGTTGCATTTTTATTCATGTCGAAAACAGCCCGCCACAAAGCGATCCTCGATCTGCTCGACGAAAGTTCTGTCGAAAGCCAGGACTCTCTCCAGCACCGGCTTGAGCGCAAGGGCTTCGACGTCGGCCAGGCGACCCTCTCCCGCGATATCCACGAGCTGAAACTCGTCAAAGGTCCCGAGGGCTATCGGCGCAATGGCGCGAGCGTGGGCGCCGAAGGCGTTCTGCCCTCGGTCATGCATCTCGCGCGCCAGTTTGTGGTCGAAATCCGCCAGGCCCAGAACCTGCTGGTGGTGAAAACCACGGTGGGCAGTGCGCAGCCTGTCGCCGCCGCCCTCGACGCCTCGCGCTGGCCTGGGGTCGTCGGCACCATCGCCGGCGACGACACCGTGCTCGTCATCGCGACCGACAAAAGGCAAGCGCAAGCCCTCGCCCGACGTATTCGCGAGCTGTCGTAAGCGGTTTGCCGGGGCCAACCCCGCCAACCGCAATCGGATTTTTCCGGAAATGGAGTGTTTCGAAACGCAGATGAGAACCGATCCTATGGCACTAACCAACTCACCGAAGACGCACCCCCCCGGCCTGCTGCCCGAACCGGTCGCGCCCCGCGATCTCGTCTCCATCCACGACCTCGCCCCCGCCGAAATCCTCACGCTCTTTAGCCTCACCTCCATGCTCAAGCAGCGTCCGGCAGAATTCCGCGGCGTGCTCGCCGGCAAGCAGATGGTCATGTTCTTCGAGAAGCCCTCCCTGCGCACCCGCCTAACCTTCGAAGCCGGCATGGACAGCCTGGGTGGCAGCACGTTTTTCGTCGACCAGACGGCCAGCCGCCTCAATGCCCGCGAGTCTCTCTACGACATCGCCCACAACCTCGAACGCTGGATCGACCTCATCGTGCTCCGCACGTTCAGCCATGCGGTCGTCGAAGAGATGGCCACCTACGCCGACGTTCCCGTGATCAACGCCCTCAGCGAGCTCGAACATCCCTGCCAGGCGCTCGCCGACTTCTTCACCCTCCAGGAACATTTCGGCGATCTCTCGAAAATTCATTTCGCCTACGTTGGCGATGGCAACAACATGGCGCACTCCCTGCTTCTGGCGGGAGCCTCCGTAGGCTCGAAAGTTTCCATTGCCACGCCGCAGCGCTACGGGCTCAATCCCGTCATCGTCACCATGGCCAAGGCCATTGCGGACCAGACCAAGGCTTCCCTCCGCCTCCTGACCGATCCGCGCAAAGCCGTTATCGGAGCCGATGCCGTTTACACCGATACCTGGGCCAGCATGGGGCACGAACAGGAAGCGCAAGACCGTGCCGCCATCTTCGCGCCGTACCAGGTGAATGCCGCGCTCATGCAACTCGCCAAGCCCAATGCGCTATTCATGCACTGTCTCCCCGCGCATCGCGGCTGTGAGGTGACCGACCAGGTGATCGACTCGGTGAACTCGGTCGTTTTCGATCAAGCGGAAAATCGTCTGCACATTCAAAAAGCCATTCTCGTTTGGCTATTGGGCGGCGGCGGCGGCCGCTTCCCCGCTAGGAGCGCACATGCCTAAGCAAGACGTGCTTGAAAAAGACGTGCTTGAAAAAGAGAAGATTGTTCTCGCATACTCCGGTGGGCTCGATACCTCCATCATTATCCCCTGGCTCAAGGAAAACTATGCCTACGAAGTGATCGCCATGGTCGCCGACATAGGCCAGGGAGACGACCTCGAGGCCGTGATGGAGAAGGCCTACAAAACTGGAGCCAGTAAGGTGGTGGTCGAAGATCTGCGCGAAGAATTCCTTACCGGCTACGTCTGGCCCGCGCTCAAAGCGGGCGCGGTGTACGAAAACAAGTATCTGCTCGGCACCTCACTCGCTCGCCCGGTGATCGCGAAGCATCAGGTCGAGGTCGCGCTGCGCGAAGGCGCCTCAGCCCTCAGCCATGGGAGCACCGGCAAAGGCAACGACCAGGTGCGCTTCGAGATGGCCTACCAGGCGCTCGCTCCCGATCTGAAAGTGGTTGTGCCGTGGCGCGAGTGGGACCTGAAATCGCGCGAAGATTGTCTCGACTACGCCGAGAAGCGCGGCATTCCCGTCGCCGCGAGCCGCGAGAAGATCCACAGCCGCGATCGCAATCTCTGGCACCTAAGCCACGAGGGCGGAGAACTCGAAGAGGCCGCCAACCCGCCGTTCCCGAGCACCTGGCAATGGACGAAATCGCCGCAAGAGGCTCCCGATCAGCCGGAGCAAGTTGAAATCGGATTCGAAAAAGGCGTGCCCGTCTCGGTGAGCGGCCAGGCTCTCGATCCCGTATCGCTAGTCGAACTGCTGAACGAAATCGGAGGACGCAACGCGGTAGGCCGCATCGACCTGGTCGAGAACCGCTTCGTCGGCATCAAGTCCCGAGGCTGCTATGAAACTCCCGGAGGCACGCTGCTACTCGAAGCCCACGGCCAACTCGAAGCCCTCTGCCTCGATCGCGATCTGCTCCACTTCAAGCAGCACGTCGCGCTGAAGTATGCCGAGCTCGTTTACTTCGGCCTGTGGTTCACGCCGCTGCGCGAAGCGCTCGACGCCTTCGTCGAAACCACGCAACAGAACCTGGCCGGCTCGGTCACGTTCTCGCTCTACAAAGGCAACGTCGACGTGGTCAGCCGCAAGTCCGATTACTCGCTCTACCGCACCGACCTCTCCTCATTCACCATGGGCGCAGGCTATGATCAGAAAGACGCCGAAGGCTTCATCCGCATCCTCGGATTGCCCTCGCGTTGCCGCGCCCAGACGCAGGCGAAAGCAAAGGTAGAGGTTGCGCAATGAAGATGTGGATTCTGGGTGGTGTGCCGCCTGTGGGCGACATGCTTTTGGGTGGCGCAGCGCTTCAGCGCTGCGATAGAGGCATTGATTTGACTGGGGCTTTAGCCCCTGAGGTCGCGCCGTGAAGATGTGGTCCGGCCGCTTCCGGCAGCCGCTTGACCCCGAATTTGAAAAATGGCAGCGCTCGTTCCCCTACGACCACCGGCTGCTGCCCTTCGAACTCGCTGCCAGCCGCGCCCACGCCAACGCTCTCGAACACGCCGGAGTGCTTTCTTCCGAAGAGCTTTCCGAAATCGTGAAAGCCCTGGAAGAAATTGGCCACCGCGCTGCATCGTCTCCAGAGTTTCTCAACGATCCGCAAGCCGAAGACGTTCACCACTTCGTAGAAAAGCAACTGGCCGCGCTGATCGGCGCCACTGGCTACAAGTTGCATACCGGCCGTAGCCGCAACGAACAGATCGCGACCGACCTCCGGCTCTTCGTGCGCCGGAGCATCGATACCCTGCGAAACTTGATCGCCGATTGGATCGAGGCGATCCTCGCGCGCGCCGAGGCCGCGGCCAGCGCAGCCATGCCAGCCTACACGCACCTGCAGCCGGCGGAGCCCGTCTTAGTAGCGCATTGGTTACTGGCTTATATAGAAATGTTTCTCCGCGACGCCTCGCGCCTCGCTGATTGCCGCAAGCGCGTGAACCTTTGTCCATTGGGATCAGGCGCCGTAGCCGGAGCGACGCTCACCCTCAATCGTCAAGCCATGGCCGCGGAGCTGGGTTTTGATGGCCCGACGGCGAACAGCATCGACGCGACCAGCGACCGCGACTTTGCCATCGAATTCGTCGACGCGCTTTCCCTCCTCGCTCTCCACCTCAGCCGCTGGGCCGAAGAGATGATCTTGTTCTCCACGCCCGCGTACGGTTTTGTCGAGTTACCCGAGCCTTATTCGACCGGCAGCAGTGCCATGCCGCAGAAAAAAAATCCCGACTTGCTGGAACTGGTGCGCGGCAAAGCGGCGCGCGTCATGGGTTGCGCCACCACGCTGCAAACGTTAGTAAAGGGCCTGCCCCTCGCCTACAACAAAGACTTGCAGGAAACGCAGGAGCCCACGTTCAACGCCGCCGACACGATCATCGGCATGTTGCCGCTCGTGACGGGATTTATGAACACCGTAGAATTCAACGAAGCCAAGATGAATCAGGCCGCAAGTTCAGGTTATATGAACGCCTGGGCCGCGGCCGCATACCTCGTCGAACGCGGAGTACCCTCGCGCCTCGCCCACGAAGCGGTCGGCAAGGCTGTGCAGTTGGCCGTGGAGCGCGGATGCGATCTGCAAAAACTCCCCCTCGCCGATCTGCAAGCGATCCACCCCAGCTTTGACGCCGCGTTCCACTCCTGCCTCGGACTTACTGAGGTGCTCGGACTGCACGACCTGCCCGGCGGCACCGCGCCTCGTCACGTCAAGCGCGCCCTCCAGAACGCCCGTGACCGCGTTGCCGCTCTGCGCTCGCAGGAGCCGCTCGCCACACGGTAACCGGGAGTAGATAGATGGGGACCAACATTTCCCTACTTTTTCCGCAGTCTGTGAAGCCGGGCCCCTTTCAAAGAACGATTTGTGGAACGCGGTTTAGAACTGAAGCACATCCACCTCCGCGCTGTAAGGCGGGGAGGGCCCCCATTCGAATCCTGTTGCGTTGTACGTTCTGAATTGCAACGGACTGTTGCTGCCGACGAAAACAGGAGAAACGCAGGTGGCTGGGATTCCAGAGGGATCCGCCATTAGCGCCGACGCACAGGAACCGGTCGCCTCCTTTGCCCAATAGATCTGCAGTCCTTCGCTGACCGTTCCGTTATTTGCCGGTTGCGTCACATCGCTCAACAGAAGAATATTTGCGCCAGCGCTGCCCGCGGTAAAAAGTGTTTGCCAATTCGGGTAGGTGGCGCTGGTCCAATCGAGTAAATTCGCTTCATAGTCGCCGAAAGGAGGACCTGTGGTCGGGCCTGTGGCCGGTTCTCCGAAGACAATGAGCGCATACCACGTAGTGTCCCCTTTATAAGTGTGAATCCAGACTTTGGTGCCTCCGGCGATTCTCAACGGAACCACCGCCGGCGTTCCGATTGGCACTTGCAGAGAGTTGTAGCCGTTCTCGTCCGCCCAACTCAGGTAGGGCACGTCCAAACCCGCGGAGCCGGTCGAATACGCCACCAGCAGCGCGCTGGTGCTGACCGGCGCTTTGTAATAAGCGGCAAACGAGGGAACGATGCCGACAGGCAGGGCGCCAGTTACCTTAGACAGACCGCCTTGCCCTTGTACCCCGCTTGGCCAAAAACCCAGTCCTGAGACGTAAAGGGAGTAAACGAAACGGTAGTTATTATCGCCGTCAGTTTCAACCGTGGGTGTCGTTTTTGCATGGACCCTAACCTTCGCAAGGAGAGATAGGTAGCAGTTTCCCACTTCTAGTCCTCCATCTACTCCGAGGCTGGCAGGTCCGATGATGCCTTGCTGGGAACGCGCGACTCCATTTTCGTCAATCCAGCGCAACGTAGGCACGATTGCACAACTCGTGGTTGATTCGTAGACGCTGATCAGGTAGCTGGCGTCGCCCGTCGGAGCCGACATGATGGCAGTGGCAGACAGGTTGGCTCTTTGATTGAAAAAATCCTGGCGTATTTCAGTAACCGAGGCGCTCACGCTACCGCAGACAACCAGAGAGAATGCCGACAAGAACAGTGCGAGATGCTTCATGGATAAATCCTTCCGGGGAATCAGTGTCATCCCATGAAACGACGATAGCCACATGGCCCGATTTCGCACAGACCCCGAAAGATGGACAGCCGTTTGTAGCCATCACGAAGCCGAGGTTTCAGCTGTCAGCCAGTAGTTGCCAGCCATCAGTAAACCGGTTCGACACCATGTTTGGAGACGCGCCCAATGGCGGCTTGCGCCTGCTTCGGGGCGTCTCTACCCTCGCCCGTTAACTCCGAAGGTATTAACACGTGTTGAACCAACTGCGACCAGAAGGACAACTGACTTCCGTCACTTGGGGACCTGACTTCGGTTACTTGGGTTTCTGCCCCTCAGGGTGCGATAGTACGAGGGAGTTGGTCATCCAACCAAAACAGTCAAACGGAGACGGGGACAATTTGAATGCGTAAACAAAAGGGCTTCTCACTCATCGAACTGCTGATCGTGGTCGCAATCATCCTGATCATCGCCGCGATTGCTATTCCGAACCTGCTGCGCGCGCGTATTGCGTCGAATGAGTCGTCCGCAGTGGCATCGATTCGCACCATCAACACGGCCATGGTTTCATACAACTCCGCCTTCCCGACGGTGGGCTTTGCGTCCAGCCTGAGCGTGCTGCAGGGCACCTGCACCGGCGGAACTGTTCCCACCACGGCTCTCGCTTGCTTGATCGACTCGAATCTGGCGGCGGGCAGCAAGAGCGGCTATACCTTCACTGCGGTGGGCACGTCCGACGGCTATGCTGCGTGGGCAAACCCGTATCAGCTGAACACTACGGGCGTGAACTCCTTCTGCTCGATCCAGGATGCAGTAGTGCGCAACGCCGGCCAATCCGGTAGCGTCGGCTCTTGCGCCGGAACCGAGGCCCCGATCCAGTAAGTTTGGATTTTTGGCAAATACCTGGGGGAGGGTACAAGCCGGAGAGAAGCAGAGGAGAAATCCTCTGTTTTTTTTATTGTAGGGGGTTTCATGTCTGCATCCGAGCCTTCTTCTGCCCGCGATGCATCTAACCAGCAAGAGAGTTCCATAACGGAGTCCTCACCCTGATTCTTACCCGAGTTCTTTTCTTAGCGCTGTTTCTCTTAGCTGTTTACGCCGTCCAGCGCTTCTGGTTTGTGCGGGCGTGGACGTGGATTGGCTCGTTCTCGAATGGCAACTGGCGCTTCGGGCTTCATGCCGGACTGATCGCTCTAGCCGCTGTGCTGCTGGCTACGCTTCTCGATCCGCTGCTTGGCCACGGGGTCTCGCGCCTCAGCGTGGGCAGCGTCCACCTCGGCAAAACACTCTCCACATTTGCCCGCCTGTGGCTGGTTGCTTCGTTCTTTGGATTCCTGGCAGTGGAATCGGTGGGAGCGATCGAGTGGGTCGCGAATGTAGCGGCCCGGCTTCGTCCCGGAGCGGTCGCCGATGGGTTCAGTCCCTCGCGCCGAACTTTTTTTCAATATGCCGCCGCTTTCGCTGGCGGCTTTCCCTTTCTCGCCGCCACTTACGGATTTGCCGCCGGCCGCTTGCGTTACACCATCGAGCGCGTCGACGTGCCCGTGGCCGATCTTCCGCCGCAGCTGGATGGACTGCGCATTGCTCAGCTTAGCGACATCCACATTGGCGACTACATGCCCCCTCGCGAAATCGCGCGCGCCGTCGATATGGCGAACCGCCTGCACCCTGACATTTCTTTTGTTACGGGAGACTTCATCTCGGGCGAAGGCGATCCGCTGGACACCTGCATCACCGAGTTGAGCCGCCTCCGCGCTCCGCTTGGCGTCTGGGGATGCAATGGCAATCACGAAATTTATGCGGGAGTGGAAGATGACGCGGAACGGCTCTTCCGCGAAAAGGGAATGCGGCTGCTGCGCGCCTCGAGCGCGGTCATCGAGCACAACGGAGCCCGCTTCAATCTGCTGGGCGTCGATTATCAGCGCGATCACATGACGAGGGGCGAGGGCGATCATCCTCATTCTGGGCCCATGTTGCAGGAAATCGAGCCTTTGATCCGGCGCGATATGCCGAACCTGTTGCTTTCGCACAATCCGAATTCGTTTCACCGCGCGGCCGAGCTCGGCATCGAACTCAGCCTAGCCGGTCACACTCACGGCGGGCAGGTAAGGTTTGAGATCGTGGATCACAGCGTCAGCCCGGCTCGCTTGATCACGCCTTTCGTCGCCGGACTTTATCACCTGCCCATGCACGCCTTTAGCGCGCCCGCGAGCAACGGCGTACAGAAGGCCGCGCTTTATGTGAACCGCGGACTCGGAACCCTCGGCTTCCCGGTGCGGATTGGCGCCCCGCCGGAGATCACGCTGCTGACCCTGCGGAGGGCATAAAATGCGTGGCGCGCCCACCTTGCGCGGCTAGGAGTTGAAGCAGGAAGCTGGCTTCATAAATGTTTTTAGCTCGGAAGGCACGCGCCTCAGGGGCTAAAGCCTGCATTCTTCCAGATCCTGAACAGCACGGCTGAACCAGGCTGCGGAAAAACTCCGGTTTTGACTTTGTTTTGAAGGGGCGCGGCTTCAGCCGCGCCGTAAGTGCAGCAAAATCAATCGCGGCTTTAGCCGCTGACACGCCTTCGAGCTATCAAGATGACTTTTTCCGCAGGCTGTGAAGCCGTGCCCTACCCAAAACCGATTTATGGGCAGCGTGCGCCTGCAGGGGTTCATGCGTGGCCCTAACTCTCTATCTTCTTGATGTACAGCCGAAGCCCAGCCAGCACTATCCCGATGGCAATGACGGATATTCCGAACCCGAGACGGCGATAGTTGCGTTCAACCATCGCATCCTTCCCAGCTTGCAGGTTCTGGGCGGCGATCTTCAGGCCAGCTTGAATATCCTGATCCACCAAGTCGGTCTGGAAGCTATGGATCGTGACGCGAGCCTTGGTCAGCGAATCCCGCGCCTGATCCTGTCCCAGGCGAGCCTCGCTCACCTCCATGCCAGAAGCCTCGGCGACACGGACAACCGAGTCCGCGTTTTTATTGGCCTCGTCCAATCGACGCAAGTTACTCAGTAATGCTGCCCTGGCTTGATCACAGGCATCACCTGGGGTATGACACCGCATGCAGACGGCGTCAGGACCAGTGCCAAGCATCGCGTCGGTTGGGTGTCTGATGCCATGATTGCTATGACACACGACACATCCGGGAAGAGAAGCCGCGTCAAAGGCCTTTTTGTGCGTACTTTTCTCGTACATCTGGGCTTGGAAAGCGTGACAGTTCGAGCACACATTCTGAACCTTGTCTACGCCTGGCGGCGCCGCGCCATGGTTTCCATGACAGGTTGAACAGGTGGGCGCACTCAGATCGCCTCGCACTGCTAGCGCTACGTGGTGCACGCTTGCGCTGTATTTGGCGAACTGATCCGTGGGAATGGAATATCCCTGCATGTAACTGGCGTCCGCATGGCAGCGGGCGCAGGTGCTCGCCACGTTGACCGGGTTCACCGTGGAGCGGGGATCGCGGGGCACCTTTATATCGTGGACGCTGTGACAATCCGTGCACACGGCTACCTTCGTGTCGCCCGCCGCGAAGCGCTTACCGTGCACACTGGTGCGGTACTGGTCCAACTGGTCGGTGCGCAAACTGGGGTTGAATTGCCGAATGTAGGCGGGATCCGAATGACAACTTCCGCACAACTGCGGGATCTGTTTGCGATCGATCTTGCCTTTCCAGCCCGCCTTTGGGCTCATGGCTTTGTCTGCATCGTCGGTGGTTGGGTCGCCGCCGTGGCAACTGGCGCATGTCAAACCCTTTTGCGCATGTATGTCCTGGCTGAACTTCTCCTGGCTCACTCCCAGGGGATCAGGCAAGGTGGAGTGACAATCGAGGCAAGAGTTCTTGGTTTGCCCGTAACCTAGGCAAGATGCGAACACGACGAGGCCGGCCAGCCCGATAATGGCGGCGTTGAACGGTCGGAGCTTATTTCGCAAGAAGGCCATAAACACTCATCCCTGCAACGTACGCAAGAGCAAAGACAGAAAGTCCAGTGATCCACCGTTTCATATGTGAGGGTTGGTCACTCTCAAAGAAGGGCAGCAGCAGCCACAACAAGCCGACCAGGCCGAAAGCAATTACACCCAGAACCTCCCCGTCGATGAACCACACTTTGGACGGGATGAGCTTGAGCGTTTGGAACATGAAGAGGAAGTACCACTCGGGCTTGATTCCCGCTGGCGCAGAAACAAAAGGATCTGCCTTGACCCCAAGGTTCCACGGGAAGACTGCTGCCAACGCGCCCAACACTCCCAGGGCCACGTACCAAGCCATCAATTCCCGCAGCAAGAAGTTGGGAAAGAATTTCATCTCCCGCTGGGCAGACGGATCCGCGGTCCACTGCACTTCCAGTTTCGGCGGAATGCTCATGCCAAGGCGCTGCACCAGCAACAGGTGCACCAGGAGCAGCACGGTTGCAATTCCGGGTAGAACGGCGACATGGAATCCAAAGAACCGGGTCAGCGTGGCTCCCGTCACATCTTCACCGCCCCGGAGAAAGATCATCATGGGCTTACCGACGATCGGAATCTGCCCCGTAATCTCGGTGCCGACCTTGGTGGCGAAGAAGGCCAGCGTGTTCCAGGGCAGCAGATACCCGCTGAACCCAAATCCCATGACAAGAAATATAAGCAGCACACCGCTGACCCAAGTCAGCTCCCGCGGTTTGCGGTAGGCCTTGAGAAAGAGCACGCTGAACATGTGCGCGAAGGCAGTAAAAATCATGAGATTGGCGGACCAGGAGTGGATGGAGCGAACCAGCCAGCCAAATCTGACACGAGTCATGATGTACTGGACGCTTTCGAAGGCCTCGTTGGCGCCCGGACGGTAATAGAGGAGCAGCAAGATCCCGGTCAGCACCTGGATCACGAAGAGAAAAAGGGTGATGCCTCCGAGGAAATACCAGTAGGACAGGCGATGACTTGGGACGGTCTTGTGGCGAAGGGGTGCGGTGAGGTCGTCCAAATCAAAGCGT